>JAYTLZ010000021.1:0-15201 GCA_043728995.1 Minisyncoccota bacterium
GCCAGGCGAGGCAAAACGCTAGAAAAACGGTCCTTCCGGACAGAGTCGCTTGGCAGGTTGTCCGGAAGGACCGTTTTTCAAAGCGTTGCCGGGACAACCTACGTTGACACTTGCCCCTTTTTTGATACTATGTTTCTACCTATACGTGCGATTTTTATATTAGTTTTTAGTATAAAAGGGACATATATTTGGGGCAGTGCTCTCTGATGTGAGGCCAAGTTCTCGCGCCTTCGCACCAGGAAACACACATTATTTAACACTAACTATCATATTATTATGGCAGCAGCAGAATTCGACCGGTCAAAGCCTCACGTTAACGTAGGCACAATCGGTCACGTTGACCACGGTAAGACTACTCTTACAGCGGCAATCTTGCACACATTATCAAAGGCTGGAGAGGGTTACACCGCTACAGTTAAGGGAGTGGACGCGATTGACAAGGCTCCTGAGGAAAAGGCACGAGGAATTACAATTTCTCTCTCTCACTCTGAGTACTCAACGCCAGCACGACACTACGCTCACATTGATGCCCCAGGTCACGCCGACTACATCAAGAACATGATTACAGGAGCCGCCCAGATGGACGGAGCCGTACTCGTGGTAGCAGCAACAGACGGTATGATGCCTCAGACTCGAGAGCACGTTCTTCTTGCAAAGCAGGTTGGAGTGCCTAAGATCATCGTGTTCATCAACAAGTGTGACATGGTGGAGGATGCAGAGATGATTGACCTCGTAGAGGAGGAGATCAAGGAGCTTCTAGACAACCAGGGATTTGACGGCCAGAACACTCCGTTTGTACGAGGTTCAGCCCTTAAGGCGCTTGAGTCTACAGACATGAGCAGCGAGTGGTCACAGAAGATCCTTGAGCTTGCAGGACACCTAGATACATACATCCCGCTTCCAGTTCGAGAGACTGACAAGCCATTCCTTATGCCAGTTGAGGACATCTTCTCAATCGAAGGTCGAGGAACAGTGGTTACAGGACGAATCGAGCGAGGAGTTATCAAGGTTGGACAGGAAATCTCAGTTATCGGTCTTAAGGACACAGTCAAGACGACTGTTACAGGTATCGAGATGTTCAACAAGTCTCTTTCAGAGGGACAGGCTGGAGACAACGCCGGAATCCTAGTTCGAGGACTTAAGAAGGAGGACATCACACGAGGTCAGGTGCTTGCAGCAACTGGAACAGTGACTCCTCACGACGAGTTCGAGGCCGAGGTATACATCCTCAAGAAGGAGGAAGGTGGACGACACACTCCGTTCTTCTCAGGATACAAGCCACAGTTCTACGTTCGAACAACGGACGTGACTGGAGAGGTAACACTAGCCGAGGGAGTAGAGATGGTTATGCCAGGAGACACAGTTACATTCAAGGTTAAGCTGGTAGCACCAGTTGCGCTTGAGGACCAGACACGATTCGCCATCCGAGAGGGAGGAAAGACCGTGGGAGCTGGAGTTGTGACTAAGATCGTAAAGTAATTACCAAATAACGAGCCCTTTTCGGGAGATAGGATATGCGCGGCACATCTTGCATGCGTAGCAACTAGCTTGCCGATCAAAGGTCAAATAACATATGCCAGAAAAAAAAGCGGAGAAGAAGACAGAGAAGAAGCCACAGGAACTTCCAAAGCTGCGAATACGGGTACGAGCGTATGAGAGCAAGATTCTTGACCAGTCAGTAAAGCAGATCATGGACACGGCGCTCCGATTCGGAGCGACTGTCAGCGGTCCGATTCCACTGCCAACCGAGATTAAGAAGTACACAGTGAACAGAGCGGCTTTTGTGCACAAAGATGCGCGAGAACAGTTCGAGATGCGCGTACACAAAAGACTCATTGACATTTTGAATCCTGATGCTAAGGTAGTCGAAGCTTTGACTAACCTCAGCCTACCTTCAGGAGTCAACATCGACGTGAAGATGAACTAGACACAGTGGATTTATTAAACGATTAGCACGAATATCATGAAATTTTTACTAGGAACAAAAGAAAAGATGACACAAATCTTCACAGAAGAAGGTGTCGTTGTTCCTGTTACTGTGATCAAGACGGGGCCAAACGTAGTCACTCAGGTGAAGACAACGGACAAGGACGGCTATCAGGCCATCCAGGTCGGATTTGGGGAGAAGAAGGCCAAGAACATCTTAAAGCCCATCCGTGGGCATATCAAGGACTTGGGCAACTTTTCCACTCTTAAAGAATTTAAAGTAGCGGGAGAATTCCAATTAGGAGACAAAATCGAAATCGATACCTTCACAGAGGGCGATACCATCATGGTGTCAGCAATCTCAAAGGGTAAGGGATTTCAGGGAGTGGTCAAGCGACACGGCTTCAAGGGAGGACGTCGCTCACACGGCCAGAAGCACTCAGAGCGAGAGCCTGGTGCTATCGGATCAGGAGGTATTCAGCGCGTGTTCAAGGGTCTTCGCATGGGAGGTCGAATGGGAGCTGATCGAGTAACGGTCAAGGGACTTAAGGTTGCCAAGATCGATGCGACGAACAACCTGATCTACATTAAGGGTGCGGTCCCAGGTCGAAGGGGTACGCTTGTTGAAATTAAAGGATAAGAATTCTCACTATGAAAATCAACGTATATTCAAAAGAAGGAAAGGAGAAGGGAACATTTGATGCTCCTGAGTCCGTTTTCGGCCTGAAGTGGAATTCTGACCTAGTTCAGCAGGTAGTTATGTCAATGGAGTCTTCAGCACGAACACCGGTTGCCCACACAAAGGACCGAGGTGAAGTGCGAGGAGGAGGACGAAAGCCATGGCAGCAGAAGGGAACCGGTCGAGCACGACACGGATCCAAGCGATCTCCGATCTGGAAGGGAGGAGGAGTAACATTCGGACCGTCAAACGAGCGAAACTTCGACCGAAAGATCAACAAGAAGATGAAGGCCAAGGCCCTATTCACTATCCTTTCTCGAAAGGCACTCAACGGAGAGGTTATCTTCGTGGACAGCATCTCATTTGCTGAGCCAAAGACCAAGGAGGCGACAGCCATCTTCAAGGCACTCGGAACCATCAAGGGATACGAGATGCTTGGAGCAAGGCGAAAGAACCGAGCGTACATCGCTATCGACGAGAATGACATCAACACCAAGAAGTCATTTGCTAACTTCTCAAACGTAAAGGTGGACGAGATGCGAAATCTCAATCCCCTTGACCTTCTGAAGTACAAGTACGTCGTGATCGAGAACCCGGAGACGAGCGTGAAGGTATTAGAAGCAAAACTAAATTAGGAGATATGGCTATTTTTGGAAAAAAAGAAAAAAAGAAAGCTGCTCCTAAGAAGGAAGCTTCAAAGAAGGACCTGAAGACTACGTCTGCGGACCTGACATGGGTACTTATCAAGCCGCGAATCACCGAGCGAGCCGCACTCCTTTCTGAGAAGAAAGTGTACGTCTTCGAGGTGGCAAGCAAGGCCAACAAGCGACAGATCACCGAGGCGATCAAGATCAAGTTCGGAGTTGCACCCCTAAAGGTCAACACGATCATGACCAAGCCCCGAAAGGTGTTCAAGCGAGGTCGACACGGAGTCGTGTCTGGTTTCAAGAAGGCATACGTCTTTTTGGACAAGTCTGACACTATCGAGTTCGTATAGTAATTATTAGGTTGTATAGCCCGCGTATCCTACGCCGGAGCTGCTAACTAAACACAGTATGATTAAAAAACTAAAACCAGTAACACCAGGTACCCGAGGAAGCTCGGTTATCTCGTACAAGAACTACCTGACCAAGACCAAGCCTCTTAAGGCACTTGTGCAGGGTAAGGCACAGTCGGGCGGACGAAACAACACCGGACGAGTGACTGCTCCTCACCGAGGAGGTGGACACAAGCGAAGCTACCGACTCGTTGATTTCAAATACAACAAGATCGACATCCCTGCAAAGCTCGAGACGATTGAGTACGATCCTAACCGATCAGGCTTTATCGGAATCGCGGTATACCAGGATGGAGAGCGACGATACGTGCTCGTTCCAAAGTCCATGAAGGCCGGAGCAAAGTTCATCGTGTCCGAGACTGCGAAGGTTGAGACGGGTAACCGACTTCCCCTTTTCAAGATTCCTGTGGGAACATTCATCTTCAACATCGAGCTCAAGCCGCTTAAGGGCGCAGCCCTCGTGCGATCAGCCGGTAACTATGCCGAGATCGTTGCGCAGGACCCTGATACGGGCATGACCCAGATCAAGCTGCCTTCAGGAGAGATCCGAAAGGTGCAGAGCTCATGTTGGGCGACTGTCGGAGAGGTTTCAAACGACGAGTACCGACTCATTAACCTCGGAAAGGCGGGACGAAACCGACATCGAGGAGTACGGCCTCACGTTCGAGGATCTGCCATGAACCCTGTTGATCACCCTCACGGAGGAGGAGAGCAGAAGCAGGGAATCGGACTACGACGAGGACCTAAGACTCGGTACGGTAAGCAGGCATACGGAGTTAAGACCCGAACGCCGAAGAAGTACTCTAACGACATGATTGTCGCGCGACGAAAGACAAAGCGAAACACTCCTAAGTAATACTCAGAAAACGCCCCTACGGGGCGTTTTCGCGTTTAGGGAGGCATGTTTTATCCACACCTCATTTGATTTTTCCTCATTTGCGTGTTGCGGAGGGTATAATAAGGCTAACAAATTCGTTTGTTGGGCACATTATTTATTCGGTCACTTACATTTCAATCATATACATGAAAAAATTTATCATTTTGGCACTGATGCTTTTGACATTTGCCACCTCTGTGTTTAGCGTTTCTGCGTACACTGCGTCAGAAAAAGAATTCCTTCTGGACTTTATCAATGACATTACTGAGAAAAATATCCTAAACAAGCAAAGGGCCACCCGCATCAGGACGTATATAAACGAAAGCACGAATACCTCGACCTCAACCCCTGTGTCTGCAGGCGTGCAGTTTAAGGAGGATGCAGGAAACCGGTATGTGGACTTTTACGTTAAAAAAGCGAGCAACCTCACAAACGTAAAGAGATTAGAGATTACAGTGAGTTGTTCGAATGCGACGACGACCCCTTGCTCTCAGGACGTAAAGAAGGTTTCGGTAACCGGAATCTATTCCGCGTTATTGAATTCGAGAATGGTCGAGGCACACCTACACAAGCTTAACTTCAGCAAGTACCGGGGACAGACTGTTACTGTCAGGATCGACGTTAAGAATTACCAGGACGAGATCATCCAGACCCAGACATACCAGTACGTAGTACCGACAAATACGACCACTCCTCCAACTACGCCTCCAACGACCCCACCGACAACTCCGCCTACAACACCTCCGACGACTCCGCCTACAACACCTCCGACGACACCACCTACCACTACAACAGTAGTACCTAACGTAAAGCTTAATAAGCTCACTAACGGATCTGTTACGGTGCATGTCGGGATAAATGCAAAGCCTGCCTCATGGAGGTATACCGTTACGTGTTCAAACCCTGTTACGTCTCCTGCAATATTTCTAGGGACGTGTTCTGCGTCAGGAACTGAAAAGAACACAACGTTCATTCTCGGTCAGCAGCTACTTACCAAGCAGATCAGTGGGCAGCTCACTGGATATGGAACGCTTACTGCACAGGTCGAGGCACTTTCTTCTTCCGGTGCAGTGCTCGGATCAGCTACCAAGACGATCAACTTGTCTACGGGTGTTGTGGCCGGAGCATTTAGCGATGCACAAAACGCGTCACTTTCAGCTAACGCTGCAGCCTACTCCCACATTGCTTCGATTCCCAACCTCTCTGTCGGCATGACTGACCCAGGAGTGGCTTCGATCCAGCGCTTCCTGAACGCCAATGGCTTCATGGTCAACGCTAATGCCGGGCAGCCAGGATCAGTAGGGTACGAGAGCAATACCTTCGGTCCTGCAACTCAGAAGGCCCTTGCGGCATTCCAGGCATCAAAGGGTATCTCACCTGCAAACGGAGCCTTCGGCCCACAGACCAGGGCGGCGATGACCCAGTAACTCTCATTTTGTTTAAAGAAAGGCACCGCCAAGCGGTGCCTTTTTGTTTTAGCTCCGTCTTTATCTTTTCTTGAGCCTCAACAGATTTCTTTTTGGCATAGTGTCTCTATGGCACAAGAAAACCGTAAGAGCCTGCGAACAGGAGTATTCATAGACGGTTCAAACCTGTTTTGGGGTAGCAGAAGGTCCGGAATCGAGATAGATTTTGAAAAATTGAGAGAATATCTGAAGGTAAGGTTTGATCCTGTTGTGTTTAATTATTATGCCTGCGAGGATAATGACCCGCGAGACCCAGTTGCTCTCAAGCGGGCTTATAAAAGAAAGAAGTTCCTTAATTTTCTTGAAGGAATAGGGTATCGGGTAATAAGGAAGGGTCTTAAGCATTTAGTTGGTGGTGTGACCAAATGCGATATGGACATCGAACTCACAATGGATATGAGGAATTATGAGGACGATCTGGACTGCATAATTCTGTTTACGGGTGATAGCGACTTTCTCTCGGTGGTTCAGTATTACTGGGCAAAAGGGAAAATAATACGAATATTTTCCTTCGGCACAGGACTTTCCTGGGAACTGAAGACATTTGCCCTTACTCATCCTGGGGCAAGCTACATAACCATTGAGTCTATACGAGATGAGGTAGAGAGAAGGAAATAAGGCCTGAATCGCATACTTTTAGTCTTGACAGAAAAATATGAAGGCATATACTTAACCCACTAGACATTACCGACCTCCTTACAAGGGAGGTCGGGTTTATTTAGGGGACGGTCCAGCCTTCTTTTCTTGACTTCACCGAGGAATCTGATATTATCTTGTGAAGCCTAATGACTTTGGGCTTTTCATTTTCTTACATTAATTATGACACGATCAATCAAAAAGGGACCATACGTAGACGAGAAACTGCTTAAGAAGCTGGAGGGCAAGAAGCCTTCTGATGCTGCAGTTATCAATACATGGGCACGAAGCAGCCAGATCTCACCTGAGATGGTAGGTTTCACTTTTGGTGTGCATAACGGTAAGGTTCACACTCCAGTACTCATAACGGAAGAAATGGTAGGACACCGACTCGGAGAGTTCTCTCCAACCAAGAAGTTCGTGCGACACGGAGGAAAGATGCAGAAGGAGCTCGACCAGGCCAAGAAGGAGGCCGAGATCACTGCAGCAAAGGCAGCAAAGGCAGCACCAGCCGCTAAGAAATAATTCCAATCCTAACTACCTATCATGGCAACAGCATTTCTCAAAAACTATCGACAGTCACCCCGAAAGGTACGCGTTGTTGCGGACACTATTCGAGGCAAGAAGATCGTGGACGCGCAGAACGTTTTGTCATTCATGCCAAAGCGAGCAGCCCTTCCACTCAAGAAGCTTCTCGATAGCGCAATTGCGAACGCCAAGATCAACGGTGAGGCCCTTGATACGCTTGTCGTAAAGGAGGTTTCTGTACAGAAGGGAATCGTTGCGCACCGATGGATGCCAAAGTGGAGAGGAATGGCTCACCCTATCCGAAAGCGATCAAGCCACGTCAAGATCGTGCTTGGAGCAGGAAAGCTTTCTAAGAAGGACGCCGCTCTTGCCGCATCAACAGATACAAAGGAGAACGCACCAAAGTCATCTACTAAGAACGTTACCAAAACAACTAAGAAATCAACAAAATAAGGTATGTCACACAAAGTACACCCATATGCTCATAGACTAGGAACACTGCGAGGCTGGAAGTCACGTTGGTTCGGCGTGGACCGAAAGTATCGGGAGTTCCTGAAGGGTGACGTGCTTATCCGCCGATATCTTGAGAAGAAGCTTCTTGAGTTCTTCGTTGCGGACATCGAGATCGAGCGATCAGAGAAGGCCATTCGAGTTATCATCAAGACATCTCGACCAGGTATGATCATCGGTCGAAACGGTGAGGGAATGGAGAAGCTCCGAAAGGAACTGATGTCATTCATGATCAAGAGCAAGATTTTTGACAAGGCTATCGAGACAAAGATCGAGATCGACGAGGTTCGATCTCCAGAGTCAAACGCCAAGCTGGTCGGACTTCAGGTTCGAGACGCCCTGCAGAAGCGAATGCCATTTAGACGGGTACTAAAGCAGACAGTGGAGAAGGTTATGGCCAACCGGGACGTACAGGGAGTACGAATCCGACTTGGTGGTCGTCTAAACGGTGCTGACATGGCACGAACAGAGGATCTGAAGAAGGGACGAATCCCACTTCAGACAATTCGAGCAGACATCGACTTCGCTCGAGTTCGAGCGACGATCCCGCAGGGAGACCTCGGAATCAAGGTGTGGATCTATCGAGGAGAGGTATTCAATAAATAAAGGCTTATGTTAATTCCAAAGAAAGTAAAGCATAGAAAGTGGCAGACAAGGCGAATTCATCCGACAAAGATGGTGAAGCCTAAGCTCAAGGGAGCAACTGTCTCATTCGGACAGTTCGGACTCAAGGCTACGTCATACAGCCGAGTTGCCTCCAATCAGATTGAGGCAGCCCGACGAGCGATGTCCCGACACCTTGGTAAGACTGGCCGATCGTGGATCCGAGTCTTCCCAGACCGACCCGTGACTCAGAAGCCTGCACAGATGAAGATGGGTAAGGGTAAGGGAGATCCCCAGCACTTTGTGTGCGAGGTATTCCCCGGCCGAATCATCTTTGAGGTGGACGGTGTGACCGAGGAGATCGCCCGAGAGGCACTCCGAAAGGCAGGAACAAAGCTGCCCGTAACTACCAAGGTAGTTGCAAGAGATTAATATTTGTGTAAAGTAGTAACACTAACAACGACATGAGCACAGATTTCAAAAAAATGAATACCGAGGATCTCCAGAAGGAACTCAAGGAGAGACAGGAGTCACTTCTCAAGACGCGATTCTCGCTTTCAGGAAGCCGATCACGAAAGACAAGCGAGACACGAACTCTCAAGAGGGAAATCGCCCAGATCATGACACAGTTGAACTCAACAAAATAAACCATGACCAACACAACAGAACAAAAGAATATTCCAAAGACAAAGACGCTCAAGGGCGAGGTTGTTTCTGACAAGATGACTGACACTGTTGTGGTCAAGGTTACTCGATACTTCAAGCATGCCAAGTACCAGAAGTTCATCAAGCAGCACAAGAAGTACAAGGCGCACGACGCTGGCAACACTTGCAAGATTGGAGACTTGGTTACTATCAAGGAGACACGGCCTATTTCAAAGGACAAGCATTTCATCGTAGTTAAATAACACATAGTCCCATGATTCAACCACAAACAATAGTTTCAATAACAGACAACTGCGGAGCCAAGATCGGACGAGTGTTCAAGGTGCTCGGAGGTTCAAAGCGGCGATACGCCCAGATCGGAGACAAGGTAGTGCTTGCAGTTCAGAAGGCAGAGCCTCGAAAGGCCGTTAAGCGAAAGGACGTGCTGCACGCGATCGTTGTACGACAGAAGCGAGCTTTCAAGCGAAAGGACGGATCATACATCCGATTCGACGAGAACGCGGTAGTTATCGTGGACAAGACCAAGGGAGAGCCAATCGCGAACCGAGTGTTCGGACCGGTACCTCGAGAATTATCAGAAATGGGATACCAGAAGATCTCTTCAATGGCGCCTGAGGTAATTTAATACTATATGAAGATCAAGAAAGGAGACAAAGTAATAGTGCTTGCGGGAAAGGACAAGGGAAAGACCGGAGAGGTGTTGCGATCTCTTCCAAAGCTTGGAAAGGTTGTGGTTGCCGGAGTGAACATCTCAAAGAAGCACGCCAAGAGCAAGTTCAACGCTGACAAGAAGGGTGAGATCATCGACAAGACGATGCCGCTCGACGTTTCAAACGTTTCTCTTATCGACTCAAAGTCTGGAAAGGCGACACGAGTAGGATACAAGGTGGACGGAGACAAGAAGGTCCGAGTTGCCAAGAAGTCTGGACAGGAAATAAAGTAAGGCCGCCAAATAACTCATACCAACATGGAATCAGTAAAAATCAAACAGAAGAATACATACAAGACTCTCAAGGAGGAGTTCGGTTACACAAACACGATGCAGGCTCCAAAGCTTGTGAAGGTTATTGTGAACACAGGAGTAGGTAAGACCAAGGCTGACAAGAAGAAGATGGAGCTGATCGTAAACCGAATGGCCAAGATCACAGGACAGAAGTCAGCTGAGCGACTTGCCAAGAAGTCTATCGCCTCATTCAAGGTACGAGAGGGTCAGCTTTCTGGATACCAGACGACTCTTCGAGGAGCCAAGATGACTGACTTTGTTGATCGACTGATCAACATCGCCCTTCCTCGAACGCGAGACTTCCGCGGAATCAAGCGTGAGGCCGTCGACGCTGTCGGTAACTACTCACTTGGTATCAAGGAGCACGTTATCTTCCCAGAGACCTCTGACGAGGACATCAAGGACGTATTCGGACTATCGATTACGGTCGTAACGACTGCCAAGACTCCCAAGGAGTGCGCAGCCTTCCTTGAGTACCTCGGATTCCCATTCAAGAAGTAATAGGAGAGGACATATTTTATACAAGAGAAAGGCGCGCCCGTAGGCGCGCCTTTTTGATTTGTCTGGCTGGTCCTTGTCCCTGCAAACCAGGCTAGTACCGGACGGTGTTCCTTGTGCGACTGCGTCTTCTGTGAGGTGGTTCGGGGATCGCGTCGTCCAATGGGATACTGAAGTCCTGCAGGTAGCCCACGATACCATGGAGCGGACATGACAGGGTGATTACCGTCACGTGATCGCTTCTCGATATGACGAGTCGGGCGGGAACTCTTTCACTTTCTTTGGCGAGTTCCTGTGCGTGTTCGAGAGCGACTTCTTTGGAATCGAAGGTGCGGCACCTGTTCGCAGGAAGATTCAGGAGCTTGATTTTGAATGAGTATTTCATTGCATGAGGTCCTTTCTCCTGTATCCTTGCACGTTGCGCCCAAAATGCAAGAAGAAGCCCCGCAGCTAGTGCTGCGGGGCGGGTACGTATTCCGGATCTTCCTGTTTGAGTAAGGCGGCTTTGGTTCCAAAGAAGATGCGCTCGCCGACCTTTTCGCCAGTCACCTCATCCAAGTCGTGGATAATCACACTGCATTCGCGATCGTCCTCATATCCTTCGAGATGGCAGTACAAACCAAGCAATGACTGGACCAAAACGCGCTGAATGGGCCTGCTGAGGTCGCCTGTAAAAACGGCAATGTTATATGTTCTCATGGGTATGCTTCTGCTGTCAGACTACCAGATAAGGGTTAAAGTACAACCTTTCCGAAATCAGCCTTATTTCATTTGACATCCTACCCCAACCTTGCTAGTATGTGGAGACCCTTTTAAGGGCCTTTTGTTTTACAAAGCATATGGCAAAAAAATCAGTAATAGCAAGATCACTCAAGACACCAAAGTTCCAGTCGCGCGTTGTGCGACGGTGCTTTAAGTGCGGACGAAAGCGAGGATATATGCGAGACTTCGACATGTGTCGAATTTGCTTCAGAGAGCTTGCAAACGAAGGCCAGATCCCAGGAATTACAAAATCATCATGGTAGGAGACAAAATTTCAAATCTAATCATCTCACTTAAGAATGCTCAGCTTGCTAAGCATGACTCTCTTATCGTTGCTGATACAAAGATGAACGCCGCTATTCTTGACGTGCTCAAGAAGGAGGGATTCGTCGGAGCTATCGACAAGCAGGGTAAGGACCTTAAGAAGAAGCTCGTAGTTGCACTCAAGTACGAGGAAGGAGCGCCAGCCATCACTGACGTAAAGCGAATGTCCAAGCAGTCAAAGCGATCCTACACAGGATACAAGGACATCAAGCCAGTTCGAAGCGGATACGGAATCACCGTATTCTCGACACCTCAGGGAGTTCTGTCTGACAAGGCAGCCCGAAAGGCCAAGATCGGAGGAGAGATTTTATTTAAAATGTGGTAATCAACCTATATGTCACGAATTGGAAAAAGAATCATAGAGATCCCCGCAAAGACTGAAGTCTCACTCTCAGGCAACGTTCTTACTGTAAAGGGACCACTTGGAGAGCTTTCTCGAGTCGTTCGAACTGATGCCATTGAGGTGCAGATCGAGGGTAACGAGATCAAGCTTGTGCCAAAAGACGAGTCTATCGCAACAAACGCGCTCTGGGGTACATTCGGTTCTCACATCAAGAACATGATTGCCGGAGTTAACCAGGAGTACGTTACCAAGCTCATCATCGAAGGAGTCGGATACAAGGCCGAGCTTCAGGGAACTACACTTGTCATGAACCTTGGATTCTCACACCAGGTCAAGATGGAGCTTCCAAAGGGACTGTCAGTCAAGGTTGAGAAGGGAGAGGTTACGATCTCAGGAATCGACAAGGAGGTGGTCACACAGTTCTCTGCGGTCGTTCGATCCAAGAAGAAGCCTGAGCCGTACAAGGGTAAGGGAATCCGATACTCTGACGAGGTTGTCCGACGAAAGGAGGGTAAGAAGTCCGTATAATCTTCAACATATTTATGATTTCACGAGAACAAAAAAGAAAAAAGCGACACAACCGAGTACGAGCCAAGGTGGCAGGTACTGCGGATCGACCACGACTTTCAGTATTCAAGTCCAACAAGGACGTGTATGTTCAGCTTATTGACGACATTGCAGGCAAGACTATCGTCGCGGCCAACTCCATGAAGATCGAGGGCAAGTCTATGTCAGAGAAGGCAAAGACTGTCGGAGTAGAGATCGCTAAAGCCGGAAAGGCAAAGAACGTTACGAAGGTCGTGTTCGATCGATCGGGATACCTGTACACGGGACTGATCAAGCTTCTTGCTGACTCAGCGCGAGAAGGGGGATTAGAATTTTAATACAAACATTATATGACCGACCTACAAACACCAACAACAAACACCGAGACAACGCCAGCTGCACCAGCAGGAGGACGAAGTTTTGCACCACGAGGTGACAGAGGAGGTGATCGAGGCGGAGACCGGCCTCCATTCCGAAAGAACAAGCGACGAGTCGCAAAGCGACGCGAGCGAGTTCGATCAGAGTTCGAGCAGAAGATCCTAGCCATCCGACGAGTGACTCGAGTTGCTTCAGGAGGACGACGATTCACATTCAGCGTTGCTATCGTTGTCGGTGACAAGAAGGGTCGAGTAGGAGTTGCGACAGGAAAGGCAGGTGACACTTCACTTGCTATCGATAAGGCAGTACGAGCAGCCAAGAAGGCGGCCATCAAGATCAATACGACTGCTGACATGTCTATCCCACACGAGGTTCAGGCTAAGTTCTCATCAGGAATCGTCAAGATGATCCCGGCCAAGGGACGAGGAATCATTGCCGGATCAGCCGTTCGAGACATCATTATCCTTGCAGGACTGAAGGATATCAACGCCAAGATTCTTTCTGGATCAAAGAACAAGCTGAACATCGCCAAGGCAACTATCAAGGCGCTTGGAACGCTCAAGAAGGCGCGAGCCCAGAAGGTGACAGAGAAGAAGACGGAGAAAACTGTAACAGAGACTGTATAATATAAACCATCATGCAACGACACGAACTACAACCTAAGACACCACGAAAGCGAAAGAAGCTTATTGGTCGAGGAGACAAGACGGCAGGACGAGGAACAAAGGGTCAGAAGGCGCGAGCCGGACACAAGATCCGACCTGAGATCCGAGACTTCATCAAGACGCTTCCTAAGCTTCGAGGACGAGGTAAGAACAGCAACAAGAGCATCAACGTGAACAAGCCTGAGGCTGTTTCACTTGCGAAGATCTCTACTCACTTCAAGGATGGCGATATCGTTTCTCCATCAAACCTTTCACAGAAGGGACTTGTCACAAAGGTGTCAGGAAAGCTTCCTGTCGTGAAGATTCTCTCTACTGGAGAGATTACCGTTAAGGTCACAATTATTAATTGTCTTGTATCCGCAACTGCGAAGGTGAAAATTGAGTCAGCAGGTGGTAAGATAAAGTAATTATGATCACAAATTTCTTCAGAAAACTTCGACTTATTTACCAAGATCCAATTTTACGAAGACGAGTTCTGTTCGTTCTGGGCGCACTTATCGTCGTGCGAATCCTTGCTGCGATCCCGATCCCGGGAGTTGATACCATTCAGCTTCAGGCATTCTTCGAGCAGAACCAGTTCCTTAACCTCTTGAATGTATTCTCAGGAGGAGGACTCTCAGGACTTTCAATTATCATGCTCGGAGTAGGACCGTACATTACGGCCTCTATTATCATGCAGCTTTCGACTATCATGTCTCCCAAACTGAAGGAGCTTTTCCATGAGAGCGGGGACATGGGACGAAAGAAGTTCGCGATGTACTCGCGACTTATCACCGTTCCTCTTGCGACTATCCAGGCGTTCGGATTCCTCGTACTCTTGCAGCAGCAGGGCGTTCTTGCGCCGCTCTCTGGACTTGCCCTTGGAACGAACATCCTTGTGGTGACAGCCGGAACAATCCTTCTGATGTGGATCGGAGAGCTGATCAGCGAGTTCGGAATCGGTAACGGAGTGTCTCTCATCATCTTTGCCGGAATCGTTGCGTCGTTCCCGGCAGCGATCTCGCAGCTTCTCTTTACCTACACACCTGCTATGATTCCTGTGTACCTTCTGTTGGTACTTGTGGCTATCCTGACCGTTGTCGTCGTTGTGTTCACGACCGAGGCAGAGCGACCGATCCCTATTACGCACACTCGTCAGGTCCGATCAGGACAGGCAAGCAGCGGAACAGGGACATACCTTCCTCTACGACTCAACCAGGCCGGAGTTATCCCTGTGATCTTCGCACTGTCGATCCTGACACTTCCTCAGCTGTTTGGAACACTTGCGTCTACGACTGGTGTTGCGTGGATCCAGAACTTCAGCGCGAGCGTTGTGGCGTTTACGTCCAACCAGCTGTACTACGGAATCACCTACTTCCTGCTTGTCGTTCTCTTTACATACTTCTACACAGCCGTAACGTTTGACCCTGAGGCAACGTCACACAACCTGCAGCGGTCAGGCGCGTTCATCCCAGGTGTACGACCAGGTGAGACAACCGAGCGATACATCTCAGGAGTTCTGACTCGAATCACGCTCGTTGGTGCGATCTTCCTCGGAATCGTGGCCGTCCTGCCGATCATTATCCAGGCTAACACCGGAATCACCGCCATCTCCGTCGGAGGTACGTCGCTTCTGATCGCCGTGTCGGTTATCATCGACCTGATCAAGAAGCTGGACGGGCAGATCTCATTGCGGGAGTACTAATCTAGAATGTAAAAGGGCGCGCCGATAGGCGCGCCCTTTTTTATTAATGA
>JAYTLZ010000022.1:0-17043 GCA_043728995.1 Minisyncoccota bacterium
ATTATGACGTTACGACCAACGCTGCCCCAGAACAGATAATTGCCCTCTTTGGTGAGGACGAGACTTTCTATGATAATCCGTTCGGTACGGTTGGGGTAAAGACCGACTCTGAAGACTCTGCCTTGAAAGTTGTTGAGGTTACTCCGTATAGGCTAGAGTCTGGATATTCGGACAACAGACGACCTGATTCAGTACGCTTTAGCCAGAAGCTTGAGGATGATCTAGGACGTCGTGACTTCACTATCAACGCCATAGCCTATTCCCCATCTAAAGGACATATTGTTGACTTATATGATGGTATAAAGGACATTGAGCTTAAAATCATACGGACAGTAGGTGATCCTGACCTCAGATTCGCTGAAGATGCCCTCCGACTCATGCGTGCAGTCCGTTTTGCTGCCCAGTTAGACTTTGTCATTGAACAAAACACCTTTAATTCCCTGTTTGGTACTCATGAAACACTTAAAAACGTTTCACGTGAAAGAATTAAGGATGAATTCTCTAAGTTGTTACTTACTAAGAACCCTTCAGTAGGAATGTTTCTGTTGCTCCAGTCCAAGCTTCTCCAGTTTGTTTCAGTGGACCTAGTTAATGCAGTCGGTGTCTCTCAGAACAAGCAGGCTCATAAATATGACGTATTTGAGCATCTTGTCCGATCGCTACAATACGCGGCAGACCAAGACTTTAGTTTTGAGATACGGCTAGCATCTTTGTTCCACGATATTGCAAAGCCTCATACCAAAAGGACAACCAATGGCAAAACAACCTTCTTTGGACACGAAGTTGTGGGTGAACGTGTTACACGACAAACACTTACTGACTTAAAGTTTTCACGTGAAACAATTGAGTATGTTTCTAAGCTTATTAGATGGCATATGTTCTTCTCTGACCCAGATGAGATTACTCTAACTGCCGTCCGTCGCATGATTGCGAGAGTAGGTGAGACTGCTCTCTGGGATCTAATCAAACTACGCCAGTGTGACCGAATTGGTACGGGACGCCCCACAGCTAATCCTTATAGGTTACGAAAGTATGTCTCGATGATTGAGGAGGCATTAAAAGACCCTGTATCCCTCAAAACCCTCAAAGTTGATGGGGTGTTACTCATGAAACACGGTTTCAAGCCAGGTAAAGCCATGGGAAACGTTCTGTACGCCCTGTTTGACGAGGTTCTTGAGAATCCGGCCCTGAATACCGAGGAATACCTAGTTGCCCGCGCAAAGGAGCTTCAGGGGCTGCCTGAGGCTGAATTAGCCCTGTTGGCTGAGAAGGGTAAGGATGCTCTTAAGTCCGAGAATGATGGGCAAGTAGCCGAGATACGCAAAAAGCACGGCGTTGAATAGCCGTGCTTGTTTCATGAGTAACAGTCTGTAGGTCAGGGCATTAAGCTCTGACCTTTGGTGTTTCATGAGTACCATGTTTCACGAATAACATCAGGCGTCTTCCGGAACGCCTTTTTGTTTGGGTGAGAAACCAACAGATATGAAAAGCCGCCCATCTGCGTGATTGGGGCTTCGAAAGGGGATTCAAAGCCTTAAAGGCAGAGTTGGGCGGCGTTCGTGAGACGTCAAAGCGTTTCACCTTATAGATCCAAACCAGATCAGGAGTATCAGGATGCGCTAATTTGGGAATACGGCATCTTGCTGACAGTTCTTGATATGGGCATTCGTATGGATTTTCCTTAAGATCCTCACCGCTTAATGAATGAGCCAAAATGGCTAATATGCGCGGGACAAGGAATCTATAAAGGAAAAGGTTTAACGTGACACTTTTATAGTTTAGGTATCTGGTTGCTGGGGCAAGCAATCCAGAGAATTCTAAACCGAGAGAAATGTTGGTATGTATTTTTATTTTTTGGAAAGAACAGTCCGGTTTTCATCTGTAACTCGAAACGTAACGGATGTGCAATGTTGATTGTGTGTTAACTCCACAAAACTCCTTCACCAATTATAGGTCTGATAAAGGACAGTGTAAAGGACAACATGTGCATAACAGTGGATAACTGTCCTTTATGTCTTATAGCCTTATTTTACAAGCCACAGGACAGTGGTCTGAACCAAGGACTGTGTCTCTTATAAACAGGTTATCCACAGAAGGGAGGAATGAGTTGTGTACAAAAAAGTAATCTATACGCCACCCGACATTTCTGTCGCGCGCTCTGGACTTCTGGTCCCACCAGGTGTACTGAATTTTTTCAGGATTGAAATGCCTGTAGACATCCACGTATTCGTTCTTGATAAAGGTGTCGATCTTGGCTCGCTCCTGGGGTAGGAAACCGATACTCTTGGCATTTTCCTTGGGTCGTGCAATGTCAATCTCAGTATGGGCAACGTTCACGTCTCCACAGAAGATGATGTTCTTGCTTGTCTTCTCCATTTTCTTGAGGAATTTGGTAAAGGCGTCAAAGTACTTGAGCTTGTACTCTAGTCGGTGCGCCTCACCTCCGCCGTTAGGGAAGTAGCAGTTAATCAGGATAAAGTCTTCAAAAATAAGGGTCAACTGCCGTCCTTCCTGGTCAAGTTCCTCATTCCCAAGGCCGAGAATAACCTTTTTAGGCTCTGCTTTCGTATAAATGGACACTCCGCTATAGCCCTTCTTGGTCTGTGCGGAATTGAAGTATGCAAAATAACCGTCCGGCTTCTGGAGATATGCTGCCAATTGCTCCGGATGGGCCTTGGTTTCCTGTAGGCAGAGAATGTCGACATCTGACTGCGCAAAGTCCGCAAACATACCCTTTTTGTCCCATGCCCTGATACCGTTTACGTTCCAGGAGACTATTTCTATGGCTTCTTTCATATGGGTGAACTATATCACTTTAGGCATTTCCACAGAACACTTGCGCAATTTTGGAATAGTTGTAGTATTTGAAATTGGGTGAGATCTTCGACAAACTCCCAAACTAACTCCCAGTTGATAGAAGTCAAAGAATGAAACTTAATTCAGGTCTTGTGGCAAGTATTCTTGCCTTGTGCGCAGTGACATGTGTTGCTGACATTCCGATGGAAAAGTATAACGGTGACGTGGCGCGTGCGTTTCATGAGGCATTGACGCCCGAAGCGAACTCGCTCCTGACTGATCTCTTCGGTGTTGCCGATGAGAGTAAGCAGGCAGTTTACTTCGGCGCAGACGATCCGCGATGGAAAGCCTGTGGTTTCTCCAATATGGACGAGGACGAGAGGATGATCTTTCGCCGCCTATATCGTTCCTATGCAAATCGCGAACTCGCGTTGACCGAGAGTGCACTCGTGGTAAGTCCTGTGGCCAAGAAGGCTCCAGGTATTCAGATCCGAGAGAGCATTCGCAAAATCCAAGAAAAGCAAAAGCAACAAGAGGCAACCGAGGAAGCTGTCGAATGGCTTCAAACCGCCGACCTTAGCGATCTCCAAACCGCGTAAACTCCCAATTCCCGTCGAAGGTCTCATTCTACGCTGTTAGAGATTTTGAAGTTTGATAATTGATATCCCGCCTCTCATCGCAACATCACCAGATTACACTGGTGAGCGATGAGGGGCTTTTTTATATATAAACAAACATGTTGAGCGGGTTAGTCCCGCTTTCTTTTATTATGAAATGCCTTGTGGACTTCAAGCAGATGGCGGTCCGTAACGTGCGTATAGACCTGTGTGGTCGTGATGTTGGCGTGACCAAGCAATGCTTGTACGGAACGCAGGTCGGCCCCGTTGGAGAGTAGGTCAGTGGCAAAGCAGTGTCGGATAACGTGCGGCGTAACCTTTTTGCTGATACCTGCAAGTGTGGCGTATCGTTTGACGATGCGCTCGATCGATCGACGGGTCAGGCCGCTGATGCCATCAGTCTTGATCTTCTCGTTCGCAACCTTTACAAACAACGCTTCGGCGAAGTCCTTGCGGTGCTTGAGATACTCGCGTACGGCATGGCGTGCCTCCTCTGAGACGAATACTACTCGCACCTTTCCACCCTTTCCTCTGATTGAGAACTCGTCACGCTGCAAGTCAAGGTCGCGGGTGAGTGAGCACAGCTCGGATACTCGAAGCCCTGTAGAAAAGAGCAGTTCAAGGATCGCATGGCCACGCCACTGCCTCTCCGGCTCTTTTTCCTGGTTCGGTGCATCCAGGAGACGCATTAGTTCCTCATGCGAGATGACATCGATCTGGCGCGGTTCCACCTTGGCGAGCTCTATCTGATCGCTGGCAAGTGAGGATATGCCTCGTTTGGCGAGGAACTTGAGGAAGGTACGCAGTGCGATGAGGTAGTAATTCTGGGTCTTCTTCTTCATGGTTTCTCCCGTCTGGCGATTGTTGCCGTTAGACTGGCGGTTGAGCCAGAGCCTGAACTCGCGGACATTCTCGCTGGTTATGTCGCTCGGGACCTGGATTCCGGTCTGCTTGATGAAAACATCCAGATAATGGCTATAGTTCTCAACGGTTCTGATGGCCCGACCCCGCTCAATCTCAATATATTCCAGGAATTCCTGCTTGAGGCGATGCGTCTCTGACTTGGGAGCAGACTTCTGCTGTGCGTTTTGCGACATGAAAGTATTGTAGCATTTCTGTGTCCGTGGTCTCAGGTTGATTTTGTTCCTGCATATCATTATGATAAGAATACAAATGATATCTGAAGGACAGCCCTACGGTTTCGAATCACACGTGTATCACGAGCCTTATGAGCCTGATAGGAAAGACGCTCCTAGCATTGAAACATATTTAAATGACCCACGTGAATATTTTTCTGAGATACCAAGATCGGAAGAGGAAAAGTATGCGGTTCATCGAGAAAATCGCAAGCTTCTTATGAAAAAGGACAATTTTCTAGGAAGCGGTAACGACGGGTTCGTTGCTTCTGTGGATGAGTCCTTTGATTCGTACGTTTGCATAAAGTATGTTTGGGACCAGCTTGATGTGATACCCGGCTCTGAAATGGACTTAGACAGCCTTGATGATGAGATTCGAAAGCTATACGATATTTCTGGATACTTTGAAAGAATCAGAACCACGAACCAAAGAGTATCTGCTGAAACAAACAGAACTTCCATTCCTCCAAACAAACCTTTGGTTGAGGCGATGTTGCAGGATATGGCGCGAAAGATATTGATGGAAAGTGATGCCAATTGTAGCGTGCCGCGCGTGATCGAGGTCGATTCGTTCGAGGAGGTTGAGGAGGACCTCAGTCCGCACTCATATTGCCTACGCGAGTCCTATTCAACGATCATGATGGAAAAAGTCCGCGGCCTATCCATTCAAGACCTGATTACAGGATACCCGCAGACAAAAGAATATATTGAGGCAATAGATGTCGATACCTTTGAAAAGGGGCTTGTTGACGGTCTCCAGGCACTGCACAAAAGCGGAATCAGGCATCAAGACATTACGATCAGGAACGTGATGATTGAACTTTCGACAGGCAATCCTGTCATTATAGACTTTGGAAAGGCAGCATATGGAGGTGGAGTAGAGCAGGTCGACGACGAGATACGTAACAATGCCGCAGAAGTTGTAGGGCACCTTAGGGCCTTTGCCAGAGACCCTGAGACAAAAAAGAGTGAATTGCTCAGGCAGTTCGACAGCCAGAGCAAAAGGCTAGGTATTTGACATTTTAATAAAGTATTATATACTACACACGTCCCATGTTCACTAACCAGCTAGACCAAGAAATCAGGCAAAAAATCCGGGAAAACCCTGGATTTACTTGCATCGACCTTAAGAATGGTGTCTATGTCGTCAAATCCGGCGACAGGAGCTGTATTGAGGGCGAAGTCCGCCTCTCCCGAAACCTTAAGGTAGATGACGTAACCTACGAAATCTACCTCGGTGGAAAGGAGGTTGGCGTTGAAAAATAAAGAAGGAAATCCCTGGAGGGCGACGCAAGTCGCCCTCCTTTTTCTTTATGTAGAATAAAGGGCCATTTACCCCTTGCATTTATTTAAATATATGCTACAATAGCCAAATCATGTTAACAAAACGACAGAAAACAAACGTTATTAAGGACGTACAGGTGCACGACACCGATACTGGATCTCCTGAGGCTCAGGTAGCCCTTTTGACCAAGAAGATTGACGAGCTAGCCAAGCATCTCAAGAAGAACAACAAGGATAATCACTCTCGAAAGGGACTTCTGGGAATGGTTGCTGACCGACAGTCACACCTCCGATACCTAGCCAAGAAGAGCGACAAGCGATACAAGGCACTTATCAAGAAAGTAGGACTTAAGAAGTAATCTCACTTCAAATCAAAAAAGCCGCACACTCGTGCGGCTTTTTTGATATAATGAACATATGGCAATTATTAAACATAAGGAGCAGCGGGTAGGAGTGTTCATCGATACGCAGAACCTCTACCATAGCGCGAAGAATTTATATAAAAGAAAGGTGAATTTTGGTGAGGTAGTGAAGGAGGCGGTGCAAGGAAGAGTTTTGATACGAGCCGTCGCATACGTGATCACGTCTGAGGCAGGCGACGAGAAGGGATTCTTTGATGCGCTGAAAAAGATGGGGATTGAAACTAAGACGAAGAACCTGCAGGTGTTCGCCGGTGGAGCAAAGAAGGCTGACTGGGATGTCGGACTTGCAGTAGATGCGATCTCTCTTTCTGGGAAGCTCGACAGTGTGGTTATCGTTTCTGGTGACGGAGACTTTTGTCCGCTCGTTGAATATCTAAAGCTGAGCGCGGGATGTCAGGTGGAGGTCGTGTCGTTTGGAAAGTCCACGTCAGGAAAGCTGATCGAGTCTGCCGACGACTTTATCGATCTCGACAAGAAGCCGATGAAGTATCTGCTCCATTAATCAGAATTGTTTGATACAATGTGTGGATGGATGACAAAGATCTTCAGATAAATCCTCTAGAACAAACTGGACCAGTCGACCCGTTGCCGGATATCCAAATTCCGGCTCTGAGAACATACAAGAACGACATCGGTCGAACAGTAGAGACTGACAAGATTACGACTGCCAAGATTCTTTTGGCAGAGCAGAAAAAACAGGAGAAGCAGAGGGCATTCGTGCCTGAGACTTCCGTCAAAAAACCCAAGAACATCCTCGCGTTGCTTTTGGGTATTTTGTTTACTGCGGGTGCGATAGGGGTTGTAGGATTTTTTGTTTATACAAAGATCCTGCCTAAGACGCCTGATATCACATTCAACACGTCATCGTTCTTTTTGTTTGCTTTTGATAAGGAGGAACTGGTGGATGTCGGGAAGAGCAAGGGGGAGGTGTTTGCGAACGTGAATACGATCATCACGTCCGCTGCGCAAGGGAAGGAGAATGCGTATACAGACATCGTGTTCTACAAGGAGGATCCAGTGACGGAGGCTGCTACTAGGATCAGTGCGGCTGACTTTTTCAAACTGTATGAAGTAGAACTGCCGACTAACATTGCGCGATCTATCTCAAAGGACTTCGTATACGGTTTGCACAAGAAGGGAACAAGTGTTGAGCCGTTTGTTGTAATTGGTCTAGTTGATTTTGAGAACGCGTTCGGATCGATGTTCACGTGGGAACCGACGCTCGCGATCGACATGAAGGAATTCTTCCCGAAGGTGATGGAATTGTTTGCTGATAATCCTGAGGTGCCGCTAGAGATTCCTGTTGCGACAACAACCGCTACGTCAACTGCGACAAGTGCGAAGACGGTTGCTACGAGTACCAAGACTGCTGCAAGTTCGACTCCAGTAACTGCCACGAGCACCGCGACGACAACTGTTCCTGCATACAAGCCAATCAATCGAAACGTACAGTTCGTGGATGTCGTCTTGGCTAATCGAGACACGCGAGCGTTGAGGGACGAGAACGGAACTCCGTACTTTTACTACACCTTCATCGATCGAGACAAGATTTTGTTCGCTCAGGATCCTTCGCTCATCCCAGATATCGTACGTAAGATCAGGGAGAAGCAGTTGGTGAGGTAGGCCAGACACGAAAGGTACTCAGAGGGACGCCGTATTTTTCTGCTGAAAAATCGGCTAGTGCTCGGGCCGTCGCCCTCCGCAATCCCTCTTTGCACCTTTCGTGTTTGGCCTACTGCCAAACTGTAAGGAAAGGTTCACATCGTCGTTATAAGTTAGTATACTGAATACATGAATACAGAAATTTTTAAGAAAAAATTAGAAGAGGAGAAGGCGCGACTGGAATCGGAACTCTCGTCAATCGGCCGAATCAATCCTGACAATCCTGCCGATTGGGAGGCAGTTCCTGTAGATCCGGGTACACGTGAGGCTGACCCTAATGATCGTGCGGACAGGGTAGAGGATTATGGAACCAATACTGCGATACTAAAGCAGCTTGAGACGCAGCTTTTGGACGTCAATGATGCACTTGCGAAGTTTGATGACGGGACATACGGCGTATGTGAGATTGATGGCGAGCCGATTGAGGAAGGGAGACTGAACGCCAATCCTGCCGCGAGGACGTGCATGGAGCATATGAACAGCTAGAATTTACAAAGTCCCCCTGCAAAAAAGAAAGTCCTCGGGCCGCTTCGCTCAACCAGACATTTCTTTTTTGCAGGGGGACTTTTCTATTCTGCTGACACGTTCCACATCTGTTCCCAGAGCTGCTTCATCATGTGGGCAAATTCCTTACTGTAGATAATAAAGGCAAACTTCTCTTTTCCTGGTGTGGCGAACAATACCTTATTGTCATAGATCCAATAGCTCATGGACCAGTCGATGCTCGATGGGGCATAGCGTGCCTCGGTCAGGTCTTCTTTAATATCGTTCTTTAGCCACTCGGTTGCTTCAGCAATCTTTCTGTCCTCATGCTTGCGGACGACCTTGATATTGATTCCATATTTGTAGCGGTTTCGACCGTGGTTTACCAGGAACTCCTCACCGACCGCGTCCAGTATCTCCTGCATGGGCCACATGAGGTAGGATTCCTCGGTATTGGGCATCCAGGGCATGTCGTTGAACGCGTGCCTGATCCCGTCCGTTCCCGAATAGAACTTTATCTTGGGCTGTATTACTGACTCCTGACGCTCGATTTCCTTGAGCTTTTCGGTTATGAAGTCCTGGGAAAGCTGCAATTCCTTGATCTTCTTCTGGTGAAGGCTGATTATTTGGTCTTTTGGAGCAATGCCGTATTTTTTGCCGTTTCCTTCGCTATATTCCACAAGCAGGCTGTCCTCCATGAGCTCTGCGATTGCGTCATATATGGTTGATTTGGGGAGGTGGAGTTCCTTGGCAATAAGGGCGACAGATACAGGCTTGGACACCAAAAGCAGCTCAAATACCCGTTTGGAGTTGTTTTTGAGGCCTAAATATTGGGATATTTCGTCTAAGTGAAGCTTTTTTTCCATATAAATAGAGGTTATTTCACTAGTATACGAGATTCGACGAATACTGTAAAGTAAGACAAATGTGTCCTATGATGTTGGGGAAATGAACACTACAACTGAAAATGAGAAAAACGTTCTGGATACTCCTCTGATTGTGATCTTGGAACAATACCTCGCAACGGCAAGCCAGGACGAACAAGACATCCTTTCGGGAGTTTTGCTCGACACAAGAAATGAGTATAAGGCAATCCTGTCTCAAATTGAAGTGTGTCAAACCGATCTTTCGGGACTGACGCCTTCTAGTGACGCTAGAGACTGGACAGACGAAGAGAAAAAGGCATATAAACTGTCGGAAGATCGCCGTTGGGATCTTAGGTGTCAGATTAGAGAATTGACTGTCGGGGCTCAGAAAATTAGTTCATTGAGTCTTGAAATGATTGCCGAGGGTGT
This sequence comes from Minisyncoccota bacterium, assembly GCA_043728995.1. GTDB lineage: Bacteria > Patescibacteriota > Minisyncoccia > Phycocordibacterales > JAACPR01 > JAULZV01. Next base: position 9,696 of record JAYTLZ010000022.1, read on the forward strand.
TCGGGACAAATGGGGTCACCTCAATGACTTTTATGAGGACCAGGCACGCACGACGAATTATTCTTTGACGCTTAAGAGGGGATTCATTAATCATCCCCAGTACGTTGGGTTTGGACGGGATGAACCTGTTTTGTGGGGTCGTTAACACTTCGAACGCGTACGCAAGGGAGAATTGTTACTCCATGAAATCATCAGGTCATTTCTTAGTAATAATGAATTTTCTGATGAACGACTGGAATACTTGCTTAGCTTCCGCAAACGCCTCGTCGATTATTTCAGGTCTGATGAGGCGAGCCTTCGAGTGCGGCTCTCAGAGTTTGTGACCTTTTCTGACTTGGCGGCCAGGATCAAGCATTTCGCTCAGAGTAACGTGCGAGACAAGTATTTTGAGAAGGCGCTTTCACTCGCCAAAACCAAGGAAGAACTGTACTTCGTCGTGAAGCACGGAACACGCTGCGTATGCTGGCCAAAGGCTGTGCGGCGTCTCGCAAAACTGAAAGATTTGTCACCATTTGAACGCAAACGGTGAGAGTGGCGAGCATTCGCTTTACTGGCAGACAAGGTTCAATCCCTTGGCTGCCAGTTTTTATTTATTCTTTATCTTTTGATGAGTGTGAATCCGTATAGTTACCGCATGGCATTCGCAAAGACATATACTGTGACGCAGACGCATCTCAAGTCCGAGATCATTACGGTCGAGACGGACGTTGCAAAGGGGCTGCATCATTTTTCAATAGTGGGACTGGGAGACAAGACCGTGGAGGAGTCCAAGGAACGCTGCGCACTCGCGCTTAAGCACAGTAAGATGCGCTCGCCTCGGCAGTCCAACGAGAAGATTCTGATATCGCTCGCGCCTGCACATATCCGCAAGACGGGAACCGTTTTTGATCTGGCGATATCGATCGGGTACTTGCTTGCGAGTGAGCAAATCAAATGTGACGTATCCAAGACCGTCATGCTCGGTGAGCTTTCCCTTAATGGAGAGGTGAAACGCGTGAAGGGAATTATCCCGATGATACAGAAGGCGATCACGGAAGGCTTCAAGCAAGTATTGGTTCCTGTCGGCAACGTCACGGAAGCCTCCGTCATGGCGCGTGATATAAAAATAATTCCGTGCGATACATTGCGCGGGGTTATCGATTATCTGATGGGCGCGCAGAGGATTGAGCCGATTGAATTCAAGCAAGAGGAATCGGACGACGTTGCAAAAGCGATCATGGCGTTCGACCAGATAAAGGGGAATGAGTTGGCGAAGCGTGCCTTGCTGATCGCATTGAGTGGAGGACATAACGTGTGCCTGTACGGACCGCCAGGAACAGGCAAGACTATGCTTGCGAAGGCGGCTGCTGATGTATTGCCGCGGCTGACCTTTGATGAGCAGGTGGAGCTGACCTCAATCTATTCGCTCTCGTCCGAATACGGATTCTCTCTCAAGACCAAGCCGCCGTTCAGGTCGCCGCATCATAGCGCATCATACGCATCTATCGTGGGAGGTGGACGTGATGTCGTGCCTGGCGAGATCACTCTTTCGCATCTGGGAATACTGTTCCTGGATGAGTTTCCAGAATTCGAGCGACGTGTGATTGACTCGTTGCGTCAACCGATCGAGGACAAGGTCGTACGTATTGCGCGTACCGGGCAGAAGGTGGAGTTTCCGTGCGACTTCCAATTGATCTGCTCCATGAATCCGTGTCCTTGCGGATATCTCAATACTGGCATCAAGGAATGTGTCTGCGCGACGGTGCAGATCCAGAAATACAACAAGAAGATATCCGGACCGATCATGGACCGCATCGAGATGTGGGTCGAGGTGTCCAAGATTGCATACGAGAAGCTGATAGACCAGGGCGGAACAGTACATACTGAGCACGACCAGATTACCAGGAGTGTTTCACAGATGCGTGCGCTCCAGAAGAGAAGATTCGGCAAGCAGGTATCTCGGATGAGTTCCAAGGAGTTGGCAACGGTACTGCCTCTGTCTGCCGAGGTCAAGCAGTTCTATGACCTGGTTGCTGCGCACCTGCAGATATCCGCGCGTGCGTACACTAACGTACTCAAGGTGGCGTTCACTATCTCACTCCTGGAAAACGATTCCCAAATTAAAAGAGAGCACCTGCTGGAGGCGCTCTCGTATCGTCCGCAGGAGAAGTTTATGAGTTTGTGATATGGATGAATTGGAGCGTTGGAACAAGGTAAAACAGTCGGTAGATAAAAAGACAGGAGACGTATTCTTTAAGGAGCGTGAAATCTGGTGGACTTCGCTTGGACAAAATATTGGGCATGAGGAAAATGGCAAGAACGAGCATTTTGAAAGACCGGCCATTATCTTAAAGAGATTGGATAAGAATTTATTCTTAGGTATTCCTTTGACATCAAAAAATAGAAATCAATACTACAAATTTCTGGTTGGCCATAATGGCAGCATAAGCCAATATGCCATCTGGACTCAAATTAGGGTACTGAGTACGAAGCGACTCATTAGGAAAGAAAGTGTAGTTTCAAAAGAATACTTTATGCAGCTCAGGGCAATTATTAAAGCCTTTCTTTAGAAAACGAAACACTGCCGCACATTGTGTGCGGCAGTGTTTCTCGGAGCCCGAAGGCGGATGTAAGTAAAGTATAGCACCACGCCCTAAAATATCAATAAAGAAATACTAAAACGGATTCTTCGCTCCTCGAACCTCGAAGTGGAGGTGGGCACCGGTAGACTTACCTGTGTTACCGACTGTTCCGATATTCACCCCCTGTGCGACACTTTCTCCAACTGTTACTGCAACACTGTTCATGTGAGCGTAGAGAGTCTGCGCACCGTTGGCATGCTTGATTACCACGTAGTTACCGTATCCTCCGTTCCATGCTCCGCCAGAGTTGGCGATGATGACACTCCCAGCTGCAGCGGCATACATAGGAGTTCCGACTGGGGCGGCTAGGTCGACTCCGTTATATCCGTGGATACCCTGGGTTCGAACTGCTCCTGCTACCGGCTTGATCATCCAGTCTGATGATCCGGATGCTGTTGAAGGCGCAGACTTTGCAGTCGTTGCCTTGGTTGTCGCCTTAGACTTGGTCGTCTTCTTTGGCTCTGAATGCGCAAGGTCAACGTTGGGAACGATCAGCTCGTCGCCGACCGCAAGCTGCGACTCGATAGAGAGGCCGTTAAACAAGGCGATTTCCTTTGCGTCGGCGTTGTACTTCTTGGCGATGTCAGTAATCGTTCCGCCTGACTTGACGGTGTGCTTGATTCCGGAAATCGGCAAGATGACAAGGGACTGTCCTGGGTATGAGCCATTCTCAAGATTGTTGGCCCACTTGATGGTGTTTACTGATACGCCGAACATATTCGCGATCTGAGACAGGGTATCACCCTCCTTCACCTCATAAATGCTAATGGCATCGTTCTTTCTGTTGATGATCTCGACGAAGCCACCGCCTACACCGGACTCTGCAACAAGGGCCTTGTTCTCGATGATGTTCAAGTCGGCTCCTCCTCGGGCTGGGTTGGGATCAAGGTTGGTCGCAGCCTGCAGAAGAGGCGCGGTCTGGGAGTTGTGCTCACGGGCAGTAGGGTCAGTCAGGACCTCAGGCTTGGAATTAGAGAAAAGCACCTTTACAGGTGTTGCTTGGAACATGTTAGCGTGTGTTAGAAGAGGATATCCAATAAGCACAAGTGATACAAGACCGATGGCCTTGTTCCTAAATGATCTCGTATGTTTCTGTTCGTCGGGTAAGGGAATCGAATCAGATGCTGCTGAATTTTCTATGATAAGCCAATTCTTAAAGTCGGGCGGTCTTTCGTTCTGTCATGGTCTGCGTCGGTCTGAATACCTGGTACGCCTATAAGTGTAGCAGGCCAAAAGGTAGCGTCAACCTTGCCACGCACCCTGATGTGGGGTCTAAAAAGCTATACTTTTGGCCCTTTTTTGACCATGCGGTACAATATCGGGACATGCAGTACCTCGATTCACTCAATGCCAAGCAAAAGGAGGCCGCTCTCTGTACCGAAGGACCTTTGCTTATCATTGCAGGAGCGGGTGCCGGCAAGACCAAGACGCTGACATTCAGGATTCTCCACCTGATCGAAAAGGGCGTGCATCCACGCAAGATCCTCGCTATTACGTTTACAAATAAGGCTGCAAAGGAGATGAGGGAGCGGGTAGGACACCTCTTGAACCAGTATTTCCCGAATGATGACTGGGCTACGGTCAGTCCGTTTCTCTCAACATTCCACTCACTTGGTGTATTCATTATAAAGAACGAGTACCAGACACTTGGAATTAAGAAGTTTTTTACCATATTTGACCGGTCAGATTCTATATCTTTGATCAAGAAAGTGATGAAGAACAAGGGTATTGATGCCAAGCAGTTCGACCCGAAGTCGTTTATCTCGCATATCGGGCGAGCCAAGTCCGACCTGATCGAGCTTGAGCAGTATGAGTCCGATGCGCAGGGTGACTTTATCAAGGAGCAGATCGCAGTCGTCTGGAAGGATTATCGAGATCAGATGAAAAAGGAGAACGCACTGGACTTTGACGACTTGCTCTACGAGGCAGTGCTTCTTTTGAAAAAGAACCAGGCTATTCGAGAGAAGTACCAGTCAATGTTTGACTACGTGCATATCGACGAGTACCAGGATACCAACGAGGTGCAGTACCAGCTGTCCAAGATGCTTGTCGAAAAGCACAAGAACCTCTGCGTGGTTGGAGACGCCGACCAGAACATCTACTCATGGCGAGGAGCGACAATTAAGAATATCCTCAACTTTGAGCATGACTATCCGGATGCGACCGAGGTATTGCTTGAGCAGAACTATCGATCAACCAAGACTATTATCGCAGCTGCTAACGACGTGATCCGAAAGAACAAGCGGCGCAAGGACAAGAATCTCTTTACCGAGAACGTTGATGGAGACAAGATGACTTTGTTTAATGGATATGATGAGAACGACGAGGCCAGGTTCGTGATTGATGAGATGCGTACTCTGCATGAGAAGGGTGTGAAGTACAAAGACATGGCCGTGCTGTATCGGGCAAACTATCAGTCTCGCGTATTTGAAGAAGTCGCTATTCGAAAGGCAGTACCATACCAGATTGCGGGAACGCGGTTCTTCGATCGAAGGGAAATCAAGGAGGTGCTTGCATATGTAAAGTACGCGCTCAACCCGGATGACTTTACGAGCCTGTCGCGAATCATTAATCTGCCTGCGCGTGGAATCGGAAAGGTAAGCGAGATGAAGATCGTTGAGGGCAATGCGCAGCAGTTGAGCGGAAAGGCGCGTGACGCGTATCTGTCATTCGAGACGTTGGTCGCGCGTATTAGGTCGCAGATCGGGAAGTTCCCGGTAAGCGAGATTCTGAAGTTCATCTTCGAGCATAGCGGTCTGGAGATCGAATACATGAAGGACCGAGAGGACGGAATGGATCGCGTGCAGAACGTAAAGGAGCTCGTGTCACTTTCGACGGCGTACGATGAGGAGATTTCTCAGGAGGCATTGTTCAAGTTTATTGAGGATGTGTCGCTGTATTCCGATCAGGATGATATCTCCGAGGAAATTGACTCCGTAAGGCTGATGACGATTCATGCCTCCAAGGGACTTGAGTTTGACTACGTGTTTATCGTAGGACTCGAGCAAGGACTGTTTCCATCAGAAAGTTTTGATACGAACAAGGACGAGGAGGAGGAGAGACGACTGTTCTATGTTGCGATTACGCGAGCAGGTAAGAAGCTGTATCTGTCCTATGCGGGAATGCGAAAGATGTACGGAAGCCTGATCGTGAATACCCCGTCTGAGTTCCTGCTCGACATTCGGGATGACTATATGGAAATCTATAATGACGAGCCGACGTATGGAGTGAGCAAGAGAGGCGGAGATGATACGAGCAGTTTGGCGAAGAGTATCTTTATAGATTTCTAGCCTGAATCAGGTACTATACAGAGTATGAATTTTGAAACCCCGGGAACTGTAGATACTGACTCTGCCTTTGAAAAAATAAAGGAGGAAATCGCACTCAAGATTGAGCGTGCAAGCGCCAATCCGTTGCGAACTTCCCGATATCTTGAACTAGAGGGACAGATTAAGGCTCAAAAGGATACGTTTTTTGCAACTGGTGCTAAGACAGAGGAAGATCTGGTGCTGGATGAAGCGATAAAACAGGAGATTATCGGTTCGGCTGCCGTTGTGGATACTATTCCAGAATATACTGAAATGCTGACTCAGATTTCAAGGAAATACGGTTTGAGTGAAGAATGGGCACGAGATCTATTGGCTCATGAGAATGCTCATGCAAATGTGTCTGAGCAACTTGGATATGACCAGATAGGATACGGTACGTTCTTTTTGTCCAACGATGAAGGCGTTCTCGAGTCGATTCAGCCAGCCCATATACATGAGGAACCGAATGCGTGGAAAGCTTTTGAGGTAATAGAAAATGGAATCAAGACTCTTGAGGCGCCACAAGAATATGGCAATGAAATGAGCGAAGCTGATATCAGCGAGCGTGACGAACTTGCAAGAATAAGAACCGAGCTAGGACTCAATGACACACTTTAAGGCAAAAAAATCACTTGGACAGAACTTTCTCAAATCAAAGAAAGCACTTTTTGCAATGGTGACAGCCGGGGAAGTTGCTGATGGTGATGTTGTCGTCGAGATCGGACCTGGAAAGGGTGCGCTTACGAAAGTCTTGCTAGAGACTGGTGCGAAAGTAATCGCTTTTGAGAAAGATCATCGATTGATCGAGTTGCTGTCCGAGCAATTTGCTGAATATGCAGAAAGGGGAATGTTCGTATTGCATGAGAAGGATGTGCTTGAAATGGAGATCGAGGACTATGTAACAGGCGAGTATAAGCTGATCGCAAACATTCCGTATTATATTACTGGGGAGATCACTCGGAAGTTCTTGTCCGGAACATACAAGCCGAGCACCATGGTGATATTGGTGCAGAAGGAAGTCGCGGATCGAATCGTGGACACGAAGGAGTCAATCCTGTCTCTGAGCGTAAAAGTGTACGGAACTCCGAAGAAGGTCATGAAGGTAAAGAAGGAGGAATTCAGTCCTGCACCAAAGGTGGATTCGGCGATTATAAAAATCAGCAGCATCAGGAATCCATTTTCGGAAAAGAAGGACGAGGAATTATTTTTTGCATACATAAAAAAGGCGTTCGGCCAGAAGAGAAAGAAGATGAACACGACACTGAAGGACTTCAAGGAAGAGATCAAGGACTGGGAGGCAATCAAGGAGCGGCGACCGGAAGACCTGAATGTCACCGAGTGGCTGGGCATACGAAAGTAGGTCTGAACCAGTTCGCTCCGACCTATTAGGTCAGACTTAATTCACTTGGTTGGAGCATG
>JAYTLZ010000023.1:0-35431 GCA_043728995.1 Minisyncoccota bacterium
ATTTCTAAAGCCTGATCCAAAGGCGGAGACGCTCGTATCCGGACGTGAGGGAGTCGCAGGAAGCCTAGCCAGCAAGGATGCGCAGATAATCGGTTCCCAGATCTCACAGGCACTCCTCAATATCGAGCAGATTACTCTTAAGCGTGCTCTCTTCGAGAATCCGTTGTTTACGTCACTTAAGGATCGAAGCGAGCCGATCGTGGACGAGCCAATCGGACGATCAAACCCGTTCGCACCCCTTGGAGACACGAGCGTCAACTCAGGTTCCAGAACCAGTCTAAATCTGAGCGCCACCAGCACCGCCTCAACAACCAGGTCTACCGCGACGTCGACTCCTAACTAACATACGCCATGAGTTTCTTAAATTTTCTTGCGACTAAAAACATCATATCGCCGGAGCAAGTTCCCTTGCTCAAGGAGCAGGCTAAGTCGGGCGAAAAAGCCCTTGATGCTATTTTGTATGAGACAGGAGTAACCAAAAACGACCTGTTGCAGACCAAGGGTGAGTATTTTGGCGTACCATATCGCGACCTTGAGGGACTGAGCGTACCGTTCGAAGTTCTCAAGTACATACCTGAAGAGTCGGCAGTTCACTACAAGTTCGTGCCGCTTGGAGTCGCTGACGGTTTTCTTGAGGTAGGAATCGTAAATCCTGAAAGTATCGAGGCTCGTGACGCTCTTAACTTCATCGCGACCAAGAACGACCTGCCGTTCAAGCTTTTTCTCATCTCCCAGGATGACTTCGACAAGGTGCTCGATATCTACAAGGGACTCTCAGGACAGGTGAACCAGGCGCTGACCGAGCTAGAATCCGAACTCTCCGAGGAGGAAAAGGAAATTAAGAAGCAACTTGAGGCTGTTTCGCACGGAAACGGTGACGATACTCATTTGGTCGAGGATGCTCCTGTGACAAAGATTGTGGCAACAATTCTCCGCTACGCCGTTGAGTACGGTGCATCTGACGTCCATGTCGAGCCACTTTCTGACAAAGTACGCGTGCGATTTCGAGTTGACGGAGTGCTTGCTACAAGTATTGTTCTGCCTCCCAAAGTAGAGAGTGCCGTCGTTGCTCGAATCAAGATCCTTGCCCAAATGAAGCTCGATGAGAAACGAAAGCCCCAGGACGGACGATTCCAGGCGCGTATCGACGGTCGCAAGATTGACTTCCGAGTGTCGACATTTCCTGTGTATTTTGGTGAAAAGGTCGTAATGCGAATCCTTGATCAGTATAAGGGTGTGAAGAAGATGGCAGAGGTTGGACTTTCGGACAGGTATCTCAAGATGCTCAAAGAGGCGATTGCAGAGCCATACGGAATGATCCTTATCTCGGGACCGACAGGGTCCGGAAAGTCCACGACACTGTACTCGATTCTAGGTGAGCTTGATACCAATTCTAAGAACGTGCTCTCATTGGAGGATCCTGTCGAATATACCGTTGATGGAGTGAGTCAGTCGCAGGTGCGTGCGGACATTGGATATACCTTTGCAACCGGACTGCGAACTACTCTTCGACAAGATCCTGATATTATCATGGTGGGAGAGATCCGAGATGGTGAGACGGCCAAGCTTGCGATACAAGCCGCGCTTACGGGTCACCTTGTGCTTTCTACCATTCACACCAATACAGCTTGTGGAATCGTGCCCCGACTGATAGACATGGGTGTCGATCCCTACCTTATTCCTCCTACGTTGATACTTGGAATCGGTCAGCGACTTGTCCGGAAGCTGTGTCCATCAAGTGGAGAGGCTGTCCCTGTGGAAGGAAGCGTGAAGACTATGATCGACAACCAGTTTGCAGACCTGCCCGAGGAGTTTCGTCATGAGATTCCTCAAGCCGCTGAGATTATGAAGATCAAAGCGACTCCCGAGTGTCCGAACGGAACAAAGGGTCGGGAAGCTGTGTTCGAGATGTTCAAGATGTCCAAGGAGATCGAGGCGGTCATTCTCAAGAATCCAGTGGAGTCAGAGATCTATAAGGTCGCACGATCTCAGGGGTTGATTACTATGAAAGAGGATGCGATCCGAAAGATGATGCTCAAGACTATCCCATTCGAAGAGATTAACGAACTATAAAAGCGCTGGGATTATTCCCCAACCGTGCTTTATTTACTAATAATAAAAAGTACTCTTGTGGTATACTTTTTCATATGACAGACACACCAAAAAAAGTAGTTTTTATTGATGATGATAAGTTCCTTCTCGATATGTATGTGACCAAGTTCAAGACTGCCGGATTCGAGGTGACCGCGTTCTCTTCCGCACAAGAAGCGCTCGACAGGATCAAGGAGGGAAACAAATACGACGCTGTCGTGTTCGACATCATCATGCCGAATATGGACGGATGGGAGTTTGCCGCACAGTTTCGTGGTGCCAATCTTCTTCCCAAGGCAAAGTTCGTCGTCCTGAGCAACCAGAACCAGGGAGACGATCTCAAGAAGGCCAAGGAGTTCAAGGCAGACCTGTTTATCGTGAAGGCGCTCAAGACACCTTCAGAAGTAGTACAAGAAATTAACAAAATTTTATAACACATGGAATACAAGCACTTTTTAGACCAGTTACTTGACGCGGTTGTCGCGCAAACAGCATCAGACCTTCACTTTTCAGAAGGAAGATATCCGAGCCTTCGCGTAAACGGAGACCTTATTCCGCTGATGGACACCAAGATTTTGGAAAAGGGTGACACGGCTGGTCTACTAAAGCATCTTGTATCCAAGGAGCTGATCGAACGGTTCGAGCAGGAGCTTGAGCTCGACTTTGCATTCGAACACACGCAGGGGAATCGCTTCCGAGGAAGCGCATTTGTACAACAGGGCAAGGTTGGTGTAGTGCTTCGACTTATTTCCAACAGAATTCCTACGCTTGAGGAGTTGAACCTGCCGGAGGTGCTCTATGACTTTGCACGCAAGAAGCAGGGATTCTTTATTTTGGTAGGTCCGGTTGGACAGGGTAAGACAACAACGCTTGCATCCATGATCGAACGCATCAACCAGGAGCGCGCCGATCACATCATCACGATCGAGCGACCGATCGAGTACATCTATACCCAGAAGAAGTCGATCATCGACCAGCGTGAGGTGCCTCTTGATACGAAGGACTTTTACACAGGACTGATCGGAACACTGCGTCAGGACGTCGATACGATTTTGGTAGGAGAGATGCGTGACAAGGATACGATCATGGCTGCCGTGACTGCTGCCGAGACGGGACACCTCGTGTTCTCGACGCTTCACACTAACAACGCTTCTCAGACCATCGACCGAATCATCGACTCGTTTCCAGCGGAGCAGCAGGACCAGATCAGAACGCAACTCTCGACTTCCCTGCTTGGAATATTCTCACAGCGCCTGATCCCCCGCATTTCCGGCGGAATGATTCCTGCATACGAGCTTTTAATTAACAACAACGCAGTTGCCAACCTGATCCGCGAGAAGCGAACGCATGAGATCGACACAGTCATCGAGACCGGGCGCGATGTCGGCATGATTGACATGAACCGAACACTCGCCGACCTGGTCCGCCGAGGGGAAATTACTGCAGAGGACGCGTTTGCATACTCAGTCAAGCCGCAGGTTCTAGAAAAACTAATGTAACATATGCCACTTTTCATATACAAAGCAATAGACAAGGAGGGACAGCCGAAATCGGGAACGGTTGAGGCGGTGAACGTAGACGTGGCAATCGGATCGCTGCAGCGACGAGGTTTCATCATCTCTGCAATCAATGAGGCCAACGAGCAGAAGTCGCTTCTCGGTAAGAACTTGACCTTTTTCGAGCGCATCAGTAACAAGGAGATCGTGATCCTGTCGCGCCAGCTGGCGACACTCTTCAGCGCGCAGGTTTCTGCCCTGCGAATTTTCCGTCTACTTGGATCGGAAACCGAAAACCCGAAGCTATCGCGTAAGCTCAACGATATTGCGGAGGCACTTCAGGGAGGAAACTCGATCTCGGCATCAATGGAACGGCACAAGGACGTCTTCAACTCGTTCTACGTATCCATGGTGAAGGCCGGTGAGGAGACGGGTAAGCTGGACGAGACGTTCGTCTTCCTTGCAGATTATCTGGATCGCTCATATGAGGTGACTCAGAAGGCCAAGAATGCGCTGATCTATCCTGCCTTCATCGTCTTTACCTTCGTAACGGTTATGGTGCTCATGCTTACCATGGTTATCCCGAAGATTTCCTCGATCCTGGTCGAGTCTGGGCAGGAGATTCCGACGTATACCAAGGTCGTGATTGCCGTATCGGAGCTTCTGACCAACTACGGAGTGTTCGTGCTAATCGGTCTGGCTATCGGAGCGTTCTTCATGTTCAAGTTCCTTAGGACGGAGACTGGAAAGTCAGCGTTCGATGGGGTTAAGCTCGAGGTGCCGTATCTGGGTAACCTGTATTCCAAACTCTATTTGTCGAGAATCGCCGACAACCTCAATACTATGCTCGCTTCCGGTATCCCGATGGTCAAGGCACTTGAGCTGACACGTGACGTGGTGGACAACCGCGTGTTCCTGGCAGCTATCAATCAGAGCTTGGAGGACGTGAAGGGTGGATCGCCAGTATCTGCAGCCTTTGCCAAGCATGAGCAGTTTCCAAACATTCTTATTCAGATGATGAAGGTGGGAGAGGAAACAGGTAATCTGGGCGAGATTCTTTCTACTCTAGCAAAGTTCTATCAGCGTGAGGTGACGAACGCTGTGGACACGCTTGTGGACATGATTGAGCCGATCATGATCATCCTGCTTGCCGTCGGTGTGGGTACGCTTTTGGCATCAGTTCTTATTCCGATTTACAACATTAGTTCGACGTTCTAATTAGGGTGAAGTAATCCCCAGAATCAGTAAGAAAAAAGGCCCGAAAAGGGCCTTTTTAGTGTTATAATTCCAAGGTGATGTATCTGCACCTGCCTTTTTGTAAATGTAAAAAAGTTCAGTCCCTCATTGGGACAATCGCGCTTGCGATTGTGCTTTGCGTATCGATACCTGCATCTGCCTCTGCGACGACATTTTTGGGAATGGAAGTTTCGGGTAAAAGTGCCCAGGCGAACATCTCAGGATTTTTTAATACGCTTTCGATCAGGGTGTTCTGTGGACTGACGGGACTGTTTGCTAATACGTGTGAGGAGCAAGGAATCGGACAGAGTGGGACCACTTCACCACAGAATGTTGTTACGGTACAAAATACTTCAGTAGTCGCCGTGCCAGCGCAGCCAGTAGTGACACCTGCAGTTCAGGTAACAGGGGCTGACGTGCGACAAACAGTTGTGGAACGAATCATTGAGCGCGTCGTGAGTCCTGTCGGGATTGCGGGCGTATCTCAGGAATATGTTGACGGGCGGCTCGCTGCGCTCGCCGCTGAACTGCGGGACGAGATGACCGACAGGACTATCACAGTCAGGACATCGTCCGGATCATCAGGTGACAACTTCTCACGACAGGTCGACAGTATCTATGATGACATGAGCGAAAATATCAATGAGGCAATCGAGGGGCTGCAGACCGAGGATCAGGTCCTTACTCTGATCGCGGCTAACAGCACGGCCCTGCCGGTGGGTACCGCTGGCTACATACTGCAAGCGACAGGAACGACAACGCAGTGGGTCGCGACGAGCACGCTCGGGTTTGCGTCGGCGGGTGGGGACTGGACCGGAACCTTTGATGGGCAAGCAAGCTCGTTCTACCTCGCTCGTGCTAACCACAGCGGAACGCAGACCGCATCTACCATCTCTGACTTCTCGTCAACTGCGAGGGGACTCTTCTCATCTTCGGTAACAGGACTGACATACACGTCAGGAACGGGCACGTTTTCCCTTACCTCCGGTTACGAGATCCCAACAACCGCATCTACCACCGAGTGGACGAGCAAGGTCTCGAGCCAGTGGACGACGAGCGGCTCGAATATTTCATACACAGCTGGTAATGTCGGAATCGGAACCACCACACCTGGTGCAAAACTGCATGCTTTGGCGACCACCGAGCAGTTGCGGCTCGGGTATAGCGCGTCCAACTATCTATCAATGACGGTAGGTTCTACGGGATTAGTCACACTCAATGCTGTGGGAACGGGATCGGCTTTCACGTTCTCTGGCGACGTTTCCGCCCCTAACATATCTATCGGCAGTTTCAATATAAACGGAACAACTGGTTTATTCAATGGAACTGCACAAACCGCAAACAGCGCATATTTAGGAGCAACTTCTGGTGCAGTTTTGGCGGTCAATAACGGCTCAAACTACGTGTATGATGACAATGCCAATGCACTGTCTGCCGTCTATGCCAACAATGCGGGCAGTGCGAGCTACGCGACTTACGGCGCTAGCTCTAGCCTCACTCTTGCGGTCAACAACGGGGGATACGTGTACGATGATCTTGGCACTGCCTTGTCTGCCGCTTATGCAGACAACGCAGGTGTCGCGACCAATGCCTCGTCTGCGAACACTGCTAACGCAAGCTGGGGACAATTCTTCGTTGGAGGAGGATTTTTTCTCGACGCTGACAACAACCCGGTCACTGGGATAAGCCTCGGTTCCGCATCTGTCCCCTCCGTTTCCTTCACGAGTGACACGAATACAGGAATCTGGTCACCCGCGGCCGATACCCTCGCGTTCTCAACCGCGGGCAGCGAAAGATTGCGTATCACTAGTGGAGGGAATGTCGGAATTGGAACGACAACTCCTGCAGCAAAACTTGCCATCACTGGAACCGCTGGAACCGGCGATATCTTTGCAATCGCGTCTTCTACAAACGCTCGTTTACTTACTGTGACAAGCGCGGGGAATATTGGAATCGGAACATCCAATCCTGAAGGAATTCTTTCTATAAATTCTGGTAACGCAGTTAACGATTGGATCCAAATGGGAAATGAATCAGCAACAGCCTCTAAATATATTGGATTAGCCACAGGAGCTTCTTTTGGCGCTAATCTCGGATTTTCTGGTATAGAGTTTGGCCCTCCCGCAGGAACCGGTGAAGGCTATCTTGCTTTTCATACTCACGATGCAGGTGTCAGTTCTGGTGAGAAGATGAGAATAGACAAGAGTGGAAACGTTGGAATTGGGACCACGACACCGGTGGCCAAGCTTGCGATCACGGGAACCGCTGGAACTGGCGACATCTTCGCCATCGCCTCGTCGACCAACGCGCGGCTCCTGACGGTGTCAAGCCTAGGAAATGTAGGAATTGGTACCGATGCTCCAGCTCATAAATTACACCTGAGCGATAGTGTCAATAACTTTCAGATGAGAATCGGAGGAACCTCCACCTTTAACTATGACATGGGAAGAAGCAACTTTGACGGCTACTTTAATTTTTATGGAAACAGGACGGCAGCAGTAGGGTATGTTTTTGGAGGAGTTGACGGTGAGAGAATGAGGTTGACATTTGCTGGAGATCTTGGAATTGGAACAACAACACCCGGTGCTCGACTTAATGTTGTTTCCAGATCCGTTGCATCAACGACTGCAATGTTTGCAGGATTTAGCTCAGGTCAGACGGCTGATATATTGCAGCTTGCAAAGAACCCCGGAGCAACTCCAGGTCTTATATTCAGTGCCGGTGGAAGTCTTGGAATCGGGACAACGACGCCGACAGCACAGCTGCATACGACGGGAACTGTTCGATTCTCAAATTTTGCAGCAGGTACGCTTATGACTGACGCGGATGGAAACGTGACCGCATCATCCGATGAGCGACTCAAGAACATCGAGGGCAACTTTGACAGGGGACTCGAGGATCTTCTCAAGATCCAGACCATTTCATACAAGTGGAAGACCGAAACTGGATACGATACTGACTCAAGCTATGCTGGATTCTCGGCACAAAACGTTCAACTTGCGATCCCTGAAGCAATTTCAACGAACACAAAGGGCATGCTTTCCCTATCTGATCGTCCGATTCTCGCAACGGTGGTAAATGCCATCCGGGACCTGTCAGTAAAGTTTGAATCAATGGCCGCATGGTTTACTGGTGGCAGGTTCAACGTGCAGAGCGACATCTGTGTGGACGACGTCTGCGTGACCAAAGAAGAGTTCAAGGACATCCTCAGGGGCGGAGGGGGTAATCGGCTGTCGCCAACACTCGCACCGATGGATGATCCGGATCCTGTTCCAGAGGGTGACTCGTCAGGTGGTACTGAAGGGGGTAGTGAACCGGTGATTGACGGGTCGACAGGCAATGACGGAGCTGAGCCTCCGATCGTACCAGTTCCGGATATCGCTGTACCGGATGAAGGTTCCGAAACGCCTTCTCCGCCCGAGACGGGCGGTGACGCGCCGAATCTGGGATCTTCAGAGACATCCGATACTGAAGACTCTTCCGACGAGGGCGCTCCGGCAGATTCGGGCGACTCATCTTCGGGCGGTAACTCATCTTCGAGCAGCGACTCCAGCGGAAGTTCTGACAGTGGTTCTTCGGACGGTGGTGAGTAAAAGGGGCTTCGCCCCCTTTTTTTAACCCTGCCAACCTGATACTATAGGCCTATGTCAGCAATTACGAGCCCGAGCGGCAAAGTGTATTACCCAGTGATCGGGCTTGAGATTCATGCCGAACTCAAGACGGAGTCCAAGATGTTTTCGTCATCCAAGAATGATCCGGACGAGGTTGGTCCGAACGTGAACATCAATCCGATTGATCTCGGTCATCCCGGAACGCTTCCTACTATTAATAAGAAAGCCATTGAGCACATGATCAAGGTCGGTCTTGCCGTGGACGGAACGATTGCGAACTTTACCGAGTTCGACCGCAAGAACTATTTTTATC
The DNA here is from genome assembly GCA_043728995.1 of Minisyncoccota bacterium. Classification (GTDB taxonomy): domain Bacteria; phylum Patescibacteriota; class Minisyncoccia; order Phycocordibacterales; family JAACPR01; genus JAULZV01. The sequence goes on from JAYTLZ010000023.1 coordinate 8,748, forward strand.
CAGACATTCCAAAGGGATATCAGATCAGCCAGTTCAAGTATCCGATCGTATCGGGTGGACATCTTGCGGGCGTCGACATTACACGCATTCACTTGGAGGAGGATACCGGACTTTCCAAGCATGATCGCGGCGACTTCTCACTCGTAGACTTTAATCGTGCAGGACTTCCGCTGATGGAGCTGGTGACAGAACCTGTGATTTCTTCTGCAGAGCAGGCTGTTCGATTTGCAAAGGAATTGCAGCTTGTGTTGCGGTATCTTGGAATTGCGGAAGCGAATATGGAAAAGGGAGAGATGCGCGTCGAGGCGAATATTTCCGTCTCTGATGTTGAGGGATTTTTCGGAACAAAGGTTGAGGTCAAGAACCTGAACTCGTTCAAGTCGGTAGAAAAGGCAATCGAGTTCGAGCTCGAGCGCATGATCATGCTCAACGAGGCAGGCAAGAAGGACGAGATCGTCCAGGAGACGCGCGGATGGGACGAGAACAATCAGAAAACGTTCTCACAGAGAAAGAAGGAATCGTCCGATGACTACCGATACTTCCCAGAGCCTGATTTGCCAAAGCTATATCTGCACGAGTTATTTAATTTGGATGAAATAAAGGGTGGATTGCCCGAGATCCCAGCCGGAATGCGAACGCGATTTGCCGAGCAGTATGGACTGAGTACGAAGGAGATTGAGATATATGTGCAGAACAAGCACCTTGCGGAGCTGTTCGAGGCGGTCGCACTGCAATCGCAAAGTCCCGCCGCATTGCAGAAGGCGTCCAACCTGATTCTCTCTGACGTTGTCTACTTTTTGGATACTGAGCCTGGCGCAATCCTGCCGAGAGCAGAGACGTTCGCATCGATCGTGCGACTATTCGCAGACGACCAGATCACGTCACGAGGCGTAAAGGATTTGCTGCGACTCTCGATGACCAGCATGACCGAGATCGAACCAGAATCATTTGCCAAGGAACATGGCATGATCCAGCAGAGCAACGCGGACGACCTCCGACCGCTGGTTGAAAAGATTATTGCGGACAATCCGGGTCCAGTTGCCGAGTACCGAGCCGGCAAGGAGTCGGTACTGCAGTTCTTCCTCGGGCAGATCATGAAGGAGACGAAGGGGAGCGCAAATCCTAAGCTGACGACCCAGCTCCTACAGGAATTGCTGAAATAGTTTTTTCGCAGTGGACACATGCCACTTTTATCAAGTGCTATTTATTCCAGTAAAAATCTTTACAGAACGCAGGACCGCACGTACACTAGATACATATGCAAGATATACAAACGGGCGAAAAGATTCGCGTGGCAATTAATGGATTTGGTCGAATAGGGCGAGCGTTTCTCAAACTTTCCTATAACAGGAGCGATATCGAAGTGGTAGCGATTAACGATCTTACAGATCCTGACAACATGGCATACCTGCTCAAGTACGACAGCGTGTACGGCAGAAGCGAGTTCGACGTACGGATGCATACTGAAGAAAAGGAGCCGTTCCTGATTCTCGGAGGATTCCAGAAGGTGCTCATCTTCTCAGAAAAGGAACCTAAGAAATTGCCCTGGAAGGAACTAGCGATCGACATCGTGGTAGAGTCGACGGGATTCTTTACTGACTTTGAGGATGCGCGGGCGCACATCAAGGCAGGAGCAAAGCGCGTTGTGATATCAGCACCTGCCAAAGGTGAAGAGAACGACCAGCAGGGAACTATCTTGCTCGGTGTAAACGACGCGAAGTTCCTGACGACTGACGTTACCTCGAATGCGTCATGTACGACTAACTCCGCGACTCCTGTAATTTCAATTCTGGATCAGACTATCGGAATCGAGAAGGCACTCCTCAATACTGTGCACGCATATACGGCGACGCAGTCAATCGTGGACGGTCCGGGTAAAAAGGACTTCCGCAACGGACGAGCGGCAGCGATGAACATCATTCCCGCATCAACGGGTGCTGCAAAGGCAACGACACTTGCAGTTACATCACTCACTGACAAGTTCGACGGAATCTCCCTACGAGTTCCTGTTCCTGCCGGATCTATCGCAGACATTACGTTTATCTCAAAGCGTGACACAACTGCCGAGGAGGTGAACGACATCCTGCGAAAGGCCGCACTCGATGACAACTGGAAAAATATCTTTACCGTAGTAGAGGAGGACGTGGTCTCGCAGGACATCGTTGGCAATCATCACGCATCAATCGCAGATCTTGCGCTGACACGAGTGGTCGGAGGCAACCTGGTTAAGGTGCTCGCGTGGTATGACAACGAGATCGGCTACACGAACTCCCTTGTCGAGCACGTAGCACGAGCCGGCATGCATCTGGGAGAAAAGGACAAGCCGAAGGCAAAGAAGGCGAAGAAGAAGGTAGTGAAAAAGGCAGAGGAAGCAGTAGTGGCAACACCTGCGGAGCCAGTAGCTAAGGAGGAACCTGCAAAGGAAAAGTCTGACGGCTTCTCATCGTACGGGCTGTAGTTTAGTCAGGCGCTGGTTCAAACGGTCTTTTTTGGATATAGTACAGATATGGATGACATTCGAACAATACACATAGGAAGCGATCACGCGGGATTTGAGATGAAGGAGGAGATTATCAGGTTCCTCGAGCAGAAACATTACGAGGTTATTGACCATGGCGCGTATGAACTGGATCCTGAGGACGACTACCCTGACTTTATCCTGCCGGTTGCAGTTGCCGTATCAGAGGACCCTGCGTCCCGCGGAATTATCCTGGGAGGATCTGGTCAGGGTGAGGCTATTGTCGCAAACCGAGTTATGGGCATCCGCGCAGCTGTGTTCTATGGCGAGCCGATTGGATCTGACCAAAGTATCATCGAGCTCTCTCGATTTCATAATGACGCGAACGTACTCTCTCTGGGTGCGAGATTTCTCAAGGATGACGAGGCGCTTGAGGCGATTGACTTGTGGCTTGAGACTGCGTTCTCGGGTGAGGAGCGTCACGCTCGCAGGATTCAGAAGATAGACCAGATTGATTCTTTTAACGAATAACATATGACCAAAAAGATTATCCCGGCAATCCTGCCCGCAGACTACTTTGAGCTTGAGAAGCACCTTGAGCGCGTAAAGGGCGTGACCGATTTCGTGCAGATAGATATCTGCAACGGGACTTATACTCCATCCAAGACTTGGCCGTTTACGCATACTCCCGATATCTATTTTGACAAGATGGTCTCGCAGGAGGAGGGCATGCCGTTCTGGGAGGACATAGATTTCGAGATCGACCTCATGGTCATGAATCCCGAGGAGGTGTATGAGGAGTTTATACAGATCGGTCCGTCTCGGATCATCTTTCACTTTGAGACGATGAAGGATCCTCTTGCATTTATTACCAAGCTAAAAGAGGAACAGCAGCTGATCGAGATCGGTATCGCGTTCTCAAATGACACGCGAGCCATGGATCACAGGGACGTGATAGAAATCGCTGACGTTGTACAGTTCATGGGAATTTCCAAGATCGGATTCCAGGGACAACCGTTTGATGAAAGGGTACTGGAGCAAGTACGTGAGATTCGAGAAGCGTTTCCAGAAAAGATTATCGCAGTGGATGGATCCGTGAACGACGATACGCTTTCGGAACTGTCTGATGCCGGCGTAAATCACTTCGTGACCGGAAGCGCCTTTTTCAATACGAATAATCTGATCGAGACGCTGGAGGATTTTGAGAGCATGATCTAGAGGGTAATCCGAGCGACGGAACCGTGCGTATAAAAAGTTTGGGAACTCATGTTATACTTTTTACATATGGGGAACATCTCTGACAAAAAGGTACGAGAGTTGCAGAAGGAGGCGAACGGGATTCGTCAGTCTATTATCGAAATGCTCATGGAGGCAGGGTCCGGACACACTGCGGGACCGCTTGGCATGACGGATATTTTTACATACCTGTATTTTTACGGACTCAAGCATGATGCGGACAAGCCGGATTGGGAGGAGCGCGATAGGCTCGTGCTTTCGAATGGACACATCTGTCCGGTGCTGTATGCGACACTTGCACATGCGGGATATTTTGAAAAGGCGGAATTGAAAACATTGCGCAAACTGGGATCTCGTCTGCAGGGACATCCGCACCGGGAATTTTTGCCATACGTTGAGAACAGTTCGGGACCGCTTGGGTCTGGGTTATCACAAGCTGTCGGCATGTGCCTTGCTGATCGTATGGATGTCGGACTGACTTCGGCAAAACATTTCTACTGCATGCTTGGAGACGGCGAACTGCAGGAAGGGCAGAACTGGGAGGCGATGTTTCTTGCTGGAAAGGAAAAGCTGCACAACCTGATTGCCATCGTCGACCGGAACAACATCCAGATCGACGGATACACGGAGGACGTCATGCCGCTTAATCCTCTTGGAGACAAGTGGCGATCCTTCAATTGGCACGTGCAGGAAATAGACGGACATAACTTTGAGGCAATCGATACCGCGATCGAGGCGGCCAAGACCGCGTTCGGACGACCGTCTGTAATCATTGCGCACACGATTCCTGGAAAGGGAGTGCCAGAATTTGAACGATTGCCGGTGTGGCACGGCAAGGCCCCCAACAAGGAGGAGGGAGCTCGAGCACTCAAGGCGCTCCGTACGCTTGGCGGACAGATAACAGGAGAACACGAATAATATGCTGAACGAAAAACTACATTTGAATGAGAACATGTTCGACGCTGATGTCGAGAAGGTTCCGCTGCGCGCAGGATTCGGCGACGGACTTGTCGAGGCTGCAGAAAAAAACAAGAACGTGGTCGGGCTTTGTGCCGACCTGACCGAGTCGACACGCATGGAGGATTTTTCCAAGAAGTTCCCTGAGCGATTTATCGAGATCGGTATCAGTGAGCAGAACCTGGCATCAGTCGCGTCCGGAATGGCACGCATGGGCAAGATTCCGTTTATCTCAAGTTATGCGATGTTTTCTCCTGGAAGAAATTGGGAGCAGATCAGAACGACCATCGCGTACAACGACGTGCCAGTCAAGATCATCGGATCTCATGCAGGTGTGTCAGTTGGTCCTGACGGAGGAACACACCAGGCACTTGAGGACATCGCTCTGATGCGAATTATTCCGCGCATGCAGGTGATCTGTCCATGCGACGTACACGAGGCGCGTAAGGCGACACTGCTTGCTGCGGCGAACAGCCATCCCACGTATATCCGCCTTGCGCGCGAGAAGACTCCTGTCATCACGACACCGGACACGCCGTTTGAGATCGGGAAGGCGCAGATATTCTTCCAATCTAAGGGTGATACAATGGATGTAGGAATAGTGGCCTGCGGGCCGCTTGTGCACGAGGCGCTCAAGGCCGCACAGGAACTGGATGACCAGGGGATAAAGGTGGCAGTACTCAACATGGCAACTATCAAGCCACTCGACGTGGATGCGTTGAAGTCACTGATCCGAAACTCGCGAGCACTCGTGACAGTAGAGGAGCATCAGGCGGCCGGAGGACTTGGGAGCGCGGTTGCGGAATTTGCTGCGGCAAACGTCCCTGTGCCGATCGAGTTTGTCGCGGTGCAAGATCAGTTCGGACAGTCAGGCAAGCCGGACGAGCTGCTTGATTTGTACCGATTAACTCAGAACGCGATCGAGGAAGCAGTGATGAAAGTAATCTCACGCAAATAATATGAATGGAATTCAAAAAATTTTAATACTGACGTGTGTGTTCGTTTTTTCAACGATAGTAATTCCCTCTGTTCATGCGCAGGAATTTCCGCCGCTTGCAAAACTGGCCCAGGAATATCTTACGCGACTTAACGCTCAGGAGGGCAGAAACGTTTTGGCCCAGAACGTCGTCAATCCTGAGCAGTTTGAGAAGGTAGCCCTGGCAGAATCAATCGAGACGGTTAACAAGTCGATCGAGGAGTTGCGGATCGAAAAGCAGAAGGCGATAACTGAGATCCAGGAAGCGGCCAAGAAGGACATCGATGCGGCGATCATCTCAATCCGTAAGGCGACCCAGAAGCCCGCGTACGAACTACAGCGTGCGATAGATGGCGAGCGAACGTTCCTTTTTGAAAATGTTACGGGAACGATTGACACGGTTGAGCCAGGTGATACTGAATTGATTCAGACACTGCTGGCAGATGTCATCAAGTCACTCGGAAAGATCGAGCAGAGTCTCGAAGAAGAATCTGGACAAAGTGTGGACTTTCAGTTGTCACAACGTGACGTACGAACTACCTTGCTGCGACTCGAACAGCTGCTAGTCCAAAAGAAGCAGGTGATAGACTCGCGTGCTGGAGGTCTTGTCTTTGAGGATACTGACTTGGACGGACTTTCTGACTACGACGAGACATACATATATATGACTAATGCACTGGATGCAAGAACCCAGGGAGAGGGGATGTCCGACGGAGAAAAGGTGCGCGACGGAATAAACCCACTAAGCGAGTCACAGGAGAAGATGACGTATGAGGACCCGCGAGTGGATTCGACCGTGCACATCACATCAACCTATACCGTGCAGAAGGTCCAGCTGATCAAGGAGGGCGAGACATCCGAGCTCTTGTTCGAGGGAGTCGCGCTGCCCAACAGCTATGTAACGCTTTTCATATACAGTACGCCGATCGTCGCGATGGTCAAGACCGACTCGGACGGATCATGGACCTACGAGCTTGATCAGGAGATCGAGAACGGGGAGCACCAGATGTACGTGGCAACCGTGGATGGCTCAGGTAAGTTGCTCGCAAAATCTAATCCTATTTTGTTTACCAAGTCCGCTGAGGCTGCGACTATTGGAATCGCAGGATCACTTGAGCAGTCGGTGAACGCGCAGACTTTTCTCAAGGATAACTTTATATTGATTACGCTCGCCCTGTTGATTGCCGTCGTTATTCTGACCATGATGTTTGTTGGAAATCACAAGGATGTTCGTTCTGCCGTCATGAATTTGCGTAACGAGCTGAATCAGCCATAGGAGGAAAGGGGTTGGACCATTGACAATAATACCCAAAGTTGTATTATGAGTCCAATACTTCGCTCCTTTCAATGAGGACGAACAACCCCAAATAATGAAATGAAGACGCTTATTGCGCTTTTTGTTGCCACATTCGCTTTGACGAATGTGCGCGGAGCTGTGACAGTGACTGAAATCACCCGAGCAGAGTACAATACTACCACTGCGGCACTGCCCGCATGGAACGTACATCTTCAGGCAGGGTTTCCCAGCTCAGTTCCTGAAATTTTTATTACCCGCGGAGGAGTAAGTGGTACTGTGACGGCCAACCATACATGGTTCCAGCCCGAACAGTTCGGTCTGTCGTACACTGACGTTGGTGATCTGGTAACTCGGGTTGGCTCAACCCAGGTAACCGTACAGCCGATCATGTCGTTCAACTCGATCGCAGTTAAGATTCAGGACTTTGCATTCTTCGGTCCAACCGGAATGCAGAACCTGAAGGTGAACGGCGAATCGTTCGGGAACTATATGGTCGATAATAACGATAGCGGTTTGCGAGCCTACAGATACTTGCTGATTTCGGGATTTGGAGATGAGGTTGATATCACCTCGGCCCTTAGCATGAGCGAGTGGTCGGGTTCTGACGATTCAACCTGGACATTTACGGGCGTGAATGTACCAGAGCCGTCGTCTCTCGTCCTTACAACCCTTGGAATGCTCTCAGTGCTTCTGAGACGCAAAAGACCTGCCGTTCGCGGCGGGTCTTTTCTTTATAATTTCACATCAGTCCATTACGTACTCGCATCTACGGTTACCAAAAAAGCCGGAGGATGTTGCTTCCTTAATGCACTTTGAATTTGATCCCTTGAGCACCCATATTAGCTTATAATTATTGCAGGATGTATCTTCGTTCGGGTGGCAGTTATATGTTACTCCTCTGAAGTCCGAATTACTTATGAGAATTGAATCACGAGAAGCAGGAGGTCCGGGGATATACGTGCTAAGTGAGGAATTTATTTGGTTGTCACCATCCTGGTTTAGATAACATTTTTCTGATTCCTCGTAACCGATACACCTTGCAATATTTTCTTCTCCTGCTCCTGCGTTTGGATAAGAGGAATTGTTTGACCTATATAATTCAAGGGCTTTTATGTATTCCAGTACCAAGTTGTTTTTTGCTGTATTAGTAGCCTTCGCCCTCGCGTCACTGAGTGCCGCCAATACAACAGTAGAAAGCAGCGCAATTATGGAAATGACGACCAATAACTCGATCAGGGTAAACCCTCCGGATTCATTTCGAGCGATTCTCACAGAGCGGCTTGGGGGAGTCGAAGGGCTGTCTGTATCAAATTCTCGATATGATGTGTTCATTATATTATTGTAGGAGGGGGTCCTTGCCTTGTCGTACCAACTCTATGTATTCCTGGAACTGGTAGACGTTGCCGTCCTTGTCCACGACAACATCGTTCGCTGGTGCGGTGCGTGCAAGAATGATCCCGGCAGTAAGCCCGAGTGTGGCGAGTACGGTCGCAAGAAGCATGATCAGTGCCTGCTTCTCGTTCTTGGCGATACCCGTCTTAAGGAGAAGGGAAATCATCGTCGGTGTAGTAGGCTCACCGAGCAGTCTTCGCGATTTTATGTGGAATTCGTTCTGTTCGATAAAGTCGACTCTGTCCATTGCTTTAAGTGTAGCATTTTCGGGCCGGAACCATAATCTGACGGGTGTGTACAAGATTTTTCTGATGCTGTTTCTGGAGTTTCTGAGTCGGGAAAGGTACATGATAAGGAGTTGAAATAATAAACTAGACGTGTATAATGGTCAAACACTCAGGTGTTGAAAACTAGCGGGGTGGAGGAGAGGTACCTCGTGAGGCTCATAACCTCAAGGCTCTGGTTCGATTCCAGACCCCGCTACCAGGAGAAAAGGGCCGGCTTTGCCGGCCCTTTTCGTATAATATGAACATATGGTATTGTGTTGTATATGGCAAAAGGTGTTCAGAAATCAAAAGCTATCCTTTTGAGAAAGAAAGGAAAAAGTCTTTCTGAAATCGCACAGGAGCTTGGTGTTTCCAAAGGTTCGGTGAGTATCTGGGTTCGAGATATCGAATTATCTAAATCTGCACAGAAGAACCTTTCACTTAAGATACAAAGGGGGTTCATATATGCGAAGAATAAAGGGCTCGTTGACTAATAGAGATAAAAGGACTGCAGTACAAGAGAAGGTACGGCAAACAGCTGAAAAAGAGTTGGGTAAGATAAGTGAGCGAGACCTCCTTATGATTGGTACGGCTTTATTCTGGGCAGAAGGAAACAAGAAAGGAAGCAGGTTTGTTTTTTCAAACTCAGATCCCGCCATGATTTCATTGATGGCCTCATTTCTACAAAAGTGCATGGGCGTCACTCATGATGAAATGTATCTCAGCATACAAATTAATGAGAGTCATAAGAGTCGCTCAGACAAGGTCATAAAATTCTGGATGAAGCACCTTAATTTTGATAAAAGCCAAATCAGGGGACCATATTTCATTCGAAGCAAGACCGTTAAGGAATATGCAAATTCAGATAACTATTTTGGTATCGCACGAATGCAAGTGCGAAGAAGTTCCGTTTTACAATACCGAATTTTAGGGTATATTAGAGGTCTTGCGGAGCGTTTTAACATGTCGGGGTAGCTCAGGTGGTTAGAGCGGTCGTTTCATAAGCGACAGGTCATGAGTTCAACTCTCATCCTCGGCACAATTTACATGCGCACGGCATTTTCGTTTGTTGCTAAAAAAGCCTTGCACTGTATAATCCATCCATACTATTTAACGCATTATTATAATGGAACGAACATATATCAAAGACCTGAAGGAACATGTCGGAAGCGAGGTAACCATCAAGGGGTGGATCGACGTCAGGCGTGACCAGGGCAAGCTCATCTTTCTGGACTTTCGGGACATGACCGGCAAGGTGCAGGGAGTTATTCTGCCTGGAGCAGACCAGGCACATGAGGTCGGATCACAGGTGCGACCCGAGTGGGTTGTCGAGGTGAAGGGAAAGGTAAACCCGCGACCGGAGCGAAACGTGCAGGCGGACAAAATGAACGGAGACATCGAGCTCGAGATTCTTTCCGTTGCAGTACTCAATACGGCAGAGACTCCTCCTTTTAATATAGACGAGGACGGAAAGGACATCGGAGAGGAGACACGACTCAAGTACCGATACGTCGACCTCAGGCGAGACCGCATGCAGAAGAACATTCGCATGAGGCACAAGGCGATGCAGTTCGTACGGGAATTCTTCACCAAGGAAATGTTCACCGAGATCGAGACTCCGTACATGACCAAGTCCACACCAGAAGGATCACGAGACTACGTCGTGCCTTCGCGAATTTACCAGGGGAAGTTCTACGCGCTTCCGCAGTCTCCGCAGCAGTACAAGCAGCTTCTGATGTCCGCAGGATTTGAGAAGTACTTCCAGATCGCGCGATGCTTCCGAGACGAGGACACGCGAGGGGACAGGCAGCCGGAGTTCACACAGGTCGACCTCGAGATGAGTTTCGTAACGCAGGAGGACGTGATGGCCGTGAACGAGAAGATGCTGATCGAGATGGTGCAGACTCTGTATCCGGAGAAAAGGATCCAGCAGATTCCTTTCCCGCGAATCTCATACGCGGAAGCGATGGAGAAGTACGGAAACGACAAGCCGGATATTCGAGAGGACAAGGAGGATGCGAATCTCTTGGCGTTCTGCTGGGTGATCGACTTTCCATTCTTTGAGAAGACTGATACCGGAGCATGGACGTTTACGCATAATCCGTTCTCCGCACCAAAGCCGGAGTTCATGGAGGACCTGCGTGCAGAAAGTAATATCGAGGGAATCGTAGCAGCGCAGTACGACATCGCGCTGAACGGATACGAGATCGGAGGAGGAGGAATCCGAAACCACAATCCTGAGGATCTCAAGAAGGTGTTTAAGATCATGGGATACTCTGACGAGCGCATCGAGTCCAACTTCGGACACATGCTGACCGCGCTTGCGTCAGGTACGCCGCCACATGGAGGAATCGCGTTCGGGTTCGACCGACTGATGATGCTTCTGCAGAACGAGCCGAACATCCGCGAGACGATTGCCTTCGCCAAGACAGGTGAGGGTAGGGATCCGATGATGGAATCTCCGTCCGAGATTGCTGATACGCAGCTTCAGGAGCTCGGGATTATCATCAAGAAGCCGCTAAAATAGCCTTATTCTAAAAGGCACGAAGAACGGAGGGCCCATAGGCCCTCCGCCCTTTTGTATTGACAAATATGTATAAATATGCTATTATATCGCTCGAATGAGATTTGCCCTTTGACATCTCCTTCTCAAACCACAACAAAACGAAGAACGAAAACATGAAACGCATCTTGAGCCTCCTCAGTCTTTTGCTCACCCTGTGCTGCGGCCTCACGGTCAACGCGCAGACACCCGCCGCCCTCGAGAGCGCAGCCGCGCTCTTGCAGGTCAGGCAGGTTGAAATCACAGCATACACCTTCGACAAGAAGGGACGGTACGTCGAACACGATCATCTCTATGGTGACGTGTTCAATCCGACGTCCGTCCAGGACGTAATCTATCAGATCCGGATGTTGGACAGTCTCCGCTTCAAGCTGAAGAACCCCGGTGCCACCGAGGTCTTCATCGAAGCGGTGCTGTCCGACGAGTCTGGCTGGGCACTGTTCCAATCGGACACGTCGTTCATGGCCGAGAAAAATGGAAAGAACTATGAGATCCCATGGCATGCCACGGAACTCCACTTCACGTCCTACCCGGGCTGGAGCTACGGAGTCTATCCCATTGATGACAAGAAAAAGTTCGTCGCACCGGGGAAGCCGATCAATGTCGAACTCACGTTCGACTGGATCACATTCGCCGACATTCGCGAAGTCCAACCGGACAATCACGGGTTCGTCGACTGCTGGCTTTCGCCCGAATGGGACAACAATCCCGCAATCGAAACGAGCATTCATGATGACGGCGAGGTCCAACTCTGGGCGCGTTCCGCTTATGGTTTTAAACCCGAGTCGGTTTACGTCTTCGAACTACAATCTGACGGCGAGGGTGTCGTGATCGAACTGGAATACGTGGATGAAATGATTCTTACCGGAAATCCCGGCGATCAACTCATCATTTTCTTTGATTTCGACATGGACCTGCCGAGCTACGACGGTGGTAAGGGTTAACACCCAGAAGGAGATTTGGCCCCTGCTGCGCACACCACGTAGCAGGGGCTTTCTTTTTCCATAAGCAGGGCAGGGTAACTTGCTTTTTATACAAAATATGGTATGATATATACCAGAACATGAAACGCTCCAATCCATCACAGAGGGGTCTCCAGGACCTTCCACTCTTTGCGCAATCAGCTACACGGACTCTGCCGAGGCCCATGGTCGTCGAGACTCCAGTTCAGGAAACCGAACAGGAATGTCCGCATGCGGACCTCGGCTATCCGTGTCGGTGCAAGAAGCATCGCGCGCAGGAGTTGGACGCCCTCGGGCCTCCTTATCGGCACGTACGGAAACCAGTACTTTCCAGGCATGATATCCACGATATCCTGTCTAGCGACAAGTACTGATTCCACCATCACACTCCCATTGAGCTTCGGCTCTGGGGGTGTTTGATTTTGGGTCGAACTTTGTGACCAGCTTAGGTTAGTATATAATACTGTCACGTGCCAATCTATAAAAAGATTAACAAGGACTTCTTTAAGAAGTGGACCAAGGACATGTCCTATGTTCTGGGATTTCTATATGCGGATGGCAACATTATCAAAAACAAGAGAGGTGCACATTTTATATCACTGTACTCTGCCGACTTTGATTTGTTAGAAAAGATGCGTGACGCAATGGGATCAGATCATAAGATCTCAAACAGAAAAGGTCTGGATTCTAATAATCATTCGATTCAGATAGGCAGTAAGGAAATGTATGAAGATCTGATAGTTCTGGAATTGAGGCAAAACAAAACTCTTAGAATGCAACTTCCTCTTATTCCTGATAAATTCTTCAGCTCCTTTCTCAGAGGATATTTTGATGGTGATGGGAACGTATGGGTGGGTCAGATACACAAGGAAAGAAAGACAAGTCATCTTGCAATACGGACGGTCTTTACCTCATGTTCCAAGGAATTTCTAATTTCTCTGAATGAAAATATTTATAAACTATCGGGACAAAAGGGATCTGTTACAAAAGGAAAGGGTAATTATTACAGGCTTACATTCAGCATAAAAGGCTCTTTCCAATTGTATGAAATGATGTATAATGGCGTCCAGTCATCTTTGTTTTTGAACAGAAAAAAGACGAAGTTTGATGAGTATTTTACAGATAGACACATGCAGGTGTAGCTCAGCTGGTTAGAGCGTCCGCCTGTCGAGTGGCAGCTTCCGGTACGAAAGTCCGGTCGAACAATAAGGTGAATTGCTGGAAACCCTCCTCAAAAATGAAAGGGCAATCAGCAGCCAAGCTTCGGAGCGATCCGTTGAAGGTTCAGAGACTATCCCTTCGGGGAGTAGCCTGCGAAAGCAGTCGAAGCGCCTTACGCCTAAAGTCAGAAATGACCACGGTGATGATATAGTCCATACCATTATGTAAATTTTGGATTAATGCACGCGGAAGGTCGTGGGTTCGAGTCCCATCACTTGCGCAACAAAAGGAAAGACCCAATAGCGAAAGCGTTGGGTCTTTCCTTTTCCACCCTGTAGAGTACTATAAAACAATGACCCAGCTATTCACCGAATATCCAAAGGCATGGCAGGCAATGCTCGACGACTGCAAGGCTGCACAGGAATATATCTACTTCGAGCAGTTTATCTGGAAGAACTTTGACGAGGGGGAGATCGGCGCACGGTTCCTGGAGGTCTTCAAGCAGAAGGTCGCAGAAGGCGTAAAGGTCCGACTGATTATCGACACGGTCGGAAGTATCGGTCTCTACACGAGCCCACTTAAGCAGAAGGAAATTACTGATACGGGAATCGAGCTGCAGTTCTTCGGACTTGTGCCGCGATGGAGGTCACTCTTCCCGTTCAATCTCATTCATCGGGACCATCGCAAGATCCTTATCATCGATGACAAGATTTCGCATGTCGGAGGTGTGATTGTTAGTCAGGAGGCGAGCGACTGGGAAGACATCAACGCGCGGATCACTGATGTCGAGTACGTCCATGACATCAAAGGGGCATTCCTGCGCATGTGGGATGAGGTTGCTGGAACCAAGGATAACGAAGGATCCTACGATCTAAACACCGACTACCTGCTCAAGAACAACCCCGAGCACAACGACTTGTACAACGAAATTCTGCACCGCATCAGGCATGCGCAAAAGAAGATCAGCATCGTCACGCCCTACATTTCTCCTGACTGGAAGATCATGCGAGCTCTCAAGAAGGCGCGCAAGCGAGGACTGCTCGTTGAGATCATTCTTCCGGAAAAGTGCGACTCTAAACTGACCGCCATGGTAGCGCAGTCATACTTGCGGCAGCTCTACCGCTACAAGATTGACGTATACCATTACCAGAACTGTATGAACCATGGCAAGATGGTCATTATCGACGACTGGGTGACGCTGGGCAGCATGAACTTTGATCGCCTGAGCTTTTTCTACAACAGGGAACTGAACGTCGTGTTCCAAAAGGACCAACAGCAGTACGAGGAGCTGGTAAGCAAGCTCAAATCCTGCAGCAACAAGGTTGACCGCTCGTACTTCACAGGCAAGGGCCTCATGTTCGAACTCCAGTCACTCATCGGAAGACTGCTGAGACCGATTGCGTAGCTTCTCACGATGGGCATATTGGAAGGATGTTGGCGGCCTACGACAGTGATATACTTATCCCATATCAATAATATGACAAAACGTATGGCACAGAGACTTGCTTTTAAAAAAATTCTGACAGTATTGTTTTTACTCAGTCTATCCGTCGGAGTGCGGCCTGCGGACGCATGTAGCGTCATGGAGGGATATCCAGGAACTCCACAAGAGAACTATAATCGCAATGATGTGGTATTTGTCGGGAAGGTTACTTCGTTTATGGAAGACGAAGGTGACGATTTTGAGGGTCCCAAAATTCAGTTCGAGCTATCCAAGGTATACAAGGGAGATTTTGACAATGCGGTTGTCGTGACGACTGCGGGTAGCTCAGCGGCATGCGGATACGATGACGTGGCGGGAACCTTTACGAAGGGAAGTGTCTGGGCGATCTATGCGGACAAAGAACTGAGGACCTCGAGCATTGTTGCCAACAAGAAGTATGCAACAGAGAAGGAGGCACTTGCCGAGCTGGACGCACTTGAGGGTCCAAAGTACTGCACGATGCAGTACGCTCCCGTCTGCGGACGAAAGGACACGGGCGTTCGCTGCGTGACGACTCCCTGCGATTCAAGTGACGACGTTACCTACGGAAACCTTTGTGCCATGAATGTCGACAAGGCGGAGTTCCTATATGACGGGGAATGTCGAGAAGAGGGTTCTGGAACAGTGACCCCTCCTGGCACTAATCCGGGATCAGGTACGGTCGTTCTGCCTACTGCTACGTCAGTGGACGAGGTGATAATCGACGTGCCTACCTCCGAGGAGTTTGCCTCAGGATGGAAGAGGTTTTGGGAAGGACTCAAGAAGGTGATATTTTTCTGGAGGTAGATACACTAACACATTCGGATGAAAAAACATTTTAAAAAATATCTCGTCCCACATGAGGACAACGACCACCAACCGCACTTGCTGCGGGATAATTCGACACGCAAGCTGATTGCGACCATCTGCGCGATTGAGCTCGTGATCCTGGTTCTGATACTGCCCACGCGTCCTGACGTTCTGACAGAGAAGATCAATAACTTGGCAGCTATCTTTCCTTCCGTTCTGGTGGAAAAGGCGAACAAGACGCGAACGAGCGTTGCCATGAGCGAGCTTGCGATCAGTGACGAGCTCGTGTACGCTGCGCAGCTCAAGGCGAACGACATGGCCCAAAAGGGTTACTTTGCACACAACAGTCCGGACGGGAAGACTCCCTGGGACTGGCTGAACGCTGCAGGATACAAGTATCAGACTGCCGGAGAGAACCTGGCGGTAAATTTTGTCGATTCGACCGACGTTCATAACGCATGGCTCAACAGCCCGACTCACCGTGCGAACATCGTGCGTGACGGATTTACCGAGATCGGAATCGCGACTGCCGAGGGAACGTACAAGGGAGAGAGGGCTGTGTTTGTCGCGCAGTTTTTCGGAACACCATCCGCCAGAATCGACAGGTTCGCTGAGGGAGGCACGACGCAGGGATCGGTCGCGGTCACGGATCTGACACCTGCGATTTCACAATCAACTAGCACCGCGTCTACGACGACTGAAGTTCTTGGAGCTGAGATAGAGACTGTCGAACAGAGTTTCGCTACCACTTCTATTGCCGAGCCAGCAATTCCAGTCGTTCCTGACAATATGGTGACAAGCACAACGACATTGATTGCCAAAGTACTGTCGTCACCCAAGACCATGCTCGGACTCGTGCTTCTTGCTCTGGGTGGCTTGATTACGCTCGCGATTATTCTAAAGGTGTGCGTGAGGCGAAACATCCAATATCCGAAACTTGTCGCGAATGGAATTATCGTGCTGCTGCTTATCCTGTTGTTTACCGTCCTTAATCAGTACGTGATCACGCTGTTTGCGGAGATCACCTAGTGAGCGTGGAGTACAAAAAGAAAGGGCCGCGCTTTGCGCGGCCCTTTCTTTTACAATTTCTCGATTTCCTTTAGGTCTCCATCCGGCACATAGAGCAGTATCAGTCCAATAATAATTCCAAGGAGGGCGGTCTCAATGTGCGAGTTTGCGAACACGAGCGCGTCAACCTCATCAAGCACGTACCAGACACCTCGCCAGATCATGACGAGTGCCACGACGACGGTTATGTTTTTTGCAAAGTACTGGAGTACGTTTTTTCTTTTCTTCATCCGTGTTATTGTAGCATGTGATTATGATAAAGAAACTCACATACCTTATCTTGCTTGCGTGTATGTTCATTCCTACTTTTGCGCACGCGCAGTCCGAAGCTTCCAAGGCAAAGGTAATTGACGTGATCACGTCGGAGCAGGTAGAGCTGGAGGGACTTTCTATTACCACTACCGTTCAGACGATCAACGTACTTTTTGTTGACGGACCACATGCCGGGACGCAGAAAACATTCGTGCAGGACAAGTTTGTCGTCGAGGAAGGAGAAACAGTGTTCGTGCAGGAAACGGAAGACGGTAAGTTCCAGCTGTTGGAAAAGGACAGAACCCAGATGATCCTCTGGACGCTTGCTCTCTTTCTTGCACTGATCGTGCTTCTTAACGGAAAGCAGGGGGTAAAGTCCATCCTCGGACTCGCCCTCAGCTTTGCCGTAATCATCTTTATCATGCTTCCTCTGGTACTCAAGGGATTCAACCCGCTCATTGTCTCCGTATTTGTGGGTGCGGCGGTGCTTTCGGCTGTACTCTTTTTGTCCCACGGATATAACAGGGGATCCGTCATTGCGCTCCTGGGAACTCTCGGGGCGATCGTATGCGCCGGGGCACTGTCATTTGCCGTCTCATACTGGATGAAACTGACCGGGCTCGGAAGTGACGAGGCACTGAGCGCGATGGTCGCTACTAAGGGTGTGATCGATTTCTCTGATTTGCTGCTGGCAGGAATAATAGTCGGAATGCTTGGGGTGCTGGACGACATTGCCATCACGCAGGTCGCGGTCGTCGGCGAGATAAAGAGAGCCGACCCAACGCTGCCGGTTCGCGAGATATTTACGCGGGCGTTACGAGTGGGGAAGGAGCACGTCAGCGCGCTCGTGAACACGCTTGTCCTCGCATATACCGGAGCATCGTTTCCACTTCTGATTCTGCTCTACAACTCCGATGTTCGATTTGATCTGCTGGTGAGCCAGGAGATTGTTTCTGCCGAAATAGTACGGACCCTTGTCGGCTCGATCGGCTTGATTGTTGCCGTGCCACTCACGACATATCTCGCCGCCAAGTATCTTTCCAAAGATGACCACGTGCACGGAGCGCATTGCGGACACTCGCATTGATGCGTGATGTACAATATATGGCATGAACTATTCCGACAAAAAAGTAATCTTGGTAGGTGGGTCCGGTTTTATCGGAACGCAACTGTCACTCAAGCTGTTGTCGCTTGGTGCACGTGTCGTGGTGATTGATCCGAGACCAAGTCCTTTAAAGGAAGTGGCATATGTGAAAAGTGATCTCACCTCGTATCCGGACAACGAACTTCTAGAAAATCCTTTTGCTATTTTCAACCTGGCTGGCGTTCCGATCTTTGGCAGATGGACGAAATCGTATAAGCAATTGGTGCGTTCAAGCAGGATCGACACGACGCATGTTCTGGTTGAGGCGTTCCAAAACGTAACGTACCGACCAGAATACCTTGTCAGCACTTCCGCGATTGGCGTGTACGGCGACAGGGGAAATGACATGCTGGATGAGAATTCGAAGACAGTTGCCAATACATATCTTGCGCAAGTCGCGTCCGACTGGGAGACGGAGGCAAGGCAGGCGAACAAGTATGGGGTCAACGTTCGAATCATTCGTAATGCACACGTGCTCGGCAAGGGCGGCATCCTTGGTACGTTGCGAAAAACTTTCATGACAGGACTCGGGGGATCGCTTGGAAGCGGCAGACAATACATGTCATTTGTCTCAATGGATAGATGCCTAAATGCATATGTCTCAGCGCCCTTTGAGGAAGAGACAATCAAGAATGCCGTGAGTATCGAACCAATTACCAATCGAGACTTTTCACACATGCTTGCGCGACTGATGGGTAGGCCATGCATGTTCAGGATTCCGGTGTGGGCCATGGCGATAGTATATGGAGAATTCGCCCAAGAGATCGTCACAAGCCAGAGAGTCTTTACTGCTTTTGAGCCGCGACGTGAGGAGTTGGAAGACGTTTTGAAAACCTTACTAAAGGAAAAGAAGTAGGCGGCCGGCAGGGTATATGACCGCCAGGGCTTGACACCTTTGTTATACTGTAAAGATGGAACTATACATAACAGCGGGCCTCATAATGCTCGCATCCCTTTCAGGGCTTGTTTTCTTGGCTAAAAACCTGTCCGGCTGGCTTAATACCAACGGTAAATTTATTATCGCCTTCTCGGCAGGAATCTTCGCAGTCGTGACATACGACCTCCTCCTGGAGTCCTTTGAGTTTAGTGACAGCATGCTGACGGCGTTGCTTGCGATTGTCGGGGGATTCCTCATATTCCACGTTGCCGAAAAGCTCTTCCCGGAAATGCACCATCATGAGGAAGATGAGGCTCACTGCTTGCACTCCAGCAGGAAGGTTATCTGGGGAGACGCCCTGCACAATGTCGGTGACGGAATTCTGCTCGCAATCGCGTTCTTTGTCGACGTGAAGGTCGGACTCGTGGCCGCACTCGGAATATTTATCCACGAGTTCGTGCAGGAGATCAGCGAGTTCTCGATTCTCAAACTGTCCGGCATGTCCACCAAGCGCGCCTTGCTCATAAACTTCCTTGTGTCTGCAACAATTATTCCCGGAGTGATCCTCGGAACATACATCGCGCAGATAGAGTCAGTCGTGGGCATCTTGTTCGGACTTGCAGCAGGAGCATTCCTTCACCTTGTATTTGCAGACCTTATTCCTCAATCAATACAGCACTCACGTACGGACAAGAAATATTTCGCATACATCTTCCTTCTGATCGCAGGAGCATTCACTATCCTTGCCGTAAACCAGATCGGAGGTGGCCATGGCCATGAAAATGAGACTCCCGAGGAGCATGCTGAGCATGCGGATGAGGAGAATCACCTCGAATCTGAGTAATTCTTTTCTCAAAAAGCATTGTCAGATATCCCAACATCAACAATGGACAATCTGGACAATGGGTCTATGATTAAATAGAGAGGGGATACATAACGCCCCCTCGAAATAACGTATGGCAAAAAAACTGGTTACCATTTTGGGTGTCGTATTTGTACTTCTCGGAGTGCTTGGATTTATTCCGGGTCTAACTCCTGATGGGCACGTGCTAGGAATCCTTGCTGTAGATGGAATACATAACGTAGTCCACCTGCTCTCTGGAATCCTTGCGCTCGTATTTGCAAACAAGGGCGAGGCTTCTGCAAAGTCGTTCGCGAAGGTCTTTGGAATCGTATACGGTCTCGTGGCCGTGCTCGGTATCATCGCACCTGGAACGGTTAACATGATCATGCATTTGAACGGAGCAGGCAACATTCTGCACGTCTTCCTTGCAGTCGTGTTCCTTGTAATCGGTTACGGCGGACGATCGGATTCGCGACCGATGATGTAGGGTTTGGTTTATGTGTGGAGACGATAGAAAGGGCGGCCTATCGGCCGCCCTTTCGCCATTTTTATCTTATATAAAGGCACTTTTAGACAGTTCAAAAACCCCTCAAAATATGCTATTGTAATGGTCAAAGCCGACGTAGCTCAGCTGGTAGAGCACTCCATTGGTAATGGGGAGGTCATGGGTTCAAATCCCATCGTTGGCTCAAAATATACATGAACAGCATGAACAAATCAGACATCCAGCAGAGGATCGAGATGCTCGAGCAGGACATGCTCTCGCCGACCTTTTGGAGTAATCCCAAGGAGGCGCAGGCCAAGATAAAGGAGGTGCAGGATCTCAAGATCCAACTCGAGGGAGGCAGCAAGTACGACGCAGGTGGTGCGATCGTGAACATGTTTGCCGGAGTGGGTGGTGATGATGCGGAGGATTTCGTGCGCATGCTGCTCGACATGTATATGAAGTTTGCCGAAACAAAAAAGTGGTCGATCAGTTTCATCGACGAGAACCAGAATCCAAACGGTGGATACCGGTCGATCACACTTGAGATCGCGGGCAAGAACGTGTACAAGACACTTCTCTTGGAGTCCGGTGTGCACCGTCTGGTGCGCATCTCTCCGTTCAATTCCGCAGGCAAGAGGCAGACGTCCTTTGCCATGGTGGAGGTGATGCCGATTATTCATGTCGAAGACTTCGTCGTACCCGAGTCGGATCTCGAAATAGAATTTACCAAAGGGTCTGGTCCAGGAGGACAGAACGTCAACAAACGTGAGACCGCTGTGCGCATCACGCACAAGGCAACCGGAATCTCCGTATGTGCATCCGAGGAGCGGAGCCAATTGGCCAATCGGGAAAGGGCCATGAGTATCATTCAGGCCAAGCTGTTCCGTCTCAAGAAGGAGCAGGACCAGTCGAATGCTGACAGCTTCGCCATCTCCAAGGTCCAGGAGATAGCCTGGGGCAACCAGATCCGCTCCTATGTCCTCAACCCGTACAAGATGGTCAAGGACCACCGGTCAAACTGGGAGACCCAGCAGGTCGAAAAGGTACTGGGCGGGGAGATTGACGATGTGATAGCAAGTGTGCAACAATTAAGCTCAAACTAGTATGATTTACTTCGAAAACGTCACAAAGATATACGACGACGAAACTGTCGCGCTGCATGATATTAATCTGCGGATTGATCCTCATGAATTCGTGTCCATCGTGGGTCACTCGGGAGCCGGCAAGTCTACCCTACTCAAGTTACTCTTGGCAGAAGAACTCCCGACCGAGGGAAGTGTCTTCTTCGAGTCCGAGGATGTCCACATGCTCAAACCGTCCGAGATCACCCAGCTCAGGCAGAAGGTCGGTTCAATTTTCCAGGACTTCAGACTTATCCCAAACAAGACTGTCTACGAGAACGTGGCCTTTGCCATGGAGGTGGCGGGACGACTGGATGAGGACATCATCCAGGACGTGCCGTATGTACTGCAGCTTGTAGACCTTGAGCGCAAGGCACAGAATTTTCCGTCTGAACTATCCGGAGGAGAGAAACAGCGAGTCGCGATCGCACGTGCACTCGTGAACCAACCAGAGGTACTGATTGCCGACGAGCCGACAGGTAACCTGGATCCTGCAAACACCTACGACATCGTGCAGATTTTGAAAAAGATCAACGACCTCGGGACGACAATCATTTTGACCACCCACAACAAGGGTGTGATCGATGAGCTTGGACGACGCGTGGTCACGCTTCAGAACGGACGCGTGGTAAACGACGATCCGACAGGTCGATCATCATTTTAATAGGTAATCATTTCGACAATGCTCTCACTCAATCTCAAAAGAATCATAAAATCAGGAGGACAGAACTTTTCGCGTAACGCATTCGTGTCACTCGCTGCCGTTCTGATCATGACGATTACACTTATCGTGTTCTCGACGATTCTTTTTGCGAGCGCGCTTCTTAACCAGTCGCTTGTCGAGATCCAGAAGAAGGTGGACGTGAACGTGTACTTCTCTCCGGTTGCGACTGAGGATGTAGTAAAGAACATACAGATCGATCTTGAGAAGCGAGATGACGTGGAGAGCGTTGAATACGTGTCACGCGAGCAGGCACTTGAGAACTTCAAGTACCGATACCGAAAGGACACGGATGTTCTTGAGGCGCTCTTTGAGCTTGAGGACAATCCATTGGGAGCAGTACTGAACGTAAAGGCAGTGAACTCATCACAGTATGAGGGGATTGCGACGTACCTCGAATCAACGTACCCAAGCGGAACCGAGGACGCAATCATTAACAAGATAAACTTTAACGAGAACAAGGAGATCATCGACCGACTCACGCGATTTATCGATGCAGGACAAAAGCTCGGTGGAATTATCACGATTCTCTTCATCGCGATCTCAATCATCATTACCTTCAATACGATCAGGCTCGCTCTGTACATCTCACGAGACGAGATCAAGGTTATGCGAATGGTCGGAGCAACGTCGACCTACATCTCTGGTCCGTTCATCGTGACGGGAATCCTGTACGGAATCGTTTCGTCTCTTCTGACACTGCTCGCTTTGTATCCACTGACTCTGTGGACTGGTAGGGTGACTGCGGACTTCTTCTCGGGTATCAACATCGCGGACTACTATGTTGCCCACATCGGTCAGTTCTTCCTCATGATCTTCTTCTCGGCTATCTTTATCGGTGCGGTATCAAGCTTCATTGCGGTCAAGAAGTATCTCCGGGAGGCGCGAAAGAGGGGGTAAATCTCAATGTGTTATAATTGACCAGATTTAACAGGTAACGATATTTTGATATGAAAAACGTGATTATGAGCATACTGGGCCTTGCTATCCTGATCGGATTGGCAATCGGCGCTTACGTAACCATTGGTAACCAGAAGAACGCCGAGGAACTTTCTGGAGTTGAGGAATCACAGTTCGTTGACTCGAATGACGAGAAGAACGATGCAGTTGTTGTTTCGGAAATTAATCTGTCTCGAGCGGGAGGAGCATGGAGCGTGACAAGCACAGGGGATTATACGATTGACCCTGCAACACTGAAGTTCGAGTTCACCGGATACAAGCCAGGTGGCCAGCATATCGGAACATTCCAGAACCTGACAGGAAGCGTCGCGCTGGATGCTGCAGGAAAGGCGATCGGAGCGATGCTCAAGCTTGATCCTACGTCCATCAAGACTGACTCTGAGGCGCTGGACAAGCACCTGCAGGCTGACGTGTTCTTTGACACCGCAAACCATCCTGAGATAAAGGTCGCGATCAAGAGCATTGAGAACGTAAGCGATACTTCGGCGAAGGCGATCACTGACATCACGATCAAGGGAAACACCAAGACGCTTTCTATTCCTGTACGGATCGAGAAGACCGCGACAGGAATGAAGTTCTGGGTTGATACCAAGATCAAAATATCCGAGTACCAGATGGCGTACGGTCCCGTGCAGGACGACGTGCGAGTCGTGGCATCGGGAGAGCTGAAGAAGAAATAATTCAGTTTTAGGATGGAGAACAAAGAAGGGGGGGGCGCCGCAGGCGCCCCCTTCTTTGTTGGACTTTTCCGCCAGTAGCGTATAGATTTAAGATATGAAAAAACTATTGGCTCACACGCCCCTCTACGTGACATGGATACTGCTCCTGGGCGCGCTGATACTGGCACTCATAGAAGGGCAGTGGCATACCGCCGGCATGGCAGTCGTGACGCTTATCCTGACATTTGTTCCGATTCTCTTTCAGCAAAGATTCAACGTCTACATTCCTCCGTTTCTGATATCATCGATCGCGTTCTTCGCGTATGCGACGATCTTTCTCGGGGAGGTATCCAACTTCTACCAGAGGTTCTGGTGGTGGGATCTTGCGTTGCACCTGATATCCGCAATCGGATTCGGGCTTGTGGGCGTGGTTGTGTTGCTCCTTCTCTTTGGCAAAAAGCGTAACGAGTCGCATCCGTTTATCTTTGCACTTCTCTCATTCTGTTTCGCGGTAACTATCGGCGTTATCTGGGAAATCTACGAGTTCGGCATGGACCAGTTCTTCGGGTTTAACATGCAGAAGTCCGGACTTGTTGATACTATGGCTGATCTGATTATCGACTCAATAGGAGGCTGCATAGCGGCTCTGGCGGGATATCTGTACGTGATTGAGTTCGAGAAGAACCCGTTCCACCAGCTGATCGAACGAGGGTATCTGATCAACAAGTTCTTGGCCAAGAGAGCTCAAAAGGAGGAAGGGGAAGAGGCAAAATCCGAGGATTCTCCTGAAACTATTTAAAATTTGACAAAGTTGACAACGAGTCTACAATGGAAGCATGTCCATCCTGTTTCATTCCATCCAAAACCGCACCAAGCGCCCCTTGGATCTGCACGAGTTACTTGTGCGGGATGAGACTGCGACCTTTTTTATACGAATCGCGGGCAACACGTTTGAGCATTTCGGAATATGCGCAGGTGACATCCTGGTAGTGGATCGGTCTGCGATTGGCGATATGCACAAGTTCTACGTTGCGGTCGTGGACGGGGAGTTTGCGCTCGTTGAGCACGGTCTTGCTCCTGATTCATGCGAGCTCTGGGGTGCCGTAACGTACGTAATTCACAAGTCATAAGATGATTGCCCTGATCGACTGCAATAATTTCTTCGTCTCATGCGAGCGTACATTCCAGCCAAGGCTGCAGGGCAGGCCGACGATCGTGATGTCATGCAACGACGGATGCGTGATCGCACGCTCGCAGGAGGTCAAGGACATCGGCATACCCATGGGCATTCCCATGTTCAAGATAAGAGACTGGATCACGCAGTACGACATCCAATTGCGCTCCACTAACTTTCCGCTGTACCGCGACATGTCCCGGCGCGTGATGGAGATTATCAAGTCCATGACGGACACGTGCCAGGTGTACTCGATCGACGAGGCATTCTTTGAGATTCCGGATACCGAGAACGCATTTCTTTTTTCAAAAAAAATCCAAGAGAAGATATTCAGCGCAACCGGCATACCCACGTCGATCGGCGTTGCGCAGACCAAGACGCTCGCCAAGCTCGCCAACAAGCGTGCCAAGAAGTCCGCTTCACATATACATATCATTTCCTCCGATCGCAAGAGGAAGGCGTTACTCAAGAAAACTTCTGTCGGTGAGATCTGGGGAATTGGTCGCGGTTTTTCGGAACGGTTGTTGGAGGAGGGGATCAGGGATGCATATCAGCTCACGACGACCAGTGACATGCGGATCAGGTCCATCTTTGGCATACATGGCCTGCACAGCGCGTACGAGTTGCGTGGCGTGGTGTGTCTGGATATCGAGCCGGACGCAGAGCCACGCAAGTCCATGATCAGCTCGCGATCGTTTGGCAAGGCGATATCCGTGAGAAAGGAATTGTGGAACTCGGTCGCATATCATGTGAATGCGCTAGCCGAGGAGTTGCGCGAGGAGGGACAGATCGCCCAGCGCATTCATGTTGGACTGTACGTCCATAGGTTCAAGGACGACAGACGCAATTCCTCGAGCGACGAGCGGTTCATGCTGCATCCGACATCCGATACAAGGATGCTCCTCAGACAGGCAGAGGACATCTTCGATCAGATATACGTTCCTGGTCGAAAGTACAGCAAGTCTGGTGTGACCCTAACCGCGCTGGTGTCCGAGGAAGTCCCTGTTCAGGAGTCACTTTTTATAATTGAAAAGCAGCCTGAGAAGGGTGAGGGTCTCGACACGCTGATGGATTCCCTAAATGAGAAACATGGCAGAGGACGAGTGATGCTCGCCCAGATGCTGGATCCCTCGCGGGATGAGTCATGGAGACCCAAGTCCACCATGCGCTCCCAGGAATACACGACTTCATGGGACGATATTTTGTGCATGGGGGCCTGATGTCATAAAACGGGAGCATGAACGTCTCAGATATATGTAAGCAAACGCTTGCATTTTAGCAACATAAAACATATTTATGCACGATAACAATAGCAACGGAGTAGCATGGACAGCCTTGATTGTGGCTATTTTAGCACTTATTTTGGGATGGTCAGCCTTTAACAGAGCAGGAGCAGACATTGGAGACATCGTAGAGCAGGAGGTGCGAGAGGCAACTCAGGAGATTGAGCAGAACTACCAGGAGGCAGAGGTACGAGCTCGAGGCGAAGTATCTGAGGAGCTTAATGAGGCCGCGCAGGACGCAGCAACTGACTCAGATCCGAACAACGCAGGTGAATAGGAACTGAACGTGTTACCAAACTAACTTATACATACTATGAACAAAGAACAAATGGACGCACGCCAGGCACAATATGAGGCATGGCTGGATGAGCTTGACGCAGATACCAGACAGCTCGAAGCCAAGGAGCGCGAGGAGTTCGAAGACGAGCGAGACAACTTTAGGGGTCAGCTCTCAGCCTGGAAGGACAATGCCGAGGCCCAGTGGGACGAGCTTGAGGCAAACGTCTCCCAGAAATGGAACGAGATGAAAGAACGGTGGCATGCACAGAAGAACG
>JAYTLZ010000024.1:0-5478 GCA_043728995.1 Minisyncoccota bacterium
TCCTCCATCTGCTCGATGTACTGGTGCGCAATGTGCAAGCTCAGCTTGTACTTGCGGGCCTCAGAGAGAATTCCTGCAAAGGACTCGTTTGCGAATGACTGAAACTCGTCAACGAACAGGTTGAATTCCGGAAGCAGCTCGGCCTCACGGTGCGGTACGTCAGCACGGCTCATGGCTGCCAGATACAGTTTCGTAATCAAAAGGGATCCAAGCAGGTTAGCGTTCGACTCTCCGATTCTTCCCTTTGAGAGGTTAATGATGAAAATCTTCTTCTCGTCCATGAGCTTTCTGATGTCAAAGCTCGAGTTCGGCTGTCCGATAATGTTTCGTACCAAAGGGTTGGACGTGAACTGTCCCACCTTGTTCTGGATTGCGGGCACGGCTTCAGCCGCCATTCGCTCGGTGTAGTTTGCAAACTCATCAACCCAGAATGACTTCACGGCGCTGTCGGTGATGTTCTCAACCACCTTCTTTCGAAAGGACTTGTCAGAAAGCATCTTGTTCACGGAAAGGAGTGTCGATCCAGGATACTCAAGTAGTGCAAAAAGCGTATTAGAGAGGATGTATTCCATTCGAGCAGACCACGCATCCTTCCAGATCTTCTTGAAGGCACCCATCAATCCCGACACGACGAGGTGTCGCTTGTCATATCCCACGTCCTCCATGATGTTAAAAGAAACAGGATGCTCCATATCAAACGGTGCGAGGTAGAGCACGTCTTTCACGCGCTCGCTCGGGATGTATTCCAGGAGAAGCTCGGCAGTCTTTCCGTGCGGGTCGATGAAGCAGATCCCGTCACCGTTCTGGATATCCTGCACCGCCATGTTCTCGAGCAGCGTGGACTTTCCCATACCCGTCTTTCCGATCACATAGACGTGACGCGACCTGTCCTTCTGCTTGATACCGAACCTGATACGAGAGTTTCGCGCATCAGTTTCTCCAAAATAAATTACTTTGTTTGGGTCACTCATTGGCTTTCATTATATCAGAGAGAAATGAAATGGAAGAGGTGTGGAGAAAAGGAAATATTACAAAAGAAAAAGGCGGTGCGCTTTCGCGGGCCGCCTTACAAAACGGAGGAATCTCAAATTCGTTTCCCATCCGCCACCATGCACCGATGCAGCTCAAGGAGATGAGCGGTCATACCGAGACGACGAAAAGCAATGTTCTCAGTGGAGTTCCAGCCGATGAAACTCTGTGTTCCCATGCTAGTCTCCATTTGAGTCTTGCACGCAAGAAGATGTTCTCGGATTGCAGTTGTCATACGTTGCGTAATTTCAGCGCAACGACGAAAACCGAACCCCGGCATCAAGAGAGCTCCCATCTTGGAAAGTTCATCGAAGTTGACGAACATTGATGGAAACCTGAAGAAAAGAACTGCCAAATAGCCGTACAATTCTGCGCAGCCTCGTCCAGAGTCACCGAACTCTATGACTGTCACTATATGATGTTGAGCTGCTTCAAACAAGGTGAAGGGATCAATCACACAACGGTCAGCAGCCAAAACCGATGAGAGATGACCGTTCACAGCGTAAGATGCGAGCAAAAGGGTAGTCTTCTGAATCTGATCTTCAGAATGTGGTGGTTGGCGGAAGTAAACAGGTTTTGGTTGTTCAAGGGTACTAGTCATAACAGTAATTGGTTCCATACCATATTGCAACTTTTGTGCAAAAAGTCAACTCAGCAACCCGTCCGCCATCTTGTATACATCCCCTGCTCCGGTCGTCACTACGATTCCAGGCTTGTCAGAAATTTTCTTTATATAGTCTGTAGCACACACAAAGTCCCTGCAGTACTCGACGCTCACGCCCTGTGCACTAAGTGCATCTACAAGCATCTGCGAACTAATCGAGTCGTCATGAGGCTCACGAGCGGCATATATGGGCAGGAGCACTACATGATCGGCAGCCGAAAGCACTTCCACGAATTCATTAAAATGCTCCTTGGTTCTAGAATACAGATGTGGCTGAAATATGATGGTCAGCGGCAGTTCCGAAAAGCGTTTCTTAAATGCCGCAATCCCCGCTCTGATCTCGGTCGGGTGGTGCGCGTAATCGTCATAGACCTTCAGCGCCTTGTACTCACCCTTGTATTCAAGCCGCCTCCATGTCCCCTTGAATCCCGCAAGCGCGTCTTTGGATTTCTGCATATCGAACTTCATGATGTCAGATAGCGCAAGGATAAGTCCCGCGTTCTGCACGTTGTGGTCGCCGAGCACAAAGAGCTCAGGAACTTCCTGCACGTACTTCTTGTAATCAATGATGGTCGCAACGCAGCCTTCCAATACCGGTTTAACTTTCGCATCTTCTGTATCACAAATAATATATCCGTCTGCAGGAACCTTTTGTACCAAATGCCTGAACGCGTCCTGGATGTCCGCAAGACCGTGATAATAATCGAGATGATCCTCCTCCAGGTTGGTTATCAAAAGAATGTTCGGGTTCAGATTTAAAAATGACCGCTTGTACTCGCAGGCCTCGACGACAAACGTCTCCTCGCTTCCCTTGATGTAATTGGAATTGGTCTTGGTCAGAAGGCTGCCGACGATCACGTGCGGCTCTGCGTCGTTATGTCCGAAGACGTCGGCAGCCATCGCCGTCGTAGTGGTCTTGCCGTGCGTTCCTGCCACCGCAATTGTGAACATGTTCCTCGAGACCTCACCCAGCATCTGCGCGTAGGTGAACATCGGCAACTCCCGCAGACGAGCTTCTTCCAGTTCCGCGTTCAGGTTATCGATCGCAAGAGTGTAGACGACACAAGTCACGTCGTCAGTAACGTTCTCACGCACGTGCCCGATATGGATAGTCGCCCCTTCCAACCTCAACTTTTCCATAATTGCAGAGTCCGCGGAATCAGATCCTGACACCCTCACGCCATGCGCCAGGCACATGCGCGCAAGTGCCGACATTCCGATGCCTCCTATTCCGATGAAGTGTGTATGCGTAAACGGGATCATATTTGAAGGCTTATTTTACCATAGTCACATATTCCTATCTATTGACTTTATATATAAATATGCTATAATTTTATAAGAAAGTAGCGCCATCACTTTCTTGCACTCGTTGCGGGTTGTGATGGTCGGCCCCATCATAAGCAACCCCGGACCATTCGTGTCCCTTGTGTATCGCCGGCAAATCGCACGTTAAAATGAAAAGAGAAGAAAAGTACAGGTTGAAATCCGCCGTGTCCAGAATCGACGGCCTCTTCGCAGTGAATTGGCAGAAGTCGAATCCAGCATACCGCGACTTCCACACCCCGGGCACCGAATGCCTGAGCATGATCGTATGGTACAGGGTATGGAGGGCGGTCACCGCCCTCTGCCTCCTGCTCAACACGGCATGCCTTGTGTTCGGATCCTGGCTCGTTTTTGAGCTACGGGATAAAGAACGTGCCTTGTTCTGGTTTGTAACTGGAATGCTCGCACTGCTTCAAGCAATGCTCCTTTTTTGGGCACATTACCAACTCAGGGGCGAAGGAAAGCCCTACGAGACAAGGATCCCAGGCAAAGCCGCCTACGAACTTGCGGCTGCATGGAGACTCTTTTGGTCCCAGTTCAAAAACACCGGTATGTCTGTCAGCCTCCAGAAATGGATCGTGTCCCGGAATAGGGACATGTACCACACTAATGAGGTTACTGCGTTTTTTGTTCAAATCCTGAACGAGAAGGTAGATTACATCCTGCAGCTTGAGGCAGAAGGAAAGGAAGAGAAAAAGGAACCCGTTCGTCGGCAAATGTCCCAGATCTATGATCTGGCCAAGCCGCTCGGACTAAGACTCCCGGACTTCAAGTCCTTCTTCCCCAACAAAGCAACTTCCGACCTCCTGGGCAAATAACCCCGAGACGAAGTTACCCAGCCCCGCATCAGCAATGATGCGGGGTTTTTTATTATATAAATACTACTGCCCCTTCAACGCCTCCCTCGTATACCTGTTGCTCGGTGCCCAGATCATCCAGGACGGAACGCCTGCAGCAACCGATGCGTCGATCTGCTGTCGTACCTCAACCGGTCCGTAGTCTCCGCCATAATCAAAGTCCTGGATCCAGGTTCGCAGCTGGTGCTTGCCCACACGAGCAGCGATGTCGCTTAGTGTAGACGTAGCGGTCCTCAGCGCCTCTGCCCTATCTGCTCCTGACTTCATGGTGTAATAGATCAGGTCATACGGATAATCATCAGGATTTGCCCATCCGTTGAAGTTGTTCGGGTAATGCGAAGGATACACCATCGGCGCGACGTAATCAAAATACGGCAGCGCGTTCTCTAGTACCTGCCCAATATTTAAATCATCATAATTCGTAGTCGTCATGCCGAACAGGTCAGCAGATGTCACAAGTCCCGTATCCTTGAGCTGGTCGTGCAGATATATGAAGAACTTCTTCAAACTCTCGGGCTTGTTGTTGCCGTCGCTATGATTAAAGGCGATATCCTTCATGTTTCCATCTGACGGGAACCGGATGTAGTCAAAGTTGATCTCATCAAACCCAAGCGCGTACGACTCCTTGGACAGCTCGACCATGTAGTCCCAGTGCTCCTTGGCTCCGACGTCGACAAAGCTGATACCCTTTGCATCCTTCCATACGCCTCCGTCAGATGCTCGCTTCACGGCAAGGTCAGGTCGCAGCTGGGTCATGATATTGTCCTGGAATACGGTCACTCGTCCAATCACGTAGATATTCTTGTCATGCAGCATCTGGATAAACTCCTTTACGCCAGTCGCCTTGCAGCCCGTACCCTGCGTTCCATACAGTTTGGGATTCGTTGTAGGAAATGAGATTGTTCCGCTGAAGTCCTTGATGTCGATAACGATCGCGTTGATCTCGGTCGTATTGATCAGGTCGACCAGGTCCTGCTTGAACTCAACCGTACTCAATACGCAGGCGGTCATATAGATAGACTTGAGTGGTGACGGCGTCTTCACATGCGCTGACACCTCCTTCTTTTCCTCAGCCTTTATCTCCTCTCCGGCTACCTCGCCCTTTGCAGCAGCATTCGGATCGTACGTAGTCGCACCCAGATTTGCTTCCAATAGAAAATAAATTCCCACACATGCAATTCCCAGTATCCAAAAAAGAGCAGTCTTATTCATACTACTCTTCCTGAATCGTTATACCGGCTGACATCTTGGGCTTGCGGCCTCGCCTCTTTGGCTTCACATCTGACATAGTTATCTTCTCGGGAGCCTCCCGCATCTCGACTACCTGCTCGATTGTCCTGACCGATTCTGCCTGCCTTGGAGCTGATTTCTCCACAGGAGCCCTTTTTTGAACAGGCTGTGATAGCCCCGCCTCCTGCTCCTTGATGATTGCCCTGACGTACAGCGCATACAGAATAGATGTGATACCGATAGTCACAAACATATACCGTCGGACAAGGATAGGAAAACCGAGAAACGGGATTGCAAGATTGAGAAGTCCGACTACGAATACGAATGAATACACTTTCATATTCTCATTATAGATGAAAGGTTTGCTTCTACAAA
>JAYTLZ010000025.1:0-6835 GCA_043728995.1 Minisyncoccota bacterium
AAAGGAAGCTAATAAGAAAGGGCGACCACCATGGTGGTCGCCCTTTCTTATTAGCTTCCTTTAATTAGCCTTCTTCTTGATAGTACCCCTAAAGTAGATCTCCTGCAGAGTAGCGAAGATGTTACCTACGATCCAATAGAGTCCGACAACGGAGATAAGAGTATATGAAACGACTGCTGTAATAACAGGCAGAACATACTTCATCTGGAAGTGCAGCCCCTTCATGAACTCCTTTGCCATCTCGCTTTCTCCCGTTGGCATGTCTTCCTTCTTGGGAAGCGAGAACCTGATCTGGATAGCCTGTGTAATTAGTACCAGTAGGGCAACCAAAATGCTCTTGCTTGAGACAAGATCAATGAATCCGAGGAATGTCGTCTGGATGTTCTCCGGTGTCGGCACGAACGAGTACAGCAGGTCAGGATTGATGACAGGAAGACCTGACTGAGCGAAGACGAAGTAAAGCGAGATAACAATAGGCAACTGGATAAAGATCAGCAGGATTCCAGCAAACGGATTGATACCGCTGTCTCGATACATTGCCATGGTCTTCTGTGCCTGCTCCTGTGGGTTGTCCTTGTACTTCTCGCGAATCTCCTTAAGTGGCTTCTCGATCTCCTTCATAACAAGCTGCGTCTGGATGGACTTTTTGGAAAGAGGAAACAGTACGACCTTAACGAGAATCGTCAGAATGATAACGGCGAACCCGATATCGGCATGCGGCAGAATATCAATAAGTCCGACAAGGATGTTGTAGAGCGGTCGGTACAAGGTCTCAAAGAAAAGTGTTTTCATATATTATACGAGTGAATCAAGGCTGGTAATAAGGTCTTTGTATTCTACGTCTTTTGCACTCGAATTCAAAACAAAAATGTAGTCTGCCTTCTTGAGCGACGAGCCCTTCTCGCCGAGCGCGCCCATAAACTTGCGCTTGAGGTAGTTGCGCTCAAAGGCTTTCTTTGAAATCTTCTTGGAGACCACGACAGCGAAGCGAGAGTACTTCAGGTCGTTATCCCTTTTCTTTATCAGAAACAAAGCGGTACGTGATGTCTGACCAAAATTAAACACCTCTTTGAATGCGGAGGTGTTTAATCTGAATCTCTTCTTAAGCATGTGGAAGCTAGACGGTCAGCTTGGCTCGCCCCTTGGCTCGTCGTCGCTTGAGAACTGCCTTTCCTGACGTTGATGCCGATCGCTTGAGGAACCCGTGCTTTCGGAGTCGCTTCTTCTTCTTTGGTTGGTATGTAACTGACATAAATGTTAATTAATCGGTTGTCACAACTTTTTAACATAGATTCTGTTTTTTAACAAGTTCTGGATTTTTCCAAAGGGTATATAATTTACCCACATGACAACCACGTTCAATAATCAAACACTGTGGGAAAACTCGCTCAAGGAAATCGAAAACATAATATCGTCTGCAAACTTCAACACTTGGTTCAAAGAAACCTTTCTTATCAAGGTGGATGACGGGGTCGCGTACATCGGAGTACCCAACGCTTTTATCAAGGATTGGATAGCAAAAAAGTTCTATACTGCAGTACTAAAAACGCTCCGAGAACAGGAGGGTGCCGTGCGCTCAATCGACTTCGTTATTGCCAAAATCGACAAGCGAAAACCTGATACCAAGAAGGACAAACTGGTCAAAGAGAGCAATTCAGCGTTGCCACTCAACGATTATGTCGTAAACAAGGAGGACAACCTCAATCCCAAGTACACGTTTGAGTCGTTTGTCATCGGTCCGTTCAACGAACTGGCTTACGCAGCCTCATGGGCCATCATCAAGCAGCCTGGTGTTGTATATAACCCTCTTTTCATCCACGGATCGACAGGACACGGCAAGACACACCTCCTTCAGGCAGTAGGGAACCAGATTAAAATGAACTTCCCAAGCAAGAGAGTGTTCTATCTGACGTCCGAAAAGTTCATGCATGAGTTCATGTCGTCAGTACAGAACAACAGGGTTGCCATTTTTAAGGACAAATATCGCAAATACGACGTGTTGATCATGGATGACATCCAATTCCTCGAAAAGAAAGCCGGAACGCAGGAGGAGCTGTTTCACCTCTTTAACTCCCTGTACGAAAACAACAAGCAGATCATCTTCTCAAGTGACAAGCACCCGAACTTTATCCCAGGATTGGAGGATCGACTCAAGTCCAGGTTCAGCCAGGGCATGATTATCGACATACCACCACCCGACCACGAGTCCAGACTGCAGATTATCAAGAAGAAGTCTGCTCTTTCGAGCGTATACCTGGAAGATAACGTCATAGACTTCCTTGCTGAGACAATAGATGGCAACATCCGTGAGTTGGAGGGCGTGGTCAATATCATAACCATGCAGACACAGCTCAAGAACAAGTCCCTCAGCATTGCTGAGATCAAGGATTTGATCAAAAACACTTCAAAACCAAAGAAGATGGTGTCCGTAACTGACTTGATCAAGATCGTAGCCGAGTTCTACGGCCTTAACTCTGAGAGTTTGTGCGACAAGACCCGTCGAAAGGAGGTTGTACGGCCTAGGCAGATCGCCATGTATATCCTCAGGGAGGACTTCGGGATCTCGTTTCCGACCATTGGAGACAAGATGGGGGGGAGGGACCACACGACGGTCATCCACTCATGCGAGAAGGTAAAGAACGATCTCAAGCTGGACAAGCTACTGGAACAGCAGATCAACGAGATACGAAATATCTTGTAACAAAAGGGGGATTTCGTTCCGAAATCCCCCTTTTGTTATGGTCAAAACTGTGAATAAACCTGTGGATAAGCAGTGGGATAACCTTCTGATATCCTGGGGGACAAAAAATAATAACGTGTTGGTAAGTTGTCTGACTTTTCCACTTTTGGGTTTTCCCCAAAGTTATGAAGGTTTCTTCAAAAGTAATCCCCACACTGTCCACATGTCGCCCGACCGAAATAGCTTGCAAAATAAGGTATAATTTGACTTATCCAGTTATTCACCGCAATATATACATAATAATATATGAAAATAGAGATTAATAAGAATAACTTGCTCAGAGCTCTCACCAAGGCAGACAAGATCACAGGAAAGAATGTGAGTTTGGCAGTTTTGCAGTGCGTGGTGATCAAGACGTTGGATGGTCAGATCGAGATCTCGGCTACCAATCTTGAGCTTGGGGTAAAAATCTATCTGCCAGCCAAGATCGAGGAGCCAGGAGAGATTGCGGTCTCTTCTTCTTTGCTCGCATCTTACTTGGGCAATCTCGTTCAGGAGGACAAGCTTGTACTCGAGAACAACGAGCAGACACTACAGATTATTGGAAGCAAGAGTGAGACTCAGATAAATACGTTTGCTACAAACGATTTTCCAACCATTCCGCAGGTTGTGTCCGACAAGCATTGCAAGATGTCATCGACCGCACTTGTCGACGGTTTGAAGTCTGTCTGGTATGCGGCGAGTGTGTCGAGCATCAAACCTGAGCTATCTAGTGTCTATATGTACTCAGATTCAGGCGAACTGACTTTCGTGGCCACAGACTCGTTTCGACTTGCCGAGAAGAAGCCAGGGGCCAAAACAAGCGAATTCGAGAGTATCCTGATTCCCCAGAGGAACGTAGCAGAGATCATTCGGATTTTTGAGGGATATGATACGGATCTACAGCTGACATTCGGAGAGAACCAGGTGTCGTTTGAAATAGACAAGGAACTGTATTTGGTCAGCCGTGTCGTTGATGGAGTATTTCCTGACTACAAACAGATCATTCCCAAGGAAAACAAGACAGAGCTATCCGTTCTCAAGCAGGATCTGATCAACGCGCTCAAGATCTCAAATCTTTTTTCTGATAATTTCAATCAGGTGAAGTTTCATCTGGACGATACCAACAACGTCTTCGAGATCGCTTCTAAGAACACCGATAAGGGTGAGAGTAGGACGACCGTACCCGCCAGTATCCGAGGCGAGTCGATCGATATCAACTTTAACCAGAAGTACATCACTGATTCCTTTCACTCTATCAAGGCCGAAAGCTTTCAGGTCTACTTCAATGGTGTCGGGCGACCGATGGTTATGCGCGGAGTAGGTGACGGCAGCTTCATGTACTTGGTGATGCCGCTTAACAAGTAGGCCGAAGGCCGATAAGCCAAACCTTCAATGCAAATAGGACTTCTCTTACAGAAATACGCCCATCTCGGGTTCGGTCAGAAGAGAATCAAAGAGATTGTGCTGTCGACACTCGTCGATTCGTTTTCAATAGAAATAGATCCCAAGGACGTCGAGGTCAAGGATATGGAGGTCAAGATAAAGGTCTCGGGCGTTCGTAAGACACACATGGCACTGATGCGTGACACCATAGAAAAAACCCTCCAGGAAAATCTTTCCAAGGAGGGCTTTTCTGTAACGAATATATTTTAATACTTAGTCCAGATCAAACGTCACGCTGTCCTGATGCTCGTTGCCGTTGGTATCGATTACTTCGACCTTGATCTTGTTGTTGCGACGCTTTGATGACGACTCCTGGCTTGGGATGAAAGAGTAGACGCCGCCGGCAGGATTCAGGTCGCCAATAAAGTCTCCGTTAAGGTATACCTTTCCTGATACGATCTCAGATCCAACCAGTGTTGCTGCGACGAACATCTCAAGCGTCTCAATGTAACTCTCACCTTGTTCTGGATTTACGATCTTCAGACTTACGTTCTGGTCGCCCGGTTCCTCAATGCTTATACCGTTTATCCATTTCTGCACAGGCTCTTCCCACAGAAGGTATTGCGGATCTGATGCTGGGTTGGAAGGATATCCTCCGTTCGGGTCTGACTTGATAACCCAGTGCAGGATCTCGTGCACGCCGGCTGGATTTTCCCATATTCCTCGAATGACTGGCTTGGCATCCTCGGCAATTGGTTGCGGATCAATAAAGCTTGAGGCTGGATATTTTTGGATCGCAATGTCCATAAACTCTCGCCACATCGGCGCTACTACGTAACCGCCAGCGGAACCCTTCTGCATTGAGCGGTTGTCGTTGTTGCCGGCCCAGGCTGCCGCTGCAATGTTAGGCGTATATCCAACTATCCACGTATCGCGATAGTCGTTGGTCGTACCTGTCTTGGCAGCAACGTCGAGTCCCTCAAAAAAGAGAGGAGAGTTGCTTCCGAAGGCTGGTGTTCGTGCGACGTTGTCCGAAAGAACGCTTGAGATGAGTCGGGCAGTCTGTTCGGGAATAACACGGTAGTCCTTGGTCTCAAACTCCTCGAGCATCTTACCTTTTTTGTCCTCGACCTTAAGTATTCCGTTAATCGGATGCTTAACGCCGTCAGCTGCGAATACTCCGTACGCTCCGGCCATGTCGAGCGGCCGAACCTCTCCGCCTCCAAGTACAAGCGTCAGTCCGTACTGCTTGGCGTTTGTGAGCGTCTCAAGACCCATTTGCTTGGCTAGGCTCAGGGCATCCTCAAGTCCTGCAAGATACAGCACCTTTACCGCGGGAACGTTAAGTGACTGTGAGAGCGCATTTCTAAGTGATATCGGACCCCGGAACAACTCGTCGTAGTTCTGTGGGCTGTAACAGCTTCCTCCCGAGTAACATGTCGCAGAGAACTCTGTTGGCACATCGAACACGACGGTCTCTGGGCGATATCCCTTGTTGAACGCCTCGGCGTAGATGATCGGCTTGATAGATGAACCCGGCTGCCTGTTTGCGGTTGCGATGTTGTAGTTACCGTCGATGTTCTCATCAAAGTAGTCTCGTGATCCGACCATCGTGAGGATCTGGCCAGTGTTGGGATCAGTTGCCACGATTGCTGAGTTTTCCGCATCGAACTTATCCTGATTGATAAATGCCCATTTCTTGGCGATTTCCTCACCCTTCTGCTGAAGTTCCCAATCGAGCGTGGTGATGACCTTGAGTCCACCCTTTTCTACCATCTCTGCACCGTACTTTTCCTCTAGAAGCTCGCGAATGTACATGACAAAGTGAGGAGCCTTGATTCCGTAGTCCTGCTGCTTCTGGAACTCTACCTTGGTCTTGATGGCCTCGTCGTATTCTGCCTGTGAGATAAAGTTCAGCTTGAGCATCTCAGAAAGAACCTTGTTCTTGCGGCTCTCTAGACTGTCTCGGTGACTTCCGTATGGCGAATAATAGGTCGGAGCCTGTGGAAGTGCGGCGATGTATGCTGACTCGACCAGCGTGAGATCCTTGGCGTCCTTGCCGAAGAACTTTCGTCCTGCCTCCTGTACTCCGTACACCGTTCCTCCGTAAGGAACCTCGTTGAGATAGAGCTCAAGAATCTCATCCTTGGTAAGCTTTGCCTCAAGTCGTGGCGCGAGCACCCACTCCTTTATCTTTCGTGAGATAAGCTTGTCATTGGTAAAGAGTGCGTTCTTAATAACCTGTTGGGTGATAGTTGAGCCTCCTTGTCCACTGAGGAGCTTGCCGTCCTTGAGGTTTGTCAGGATTGCCCGGAGAATGGCCTTAGGCTCGATTCCATGGTGGTTGTAGAAGTTGCTGTCCTCGATCGCGATCGTTGCCCACTTCACGTAGTCATTGATCTCGCCCAGTGGCACGACCGTTCGGCGCACGTTGCCGTGTACGTCAAAGAGTACGACCTTTCCTGTTCGGTCATATACCTTGGTAGACTCTGCGATGATTCTGTTCTCGAAGTTGTTGAGGTCAGGAAGCTCGACGGTCGTAAGCCAGATCAGAAAGAATCCGGCGAAGACGAAAAAGATGAGCAGTGCACCCATTGCGTACCTCTTGAGTCTTTCCTTTGTGGTGTTTCGAGAAAGCCAAGCCTTAAAAGTATTTTTTTTCATATTCAAATTATAGTATCTTTAGACAAAATGCGCGATGCCATATTTCTAGTAAGACGGTTACTATAC
>JAYTLZ010000026.1:0-8167 GCA_043728995.1 Minisyncoccota bacterium
CTCTCGCTTCTTGAAGAAGAGTAGGCGCGACAACGACTCGGTCAGCGTTTTCTTTTTACCATCCTTGCCGCCTTCCAGATTCCTTTTCTGCTTTTCCAATTCTACGAGCACTCTCTCATGCTCGGCAATAATCGCCTTCTCCTTGGCGACGCGATCTGTGACATCCTTTAGAGACCTCTCGATATCTCGGTCCAATCCGTGCAGCCGTTCCTCAGTCTCCTTGATCTGCCGCTGATCAGTGGCCAGCTCACTCTGCTCGCGATGCGCCACATTCTTCTTAACGACAGACTCACGCCTCAGGCGTTCAAACAAAGCCTTGAGACGCTCCACTTCCTGCTTCTTATAATACAGCTGCGTCTCAAGCTCCTTCATCTGCTTAGCCCTCAGCTCACGTTGCATCTGCTGCTTGCGCTCGATCTGCTCAAGCCTATGGTTCTCGAGTACCTGCTCCGCGCTTTTGTCCAAAAATTGATTTCGATTATACATATTACATTTCGATTGTTAGGTTCATCATATCATCCGAATCAAACTTCCTTCTCTTCTGCGCATATTCGCAATGCTCACAGTCCGGGTGCGCTTCAGGTATCGACTCTGAGTCCAGAATCTTTTTTATCTTCAAGAGTGTGCCTTCGATCCAGTCTGCATTACCTACGTATTCCAAAAGTGTCACGTCAAACTCGAGCTTGGCGTCAAACGCGTCCCTATCCTTGCGTCCATTAGCATATACAAAAAATCCCTTGTCCGACACGTTAAATCCCTTTTGTCTGAGAAGCCACTGGTATATCTCAAGCTGCCTCTTGTAGCCTTCCTTCCACTTGTCGTCGAGCGAAACCTTTTCATCTTTGCTTGTCGATTTGTAATCTACGACGTACAGCTCGCCCTCCGGATTAATCCAGACGTCATCAACGGCGCCAAACAGTTCGAAGTTTGTTGCGGCATGCATTGTGCGTACGCCTGTAAAGTTATGTCGCCACTTCTCCAGCTCGACATGTTGATACGGAACGGCATCAATGCCATATTCCTGCATAATCGGATGTGGCTGCTTTGTAGCTCGGTACACATCGAATTCTTTCTTAAACAATTCGTCCACTGCAGAGTTAAGAAGAAACGCTGGAAACTGTGGGCGTGCTATCCCATGCACGCGATCCATATAAAAACATTTGGGACATTGCATGAACAACTCAATCTTGGACCTGCTCAGGGCAAAAGTCTCCTTTTGTCCTGGTATATATAGTTTTCTTTTCCAAGTCGAGCTCCATGCCATAATAATCACATTCTACCATATCCTTACCATGGCCTGACTTCTGGCGATCTGTCAGCGGCAAGATGCTCTGCCAGCCGTGCGCGGGTCGCAGCTGATGTTCCGTCAGGCAATTGATCAAAGGGAACCCATACAACGTCGGATACTTCCAGGTTAAATCTTTTCTGTAATACAGGCCTTTCACCTAGAACTGCAACGAAGCAGTGCACGGTGTCATTCTTGCCTTCCTTGGTATTGGCATATGTACCAAGCTTATAGTCCAGCTGGCCGACATCGAACCCGAGCTCCTCCTTGATCTCGCGAACCGCTGCCTGCTCTGGAGTCTCGTGCTTATTGATTCCTCCACCCGGCATGACCCATAGACTGTTGTACCAATGTCTCACCAGGACAAGCGAGTTGTCATGGATGATCATGATACGAACACCCTGCGTCTTGATGTTGAATCTTTTCCAATACCACTTGATAGGTGCGCGCAGAATCTTGAACGTTCTATAACCGACCTTGAGGACTATGTTCTTAAGTTCTGTAGGCATGTGATGAATTGATTACCTCGATCTTCAAATGATTTGAAACTTGCATGACTATCCGTGGCAGGAGAAAGCAGGATTATATCTCCCTCAGTCGCGTATTCCCGTGCTGCGTCAATCGCCTCCTGCATGGTAGGTACCTCGGCGATTACCTGAAGATCTGTTCCGTCCGCCAATATCTTGAGCTTTGGATTCGCACTTCCTGGAAGGAGGATAATTCCCTTCACAAACTCGGTCCACAATTCGTGCATCGACTCGAACGATATGTCCTTGTCGTTTCCACCCGTAATCAGAATGATGTTCTTTTCTGTAGCCACGGCAGCAAGCGCCTTGTTGGTCGCGTCAGGCGTAGTGGACTTGGAATCATTGATGTAGGTTATGCCGTTCACCGTTCCCAGGAACTGCACGCGATGAATCAAGCCAGGGAAATCGTAAATGGCCTGCTCAGCAGCCGGACTGGGTTCGATTTCAAGTAGTACGAGTACGGCGCATACGAAGGCGCAGTTGTACACGTTGTGTGTTCCCTTAACCTTCATGTTCTTGACCGAGTTCACGTACACTTCCGTGTCCTGCTCAGACCTATAGACGAGTGAGTCGTTCTCCAAACTGATAACGTTCGTCGCAAATCCGGACTCGAACTGCACACCCAGTACATGCCTTGTCGGCAAAAACGGAACGATCGTCTTCTGCGTATCCTCGTCATCTAGGTTGATGATTGCGTGCGTATACTCAGGATTAATTCCGCCAAGCTTCGCTCTTGCATACGCGTTCTTGCTTCCGCCGTATCGGTCAAGGTGGTTGTCGGAAATATTTGTGATCCCAGCGATATCAAAATAATCCTCTGGCTTGAGATACTCGAGCTGGTAGCTGGAGGTCTCTAGGATGATGACCGGCTTCTCTGTCTGTATCTCTGCAAAGAAATCCAAGGGAGATGTTCCGATGTTGCCTCCGAGATAGACATCCACGTCCGCAGCCTTCAGTGCATCACGCATCAGACTCACGGTCGTGCTCTTACCGTTTGATCCGGTGATCGAGATAACCTGCCCGTGCGGATACCGACTCCTAAACAGCCTGAGGAAGACATTGATGTCCGTCACAAATTCCACGTCCGCCTCTTTGGCACGTTGCACGATCTGATGAGTGAGCGGTACGCCTGGGCTCGCAATCACGTAGTCGTACTGGGTGATATTGATATCACGATTGTTGTCTGAAAAATAAATCGCAAACTGATCGTACTCCGTAAA
The DNA here is from genome assembly GCA_043728995.1 of Minisyncoccota bacterium. Taxonomy (GTDB): domain Bacteria; phylum Patescibacteriota; class Minisyncoccia; order Phycocordibacterales; family JAACPR01; genus JAULZV01. Next base: position 3,033 of record JAYTLZ010000026.1, read on the forward strand.
TGCAGAGATCGTCTGCTGGTCAAACTGCTCCTCCATCTTGTCCTCAAACACGTCGACCGCAATTCCGTTCCTGAGGAAATACTGCGCGACTGACTTGCCTGAAATTCCGAACCCGACCACCGCTATTTTGTTGTTTTGTATATGTAATCCTTTCATAATTGGCTTTTATTGTACTCTATTTACTACTAAGTCTCTAACCCTGAAGATTCCACCGGCACCTATCGTAGCCACCACCGTCTGGGACAGGTCCTTCAGCCGTAGGCTTTCTGCGATCTCCTCGTATGAGGATGCGTGCCAGATGCGCTTTGGCTTGGAATACGCCTGGACGCTCCGTACAACGTCCTGGGCAGTCAGCGAGCTCATATCCGCAAGGGTATCACCCAGGGCCGGTAACACGTCCGTAATGCACACCTCGCTCGCGAGCGAGAATGCCTTGCCATATTCCTTTAGAAACGTCCTGATCAGGTGGAACTGCCGGGGTTCAAAGATTGCAATGATCTCCTTATGCGGAAAGAACTGCTTGAGGCTTTTTAAGAGATTACGTACCTGCGTAGGATGATGCGCAAAGTCGTCCACAAACGTTGCCGTGTCGTGACGCGTAATCTCAAACCTTCTGCCCACTCCCGTAAAAGATTTCAAAACTTGGAGAAATTCATCAGAACCCAGACCCAGCTGATCCATCAGCACAAGCGTGAGCGCGACATTCATGACGTTATACATGCCAGGAATCTTGATAATCACACTGTCCTGAATTTGTCGGCCATGCTTATACAGCGAGAACATGGAATGCGCCTCACCCAGCACGATGTCACGGATGACGTAATCGTTCGACGTATTGAACCCACACGTAACGACAGTGCCCGGATGCGTTCCGCACATTTCACGCAGCGCACAGACGTCACCGTTTACGATGAGTGTCGCGCCTGGTTTATGCACCGCTACGAATTCCCTGAACGCATTGTTCATCTTTTCTTCTGATCCAAAATATTCCATATGGCTTTTCTCCAAGGAGGTGATGATCGTATAATCACCTGGAATATGCAGAAACGACTTGCCATACTCGCACGCTTCCAGGACGCAGTACTCACTGTCGCCGGAACTCTGATAGCTGTCGATCTCCTTGATGCATGCACCCGTTATTGCGTTGACGCCGCCCAGTTCGGATCTGAGTGCGAGCGTAGCGAGCGCGCTGGTCGTGCTTTTGCCATGGCTGCCAGCGACACTGATCCTCACATACTCTGCCGTTATTTCAGCCAGGAACTCTGCCCTGCACACGGTCCTGATACCCAGCTCGCGCGCTCGCATCAGTTCCGGATGGTCGTTCCGTATGATCGTGCTATATACGACGACACCAACCCCCGGAGTAATGTTAGCCGAGACCTGTTCGAGGTTAATATGTACACCTAGCCTTCTCAAATTACTCACCTCTGGTGACAGTCTGATGTCACTGCCTGACACCGCATACCCCTTCGAATGGCAAAATTCCGCTATACTGTTGAGTCCCTTTCCTCCTATGCCGATAATGTATATGTTCCCGTGTTCTTTGTCTTGCATAACGACATGGTAAACCGAGGGTAGTCAAGAGATTCTCAAGAAATTGTCTTATTCAAATAAAGGCGTAAAATGGAGTCTTACCACTTAAACAAGAAACTATGGAATTTGTATTTTTACTAGGAAGGCTGCTGTTCGGAGGTTATTTCGTCATACAAGGAATTAACCACTTCACCAACAAGAAAAGCCTTGCCGAGTACGCTCGAGCAAAGCATGTCGCGTCCCCGGAGTTGGCAGTGAGTCTCTCAGGCGCTTTGCTTGTCGTATCCGGAATCTGCGTCGTCCTGGGAATATTCGTGGATATCGCACTCCTTGCGATCGTCGCCTTTCTCTTTATCACTTCGGTTGTCATGCACGCCTTCTGGAAGGACACTGACCCAATGATGAAGATGGGCAATCACATCAACTTCATGAAGAACATGGCACTCCTTGGCGCATCTCTGATGATGCTCTCGATTGATACGTGGGTGCTAGTGTTCTAATTAATTTAAAAAAATAAAAGGCGCGTACCCTGTGGGTTCGCGCCTTTTCGTAATGAGCCGAAGCTCATGTCTTGTGCCTTTATGAACGTTTCGCTGAGGTGGAAATTGTCCCAACTCTGCCACGAACCAAATTCGGCTTCTTCCTTTCCAAAACCTTTTGAACCTGCTCCGTGACGCTTCGACTTGTTTTGCGACGGGTGACGGCATCAGGCCACCACTCATCAAGCCGTAGCTTGCGACATGGCTGCTTGCCGTTTCCACGCTTCACGTAGACGGTAAAGTCATCCGTCATTTTGCCGTGCTGCAAATGCGCTTTCAGCTTGATTGCCTCAGCGATGCTCACGTGCCATGCGCGAATTGTCACAGGCTCATCCTTGGCTTTCTTGCCATCGGTCTTGATTTCCTCAGAGCCATCAGGAGCGATTTCCATCAGGGCTTCTTCGGCGAATTCGCCGTAATCGGCTATCCAGCATCTCACGTTTTTATCCATAAAGAAAAGGACTTGTGTCCTTTATCTTTATACAATATTTAAATGCTAGAGTCAATCTACTTAATCGTAACGGGAATCTGCATCATCTTTACCTTTCGTGCTCCCTCGTCGTCCCCTTGCACGTTCTCCGAGCTGATGATAATCGTCGCCTTACCGGTCGCGTTAAACGTTGCGGTATTGAGCTTTACCTCAAACGGAACGCGTTGCGTCGTCATCCAGTCTGACAAGGCCTGTACGCTACCGATAGCAACCTCCGTATACGTATCGTCCATAATCTTAAACGGTGCGCTCGCCTCAAAGTACCATGTACCCGGCATTGATCCCTTCAGGACAAAGTTACCCGACACCGTGGCATTTGCGAGCGGCGACTTGATCTCGACCTCAGAATAATCGGCGTTCTGCAGCCTCATCAGCTCCTTGAGTGAATTGCTTTTTACCTCAACGACGAGCTGTGCAGGAATAGTAGGGTCTGCAACCATCGGCTCCGTCGCGAGTCGTGTCTTGTAATTCACCTTTGCGATCATGTCTTTGACATCAATCTTGCTTACGCCAATTCTATCTCCGACAGGAACAGATCCTATATACGTATTGCTCTTTGCATTAAACAACGCAATGTCCGTAAATTGTCCTGACCCTCCAAAGTTCGTATGCATCGGCACGAGGATGTACTCATCTCCGACCCTCACTGCCTCATTCGAGTCGATTGTGGCAGAACCCTGCGTCACACCTCCATCGTAGTCAAAGATTGCGGAATACTTGGAAGTCTCCCCTTCTCGCATGAGTTTGAACTTGAACGAGTCGCTTGAAAAGCTAATCTCCGGCTTTGTAAAATCGATTTGGGCCTTTACCTCGTCATCCTCTCCTGCAACAGGCACACAGGTCCTCGTGCCAAAATCCAGCCTGAATCCTGACTCACAAACTGGGATGTCACTCTTCTTTTCCTTCAACAAATAAAATGCCCCGACGCCCAACAGGGCAAGGACGGCTACAATGATGATTACTTTTTTCATCCCGATAGTATATCACCTTCAGGACCGAGCCAGATATCGAAGGAATTTTCAGAGCCTTACTATCATAGCGAGATAAGGACCCCAGTTAAGGTACACCCCTTGTTGTGAAAGAACCTGTTGCTTGCTTCCCCATAAGGACTGTTTTATGTTTTTCACTTTGTCATGACTTTTCTCGAACTTAGCAAAAGGAGATTTTGCAAATTTAGATTTGACAATATATATACTAAATTGTAAATTCCAAGCAGCAATCGTACATACAAACAACAAATCGCATGAATCCCGAAAACCTGATCATTTACTCGTCTGGCACACCAGCTATTGACGATACCCACTTTGAGGTCGTGGAACGCAAAGGAATCGGTCATCCCGATACTCTGTGTGACACCTTAGCCGAAAAGATATCACAGGCATACTCCCAATACTGCCTCAATAGGTACGGAAAAATTCTCAGGCACATGGTCGATAAGATCGCACTGTCCGGAGGATCTGCAAAAGTAATGTTCGGTGGCGGCGAAATGCTCACACCAATCAGGCTTTATCTTAACTGCAGATTCACGAGAACCTTCCAAGGCGAGGATGTTCCCTATCTCGACGTCGTAACAGAGGTCGTGCACGAACACTTCTCGAAGATCTTGCCATTGATCGATCTCGACAAATGGCTTGTCATCGTAGACAACACTCATTCGGCACCCGGTCCCGGAGTAGTCTATGAAACGGACGGGACTTCAAAAAATGAACGCCAGTTTTTCTTTGAGGTCCCTGACAAGGAGCTTCTCGCTCATCATGACAATGATCTCCGCTCAAACGACACTTCGACCGCCGTCGGGTATAGCCCGTTCAGTCTGACGGAGTCAGTCGTAATGCTTATTGAAACCACACTCAATGGCAAAGAGTTCAAGATCGAACACCCGTATGTCGGCACCGACATCAAGGTGATGGCTCGCCGAATCGTGAACAAGCTGGATATTACAGCCTGTATTCCCTTCATCTCAAGGTACACCCCAGACTACAACTTCTACAGTGAGAAGCTCCGGATGCTCCAAGAATTGATTGGGGACTTAGTCAAGACAACATACCCAATGTTCAATGTCACAGCCTCACTGAATACGAGGGACAAGCCGGAAAAATCCGACTATTACCTCACATTGACAGGAAGCTCCATTGAAAGCGGTGATGAAGGAGTCGTCGGGCGTGGCAATCGTTACAACGGAGTCATTTCCTTCAACAGAAAGATGAGTATGGAAGCATGCTGTGGAAAGAACCCCGTCTACCATGTAGGAAAGGTGTATACCGCAATCTGTTCAATCATTTCGAAGGAAATCTTCGATGAGCTAGGTCTCGAGTCATATGTCTTCCTCACATCGCAAATGGGAAGGATGCTTTCTGACCCATGGTCTGCATGCATCGAACTTCCAGGATTCACCTTTGCGGATGACGTAAGGAGCAAGATCGCAGTGATTGTTGAGAGGAATCTCGCAAGAACCGCAGAAGTCACCCAACTCATCATCTCCGGCAAGTTGAATTTGTTTTGACGATCCAATGTTCGCAGCCCAAGTGGCTGCGAACATTTTTATTTTATATCTCGAAAGTTCCTTTAGGCAA
>JAYTLZ010000027.1:0-18086 GCA_043728995.1 Minisyncoccota bacterium
GCCAGGCGAGGCAAAACGCTAGAAAAACGGTCCTTCCGGACAGAGTCGCTTGGCAGGTTGTCCGGAAGGACCGTTTTTCAAAGCGTTGCCGGGACAACCAGCCATTGACAAATCCCTAAAAAACTTGCTTTTTAATGTCTTTTGAGGTAGACTCCTGCAGTACTACTAAATAACTACGTAATAAGACAATGAGAGATTTTAAGAAAACAGGTAAATTTGGTGATCGAGGAGCGGGCAAGTTCGGCTCTCGAGCACCGCGAAGCTTTGGCGGCCCAAAGCGATGGGACGACAAGCCGGCACGAGGTCAGGCAGGACCAGGCGGAAAGCTTGTGCTGCACCGAGCGACATGTAGCACATGCGGACAGAACTGTGAGGTTCCGTTCCGACCAAGCGAGGATCGACCGGTCTTCTGCAAGAACTGCTTCGACAAGAACGACTCTTCATCTAAGGGAGGCCGATTCGACAAGCGAGACACTCCATCTCGACCTTTCTCAGCACCAGCTCATCAGGCACCAGATCCACGGATCGACAACCTCCAGAAGCAGGTAGAGAATCTCTCATACAAGCTCGACAAGGTACTCAAGCTGCTTATGCCAGCTGCACCAGTAAGCGAGGATGGCTCAGAGGTTGTTGACGACTCAGAGGAATACCGAGTTCAGTCCAGCTTTACTCCAAAGAAGTTCGTAAAGAAGGGGCTTAAGAAGGTTGTGAAGAAGGTGACGAAGAAAAAGAAGTAACAGATCACGCCGAGGCGTGTTAGATTTATACTACATATATGCTTATCAAGAAGGCAGAATTTATCTGGGGAGTCGTTAAGGACAATCAGCCGTGGCCGGCAAACGTGCCGCAGATTGCTTTTTATGGTCGCTCAAATTCCGGCAAGTCATCCAGCATCAACGCTATCGTCGGCCGAAATGGGCTCGCGAAGTCTTCATCTGCGCCAGGAAAAACTCGCCAGATAAACTTTTTTAATATTAATGACAATTTGTATTTCGTAGACCTTCCGGGATATGGATATGCCAAGATGTCGAAAGTCGAGAAGGACAAGCTCCAGGACCTCATCTTTTGGTTTATGTGTGACACCCATGTGAACACCCGAATCCATGTGCTCATCATCGATGCCAAGCTCGGCATCCAGGAACTTGATCGAGAAATTATCGAACTGCTGTATCGATCGCAAGAACCAATGATTATTCTTCTCAACAAGACAGACAAGCTCAATCAGAGCGAGATTGCCAAGACGCTCGGCCGAACCAGGCTTGAGGTAGGCGACAATGCACAGATAATTCAATTTTCAGCCCGAACAAAGAAGGGCGTAATCGAGTTTTGGAAGATCCTAAACGAGATAAAGCGAACCAAAAAGGCTGCAGACAGAGAAGAGGACAGTGCGTAACTCCACTAGCCATATCCTGTCAGAGGAGTAGAATAAATAGGTGGGGTGTATACCACATGGAATCAATTTATTAGTAACTATATAATTATATGCTTACGACAATTGCAATTATCCTACTCATTCTATGGCTCCTCGGAGTCGTTGGGGTTTATACGATCGGTAATTTCATTCACATCTTACTAGTGATAGCCATCGTAATGTTTCTGTACCGAGTTATCAAGGGAGAAAATCCTATTAAGTAAATAGTTATGCAAAACGAAAACTCGGGAGTAAACACTGTTTTACTCGTTATTATTCTGCTGGTCATTGTGGCAGCAGGTGTGTGGTGGTTTAGGGGATCAAGTGCTCCGGCCGATGAGCCAAGCGGGGCAAAAGTGGAAGTACAGATTCCATCAGGATCTGAGGAGAACTAAGCACACAATACAATTGAATATATTACTTGCGACGTTCTAAAATTAACGTATCATGAATCTACACATCAAGAGTACGAACTTCACCATGACTCCCGGTATCGAAGAGTTCATTAGAAGTAAGATGTCGTCCGTCGATAAGTTTTTCAACCCTTCCGCGGACGAAGAGGTACTGATCGAGTTTGAGGTGGAGCGCTCGACGCACCACCGCAAAGGGGATGTCTTTCATGCGGAGGCAAATGTCACGCACAAAGGGGATCTCTTCAGGGCTCGGTAAAACAAGTTCGATATGCGTGCGGCGATCGATGACGTGCGAGATCAGGTCGAAAGACAGATCAGCAAGTCTCGGACAAAGCGCTTCGAGCTCGTGAAGCGTGGAGCACGCATGATTAAAAAAATGTTAAGAAGAAAATAAAATAACAACAATGGTTAAATTTTGGCACGTAGTAGCAGTATTGGGAGGAGTATTATTCATCGTAATTCTATATGGTATGGTTCAAAAATCGGAAGATACAAGAGATACGGTAGTTGCAGCAACGGAGGAACGATTGTATTCCGATGCAAACACCGCGACGTTCATTACAAATCAGGGAGAGTTTACTCTAACCCTTGAGACAGCAAAGGCACCCAAGACAGTTGGAAACTTTGTGAAGCTTGCGTCTGCGGGATTCTACGATGGTCAGAAGTTTCATCGAGTGATCGAGGGCTTCATGGTCCAGGGTGGAGATCCTCAGTCCAAGGAAGAGTCACTTCGAGCGAGATGGGGAACGGGCGGGCCAGGCTATATGTTTGCTGATGAGTTCGGTGAGGGGCTGACCAACGTGGTTGGTACTATCTCTATGGCTAACTCTGGTCCAAACACCAACGGAAGCCAATTCTTTATCAACGTGAATGATAACCTGCACCTTGATCAAAAGCACTCAGTGTTTGGTAAGGTGACAAGCGGCATGGACGTTGTTATGAAGATTTCACAGGTAGAGACCAGGCCAGGTGACCAGCCTCTTGAGGATGTCGTTCTTGAGAAGGTCGTAATAAAGTAACCTACTTCAGGTACCCGTTACGGAATGACTCAAATGACATCGTACTCTTGCCTTCTGGCACGACCGAGTCAATGACAAAACCAAGGTTGGTATCAAAATGGGCGGATTCGATTTTAACTCGGATCTGCCTATTTTGTTTTTCTATGAAAAAGAAAAGTCCTGGCCACGGGGTCAGGGCGAGATACTTGAGGTAGGTCGTGTAGTCCGTATCTTCCAAGGAAATTCTCCCGTCCTCCTTGTGGATCATTTTGGTAAAGGTCGCTTGGGTGTGGTCCTGCTGAATTGCTTCGATTTCGCTGTTCATGAATTTTGGAATTGTTTCTGCGAGCATGTTTCCTCCGAGGGTTGCCAAAGTGTCATGAACTTCTTTTTTTGTGTTCGGCCATTCCGTAAATGTGTGTGGCATTTGCATAAGGATCGGTCCGTGATCCATCAGTGCGTCCATGAGCATAATCGTTACGCCAGTTTTCTTCATGTCATTTAGAATTGCTGTCTCGATCGGAGACGCGCCACGCAGGAGCGGCAATAGGGAAGGGTGCACGTTCAGACAGCCGTGAGTCGGAATGTCCAAGATGTTTTGCTTAATAATTTTTCCATATGAAGCGACGACAAAGAAGTCGTATGCTACTTCTCCTCCTTGTGCAGATTTTGGGGCGATGATTTCATCCTTGTCCAAAACCTCGGGTGTGATAACCGGAATATCGTGAGCAAGGCAAAACTCCTTAAGTGGTGTCGGGGTCAGTACGAGCTTGCGGCCCTTCGGCTTGTCTGGCTGTGTGATGCAAAGTGAAGGGACAAGTCCGGTTGTCAGGAGCTGCTGTAAGACGATGATGCTGAACTCGTCACTTCCAAAAAAGGCAAAATTGTAATTCATAGATATGTGTTTATTCCGGCTCAACCTCACGGAGCTTCTTGGCATGGTCGATAAAGAGAATGCCGTCCAAGTGGTCGATCTCGTGCTGGAATATCTGAGCGAGGAGACCTTTGCCTTCGACGACAAATTCGGTACCTTTCTCATCAAATGCACGCACGGTTACGCGGCTTGATCGCTTGGTTTGTCCGTACAGCCATCTGCATGAGAGGCACCCTTCCTCCATGAGCTTCTTGTCCCGAGAGCGCTTGATGACAATCGGATTGATATATACCAGGGGAATGATGACTCCAGTGTCAAAGATAGTTGGTGACACAACAAAGGCGCGCTTGGAGTATCCGATCTGTGGTGCGGCAAGTGCGACTCCGTCGTGTTGTGTTCTCAGGGACTCGAACATCTCGACGAGCATCTTTTTGGTAGCGGCTTTTTTGATATCAGAAACCACGATCGGTTCGGCGATCTTTCTGAGTACGCTATTGTCCTGCTGTACGATTTTTTTCATCATTAAAAAATATTATCGGTCTGTACCACTACTTTAATATATTGTGGCAATGCCCTCAACTTTTCTGCTAGGGCAGCGTTGGGCCAGCCGTCCTGCTCAAGCCGGATCAAAAGCCCGTAGGTAAGCTTGTTGCGATTAGTCTGGGTCAGGATCGGATAGCCAAACAGCTCAAACCCCTTGAGGAAATCCTTTATCTTGGTGGCTTCCTCGTGTACCTTGGACGGAGCGCCCTGGAGCGTGATCTTGATCATGAATGAGTAGGGCGGGTAGGAGTATTGCTTCCGTTCCTTTAATTCTGCTCTGATGAACTCGCGAATGTTACCAGAATGCGCGAATCCGATAATGGGCGAGTCAGGGTTACGAGTCTGTAGGATGAACGTTCTCGAAGCGAGTGACTTGGCACGCAGGAGATTTGTGAGGATCCTCTCATGGATACTGAAGTCAGGAATCGAGAACATACTGTCGATCGACACGACGCCGATGTGCGCGATCTCTTCCTTCGTGTAGAGGAGAGCCATTTCAGTTCCGATCAAGATCGCACCGGGTGTTGCATAAAAATCAGTTATGAACTTGCGCGCCTGCTTCTGAGTTTTGATCCGGTCACTGTTGAAGACGAATACTGCCGCATGAGGGAACTTCTCCAAAATGTATTGCTCGATGAGCTCGGTCGCGACGCCGAGCGTTTTGAGCCTCCATCCTCCGCAGTGCACGCACAACTCTCCGGCATGCCTGTGCTCGTTACACCTGTGGCAGAGGAAGTAGTTGGACTTGTCCGTAGCGTCCTTGCCATGCAATACCATGGGTGAGTCGCAGTTCGTACACTTTACGGTATGTCCGCAGTCCATGCAGACGATCGATGATGCGAGACCCTTTCGGGCGCAGAGCAGCATGACATGCTCACTGTCCAAATGGGCGTTCTGTATCATCTCAAGCATCTTGGGTGAAAAGATCGCGAACTCGTCACCCTTTATGTGCTCACGGTTGTTCATCGGAACCACTTCGGACTGCGCGGTCGTGAGCGTCCTGAACTTGAGCGGCGAATACTCATGCATCGTGAACTGGTCGATCTTCAGATGGCTTTCGAGCCGCAATATCAGGTCACCGACTACGAACCGTGCCCCGAGATTACGCGCATACATCTCAAGCAACACACGATAATCCGCATAGGGTGCAGACTGAGACTTATACAACTTTGAGGATTCCTTTTCTACGACAACTGAACCGATTCTCGACAAGGGGGCGAACGCATAATGTCCAGTTGATACGATAAGGACCGGTTTCTCGTTTTTGATTGCCTCGGCCCATTTGCTTGTCAGCTCAGAACTTTTGATATGGCTTGCGAATAGGTATGAGTTCTCAGAGATCCCCTTGGACAATTCCTTGAAGGCGTATTCGGCGTCCTCGATTGTCGGGCAGACAAACAGAACGGATTTCTTTTTTGCAAACTCCTCGCGGATGAGTCGCTTGTAGCTCGAGTAGCGCTCGATGTCAGGTTCCTGGATCGCGTACTGCTCTGTGGATTCCTTTTTGGCTACCGTGTCAGAGTGGGGGATCTTGAACGCATTGATATCCTTGAGGACGAAGAGCGGCGCGATGACGGTACTCAGCGCTCCGATGGATGTCGCATAAAACGCCTCCGCATCTTTGAGTGTCTGCACAAGCGCGGTATTGAAAATAGTTTCCTTGTAGACGGACTTGATCTTCCTCAGGCTGAACGTCGCCTGCTTGATGTCAGTCTTGGTGGTCTCGGCGTTCTCAACGTCTATGACAAACCCCTGGTGGGTCTTGTTCTTGATATCAAAGGTAACGATGTTTCCAATCGACACGTCTTTGGTTGTGAAGTAGGTGAGGTATTCGGTTCGGAAGGCTTTCTTGAAGGGTACGACCTTAAGGATGTTCATAGGTTGTTTCTACCATTTTTTGGCCTAAATATAAAGGGTAAAAGAAAAGCCGCGGTTCCATGTAGGTATGGAACCGCGGCCGAGGATCAATGCGTCGAAGCAAGGACGGAAGTGATATGACACGCTCTAACCTTGCGGTACCCGCTATGCATTCTGTTAACCGCGAAGCCGTATGAAGTGATGATGCTTAGGAATTTCCCTAGGTCACCGTCAGTTCCGCCAAAAGACTTCCAATAAGTCTCAAAAAGTCCGATGAGTGCGACCTTGGTAAAACCACATTCTGGTCCCCTTTGAAATTCCAATAGTGATCCAAGGTCTGGGTACATGACACGGATTCCATAGGGCGTAGTGGCACCCCAGGCAGACAGATCAGGTATTGGTTTTTCTAAAACCGACTTTGCCCATTCCTGTGCGTCATTGATGCAGGAGGAAATGGATGCATGCATCGGAAGTCCCAGGGCCATGTTTTCCAGTGCTTCCTGAATTTCAGTGAGCGACGTTCTGCCGAGGTTCTCAATCCTCAAAAGCATTTCGGGATCATGGCTGATCAGGACTCCAACATCCGGGATGCCTGATTTAGTAAGGCAGTTTTTTGTTCGGGTAGTGAGATGGTGTTCGTTAGCAAACTCCTCCATCGTCAACAAAAGAAGTTCTGAAAGTGACTGACTCGTTTTCATTTGGTTTTGTTTGTGCGAATTTACTTTAAAAAAAAATATAATATAAAATTACTTATGTCAATACCTACATCTTTCCCTTAAAATACCGTATAGTATGTCCATATGGGATTTTTCACGCCTAAGCTAGGTATCGACCTTGGTACCGCTAATACGCTCGTTTTCATACCCGGGAAGGGTGTGATTCTCAATGAACCCTCGGTTGTCGCTGTGTCTGAGATCGACAACAAGATTCTGGCAGTCGGCAACGAGGCCAAGGACATGGTAGGTCGAACACCTGAGAGCATCATGGCGTATCGACCGATGCGTGACGGCGTGATCGCGGACTATCGCGTGACCGAGGCGATGCTTCGATACTTTTTCACTAAGGCTCTGGGCAAGTGGAACATCTTCAAACCTGATGTGATGATTTCAGTTCCTGCTGGAATTACTTCTACTGAGCGACGAGCAGTGGTAGAGGCTGCCATGAAGGCCGGTGCCAAGAACGCGTACATCGTAAAGGAACCGATCCTTGCTGCCATCGGTGCGGGAATTCCGATCTATGAGGCGCACGGGCACATGATTGTTGATATCGGAGGAGGAACGACTGACGTTGCAGTGATCTCGCTGGGAGGAATCGTGGCATGTACGTCCGTAAAGTGCGCGGGTGATCGAATCGACCAGTCAATCATCGACTACATCAAGAAGACGTTCAACCTCGCAATCGGAGACAAAACTGCCGAAATGATTAAACGTGATGTCGGATCCGCAGTGCTTCTAGAGGATGAGCTTGAAATGACTATCAAAGGTCGAGACTATCTGTCCGGACTTCCTCGATCGACTACGGTCAAGACGAACGAGATCGTAAAGGCAATCAGCAAGGACCTCAAGGAAATGATCAAGGCTATCAAGACGGTGTTGCAGGACACTCCGCCTGAGCTTTCCTCTGACATCATCGACCGTGGAATCATCATGACCGGTGGAACGTCCCAGCTGCGTAACCTGACCGAGCTTGTATACCGAAAGACCGGCGTAAAGGCGATCCTCGCCAAGGATGCGCTGTACTGTGTGGCCAAGGGAACGGGAATCGCCATCGACCACCTCGATACCTACAAGAAGACAATTATTTCAAAAAGATAAGCCATGCTGCACAACCTTTCAAAGGAGAATCTGCACCACACGAACATATGTATAGGGAAGCGAGGCGAGATCATTGCTGACATTGATGCGCTTATTTCCGGCATGACGAGCGATACTGGACAGATTGAACGACTTCTGTACGAGTACGACAAGTTCCTGATAGACGACGCGCGGCATATCTTTTCCATCCACTTGCACAAGACTGCCAAGGATGACATGCAGATCATTTGTATCGCGTTCAACTCCACCAACGTCGAGAGCCAGAACAGCCTGCTCAAGATGCTTGAGGAACCGCGGCGCAATACGTACTTTTTTATACTCATCCCAAGCAAAAAGAGCATCTTGCCGACCGTGCTCTCACGTGCGCAGGTATTTGAATATCAGAAGGATGTAGAAATCTCTGAGTCGACACTCAAATTTATCAAAGCCACTCCTGCCAAGCGACTTGAATTAGTGAAGTCCATGCTCGACGACCTTAAGTCTGAGAAGATCACCAAACAGAACATCATTGAGTTCGTTGAGGAAATCGAGATGCACGTGCATGAGCAAAAGAATTATGTACTGCTCAAGCGACTTATCGAGATCAAGGATTACATCAAGGACCAGGGAGCTTCGGTCAAGCAGCTTTTGGAATATATTGCGGTGGAAATTTAAGAGCCCGCAAATCGCAGTCACTGAAAGGTGTTGCGGAGCGCGACGGCGCGAGCACCAGCCGATTTTTCACCAGAAAAATACGGCGTACCTTTCAGTGACTGCGATTTGTCGGGTCTCTTGACTATTCCTAGGGTAGGAGTAGACTTTTAAATAAGTTGTTCCGGAGATCTGGGGGGAAACCCGGATAACCCAAAATGGTCGTCACGACTCTACGTTCGGCAGTTCCGGGGGGAAACGCTGAATCAAGGTTGTGACGGCCTTTTCTTTTGTATTTTCACATATTTTGTGTACAATCTCTCTATGCAAGACATCATCAAATCACTCAAAACAAAGACGGACGACGTCAAAAAATGGCTATCCAAGGAACTTTCAGGACTTAGAACAGGGCGGGCAACCGTTACCATTCTGGACTCCGTGTTCGTGGAGGCCTACGGCGCTCGCTCACCGATCAACCAGGTGGCAAACATCAACATCGAGGACGCCAAGACCATCAAGATCTCAGCGTGGGACAAGTCGATCGTAAAGTCTATCGAGCAGGCAATCCAAAAGGCTGACCTGGGGCTTTCCGTTACGACAAACGATGCCGGCGTACGTGTCATCTTTCCTGATCTCACCACTGAGACACGACAGAACCTTGTTAAGCAGGCGCTCAAGAAGGTTGAGGAGGCAAAGGTGTCAATCAGAACGGACAGATCGGACGCCATCAAGAAGCTTGAGCAGTTCGCCAAGGAGAACTCGGCATCAGAGGACGACGTGAAGCGATCAAAGGACGAGATACAGAAGATCATCGACGACGCGGTGCGGGACTTTGACTCGACCGGAACTTTAAAAGAAAACGAAATCCTAACCCAATAATATGTCTGTACTTATTTTCATCATCGTACTCGGAGTACTTATTTTTATTCACGAGCTGGGACATTTCCTTGTTGCCAAGAAGTCAGGAATTCGTGTGGACGAGTTTGCGATTGGATTTCCACCACGAATCTTTTCGGTCAAAAAGGGAGGGACAGAATATAGCCTGAACCTTATTCCGTTTGGTGGATACGTGAAGATTTACGGCGAGACACCAGAGGACGGAGCAACTGACAAGTCAGCGACAAACAGCATGATCAACAAGCCCAAGTGGACACAAGCACTTGTATTGATCGCCGGAGTTGTCTTTAACTTTATTCTTGCAGCTCTTATCTTCTTCGTCCTGTTCCTAAGGGGGGTAGAGTTCAATGCTGATCTCGTACCATACGCCTCAGAAGAGTCGCAGGTGCGCGTATCATATATCGTTCCGGACTCAATGGCCCAAGGTGCGGGTGTTGCGACGAACGATGTCGTACGGTCCGTACGGGTTGCCGACAGCGCTACCGTGACGACTGACAACAAGGAGATTCTCACCGCTCTCTTTGCTGAAAAGAAGCAGAAGACGGAAGTCGTGTTCCAGAATGATGAACGCGGGGAGTATATGATTACCTTCGTGCCACCAAGCGAGGATACCAAGTTTGGAATCTCGCTCATTGATAGCGTGTACATCAAGGCTGGCCCGATTACTGCTGCAAAGTATGCCTTTCTTGCAACGGGTCACATGACCAAACTGACTGCGGTCGGACTCTTCCAGTTCTTCGGGGATCTGTTCACGGGTCAGGCAGACTTCAAGGAGGTTGCGGGTCCTGTTGGTATCGTGGGATTGGTAGATCAGGCAGCAGAGTCCGGAATCAACGACCTTCTGTTGCTGACCGCTATCATCTCAATCAACCTGGCTGTACTTAATCTAATGCCGTTCCCGGCGCTCGACGGAGGGCGACTGGCCGTGGTTGCCATTGAGTCTGTTATCAGACGCGACCTCAACTACAAGAAGATCGCCGTCATCAACCTAGCCGGCTTCGTTCTTCTGATTTCACTTATGATATTACTCACCGTGCACGACGTTAAGAACTTATTTAACTAAACACCATGCGACTCTCACAGATTTTCACCAAGGTACGAAAGGATTCACCAAAGGACGAGCAGTCCAAGAACGCACAGCTCCTTATAAAGGCAGGATACGCTCACAAGGAAATGGCTGGTGTGTACTCACTCATGCCGCTCGGACTTCGAGTCAATGAAAAGATCAAGAACGTAATCCGAACCAACATGAACAAGCTTGGTGGGCAGGAGATTCATATGTCCGCACTTCAGAACCCAGAGACATGGAAGACAACGGAGCGCTGGGATGATGCGGTCGTAGATAACTGGTTCAAGACCAAGCTCAAGAGCGACAGTGAAGTCGGACTCGGATTTACGCATGAGGAACCAATCACTGCAATGATGGCGCAGCACATTAACTCGTATGCCGATCTGCCAGCCTATGTCTACCAGTTCCAGCACAAGTTCCGCAACGAATTGAGGGCAAAGTCTGGATTGATGCGCGGGCGAGAGTTCGAGATGAAGGATCTGTACTCGTTCTGTAAGACAGAGGAGGACCAGAAGGCATTTTTTGAAAAGGCTAAGGACGCATACACCGCAATATTTAAATCACTCGGACTCGGTGATGTTGTGTACGTAACCTACGCAAGTGGCGGAGTGTTCTCCAAGTATTCAGTAGAATTCCAGGCAATTTCTGATGCGGGCGAGGACATTATTTATGTAGATGAGGAAAAGAAGATTGCGATCAATAAGGAAATATTCTCGGATGAGACCTGTGCAGAATTCGGAATCGACCCAAAGAAAGTCGTTGAGAAGAAATCGATCGAGGTGGGAAATATTTTCAATCTTGGAACGCGATTCTCGGACGCGCTCGGACTTTCATATACTGACGAGAAGAACCAGAAGCAATCCGTGTGGATGGGATCATACGGAATCGGAATAGGTAGGCTTATGGGAACTGTTGCGGAACTGTACGCTGACGACGAAGGACTCGTCTGGCCAAAGGAAATCGCACCGTACCGAGTAGTCGTTGTGGCACTCCAGGACGATCGAGAGGTACAGGACGAGGCAGAAAAAATGTACCTCGCACTTCAAAAGAGCGGTGTCGAGGTGCTCCTCCATGACAAGAAGGGCAATCCAGGAGAAAAGCTGGCGACAGCAGACATGCTCGGCATCCCGACGCAGATAATCGTCTCCAAAAAGGCGCTTCTCGAGGGTCAGTTCGAGATAAAGGACCGCAAGACCAAACAAGTGACTTATAAGACCTTTTTTGATATTGTTGAGGGTGACCTATAGCAGTATAGAACTAACGGGACTCTCCAATGAAAAAGGCACTATTCAACCTCTTACGAAAGATAAAGAACTTCAACAGCCTGTTTTCAGGTGATTTGGGTATTGATCTAGGAACTGCCAATACGCTTGTATACGTGCCCAAGAAGGGCGTGATCGTGAACGAGCCATCTGTGGTTGCCGTGAACCAGAAGACCGGACAGGTGGTTGCCGTTGGACATGAGGCCAAGCGCATGCTCGGTCGAACACCTGCACACATTACTGCCATCAGACCGCTTGTGGACGGGGTGATTTCGGACTTTGAGGTAACTGAGGAAATGATCAGCTATCTGATGAGCCGTGCCCAGAAGGACAACAAGTTCTATTTCGGTCCACGCGTTGTCGTCGGAGTTCCGTCCGGAATCACGAACGTCGAGTCGCGAGCCGTACGAGACGCGACCTATAACGCCGGAGCGCGCGAGGTGCATATCGTCGAAGAGCCGATGGCAGCCGCAATCGGAATCAAGCTGCCTGTGCACGAGCCGGTCGGTAACATGATCATCGACATTGGAGGAGGAACGTCTGATGTTGCCGTGATTTCTCTTGGCGGAATCGTTCGTTCCAAGAATCTCAAGATCGCGGGTGACAGACTGAACGACGATATCATGGGATACATCCGAACCGAGTTCAAGATCCTCGTTGGAGAAAAGACCGCCGAGGACATCAAGATCGCTATCGGAAGCGTATTACCGCAGAAGGAGCCTCTTGAGGCGCCTATCCGAGGACGAGACCTGGTAACAGGGCTTCCACGCGAGGTGATTGTGACAGACTCTGACATTCGTGAGGCCATCGCGCACTCCATTGCGTCACTTATCGAGTCTACCAAGGAGGTGCTCGAGTCTACGCCGCCTGAAATCCTATCAGACATCATGAAGCGAGGAATCCACCTCACGGGAGGAGGAGCGTTGCTCAAGGGTCTTGCAGAACTGCTCCAGGAAGAGTTGGATATCCCTGTCTACGTCGCACACGAGCCTCTCACTGCCGTTGCCCGCGGAACCGGAATCATCCTCGAGAACATCGAGAAGTATCAGGACGTGCTAATTGAAAAAGAAGATGATCTACCGCCAAAAAAATAGGAGAGGAACAGGTGGAATAAAGATAGTTATCGGACTCGTTGTTCTCCTTGTCCTGTTTCGAATTTTAAATATAAACCTGACGGATGGATTCTTGAAGAACGGGGTCAATTATGTTCTGGAATCCAAGTCTGTAATTTTGTCACCGATTCGCGGAACACTCGTATATTTTCAATCAAAAAACAAACTCGAAGAAAGCCAGCGCAAACTGCTTGCCGAGAACATGGATCTCAAGCTGGACGCATTGACGAGTCTGGCAATAACGCAGGAGTTCGAGTACTTTAAGACGCTGTTTGGAGACGTGTCGTCCAGCACGCAGCCGATCAAGGTGATTCTCAAGCCACCGTTCACGCCTTTTGATACAGTCAGTCTCAGCGGTAATCTGGACCCGTATGCAGAGGGTAGCTCTGTGTTCTACCAAAGCGTTCTCATAGGAACTCTGACGGAAAAGACCGGTCGATACGGAAGCGTCAAACTGCTCTCGACTCCGGGTAACGTAACGCCTGCGCTGATCAAGGGCGTACAGTTCGAGGCCAAAGGCCTCGGAGGAGGACGATACATCATCGAGGCACCCAAGGATTTTGATATTAAGGAAGGTGATCCGATCCTGTACCCGAGTGAGCAGGTAATCTTGCTCGGAGTTGTCGGCCAACTGGAATCCAAGGAGGAGGATCTGTTCAAAAAAGTGTCATTCAACCTACCTGTGCCCCTCGACTCTATTTCGTACGTATCGATACAAACGATCGCGCCTCCTAAGCCAGTAGAAACAGCCAACCTAACAGAAGCAAATGAGCAAACTAAGCCTACTGAGTAGAATATTGATCCTGGTGACGCCATTTTTTCTGCCGTGGTGGGTCGTTCTCGTGCTTGCACTGGCGGCCCTCTTTTTCTTCGAGACGTATTACGAGATTGTCGTCCTCGGACTGATCTGTGATGTCCTGTATATCTCGTCACATTCCTTTTTCGGCCTGTGCGGCCTGACCCTTATTTCTGGGCTTCTTTTGATCATTGTAGGTCAAATCAAGAAAAGACTTATAATGTACTGACATGTTGAGACTATGGAAACGATTTACAACACGAAGGTATCGGGAGCACGGTATTGATCCCGATGAGATTTTCCTAGATTCCGCAAACTTGATGAACTTCGATCGCGATCAGTTCGAAGGGAGGATCGAGAAGCCGATTGCCATGAGGACGCTCGGAATTTTATACATTTCATTTCTTTTTATATTCTGCGGACTGATGTACAAGGTGTTCATGCTGCAGGTTGTGCAAGGTGAGGAGAACTACCATCTGAGTGAGAACAACCGCTTGCGCGAGACGGTGATCTTTGCGACGCGTGGAAATATCTATGACAGAAACGGAGTGCCACTCGTATGGAACGAGCCGCAGGGTGAGGGCGAGGACTTCGCAAAGCGTGTGTACACGGACAAAGAAGGTCTATCAGGATTACTTGGGTTCATTACGTATCCCAAAAAGGACTCGAAGGGATTTTATTATGAGTTGAACTATACCGGAAAGGAGGGAATAGAGGAGCAGTTCCAGGATTCACTCGGAGGAGTGAATGGCTCACGAATCGTAGAGACGAATGCGCTCGGCGATACTGTCTCCGAGAATACGGTCCGCAATCCTGATCCTGGCAACACGCTAACGCTATCCATTGATGCCGAGGTCCAGCAGCAACTCTACAAGTCGATCAAGGAAATCGCAGAGCAGGTAGGATTCCAGGGAGGAGGAGGTGTGATCATGGACGTGAAGACTGGGGAAATCCTTGCTCTGACCTCATATCCCGAATACAACTCGCAAAAGCTAGCTGACGGAGACCCTCAGTACATCAAAGAGGTGAGCGCTGACCCTAAGAACCCCTTCCTCAACCGCATAACCCAGGGTCTGTATACCCCCGGATCTATTGTAAAGCCGTTCGTGGCAATCGGTGCCCTGAACGAGAACGTGATCGACCAGTACACCAACATCATCAGTACGGGTAAGCTCGAGGTACCTAATCCGTACAACCCGTCCAATCCGACGTTTTTCTCAGACTGGAGGGCACATGGTGCGGTAGATGCCCGGCGTGCAATCGCGGTTTCATCCAACGTGTACTTTTATGTGGTTGGAGGTGGTCATAAGGACATCAAGGGACTAGGAATCACCAAGCTGGAGAAGTACATGCGCGAGTTCGGTTTCGGAGCGCCGGTCGAGGGTGAGGTTGCGTCGCGCCTGACGGGTACCATCCCTAACCCTGACTGGAAAGCCAAGAACTTTGATGGCGACATCTGGCGGCTCGGAGACACGTACTTTACCTCGATCGGACAGTACGGATTCCAGGCGACACCACTCCAGGCAGTTCGTGCGGTAGCGGCGATCGCCAATCGCGGAACGTTATACAATCCAAATATAACCAAGGGCAAAGAGCCAGAGATTGATCACGTGGTAGAAGGAATACGCCCGGAGATCTGGCAGATCGTGCATGAGGGTATGAGAAAGGGTGCCATGGAGGGAACGGGAGTCGGTCTCAACATGGAGGCGGTACATATCGCAACCAAGACGGGTACCGCCGAGCTCGGAGTCTCCAAGGACAACGTCAACTCGTGGACGACCGGGTTCTTCCCCTATGAGAACCCTCGATATGCATTCGTTGTCGTCATGGAAAAGGGTAAACGCACCAACCTGATCGGAGGAATCGCGGTATCAAGGCGGTTCTTTGACTGGATGGCTATCTATAAGCCTGAGTACCTTAAATAAGGTTCATACTGGACTTTCGACCCAAAATCTGTATAATGGGGCTTTATTTAATCTGTTTAACACATGGAAAAGGAATACCTAACACAAGACAAATTTAACGAGCTTCAGAACGAGCTGCATGATCTTAAGACTGTACGACGAAAGGAAGTCGCTGAGCACCTCGAACACGCGCGATCACTCGGGGACCTTTCTGAGAACGCCGAGTACCACGAGGCCCGCGAGGAGCAGGCCCAGACCGAGGCCCGAATCCTCCAGATCGAGTCGATCCTCAAGAATGCCGAGATCGTCAAGCATACGAAGGGTGATACCGTAGAGGTCGGATCACAGGTTACGCTCCAGAAGGAGGGTGACTCTGCCAAGCAGGTCTTTACGCTCGTAGGTTCTGAGGAGGCTGACATTACGCTCTCCAAGATCAGCCACCACTCTCCGCTCGGATCATCACTCTTTGGAAAGAAGAAGGGCGAGTCATTCGAGTTCGAGTCTCCAAAAGGAATGGTGAAGTACAAGATCGTGGACGTAAAATAAGGTGGAAATCAGGGATATCGATGTGATAGACCTTATTTCTTATGAGCGAAGTGAGTGTAGAAATTAGTAATGCCCTTGTGGTATAATCCTTTTATTATGGCATCACAAGAAGAACTGAAAGCAGTACGCCTGCAGAAAAGAAAACTATTAGAATCGAAGGGAATCAACACATATCCGAGCAACTCCAACCGAACGCACGACATTCTCGAGGCGGTTTCGCATTTTGATGAGCTGAACGTTGCTCAGTCGGTCGTTATTTTGAATGGACGAATCATGTCCAAGCGTGGGCAGGGAGCTATTTCATTCGTGGACATCTTTGACGGAACAGGGAAGGTGCAAGTGGTGTTCAAATCAGATACGGAGGTTTCATACATCGGACATGACGTCGCGGAGGACTGCTTTGCGTTGTTCAAAGACACTGCTGACATCGGTGACTTCGTCGAGGTCTCAGGCAACATGTTTGTGACTCAGTCTGGACAACAGAGTCTGGAGGTACGTGGATGGCGCATGCTTGCCAAGTCACTTCTGCCTGTACCTGACGGTTGGTACGGTCTCAAGGACGATGACGAGCGATTCCGAAAGCGATACCTCGACCTGCTTCAGTCTGATGAACTGCAGGACCTATTCCGAAAGCGTGCACAGTTCTGGAAGGTGGCGCGAAACTTTTTTGAGCATAAGGGATTCCTTGAGGTGGAGACACCCACTCTTGAGATTACGACGGGAGGAGCGGAGGCACGGCCGTTTGGTACGCACCATAACGATTTTGATATCGACGTGTTTATGCGGATCTCCGTTGGAGAGTTGTGGCAGAAGCGCCTGATGGCAGCTGGATTTGCTAAGACGTTTGAGATTGGTCGCGTATACCGAAACGAGGGCTCAAGCACTGAGCATGTGCAGGAGTTTACTAACGCAGAGTGCTACGCGGCGTATATGAACCTTGATGAGGGAAAGGTGCTCGTGCAGGACCTGTACCGAGCGCTTGCGCAAGACGTATTTGGCAAGACTGAGTTTACTACACGAGGACACACCTTTGACCTGGCAGCAGAATGGGCAGAGATCGATTACGTCGATGAGGTCAAGAAGCACACAGGAATTGACGTTCTTGAAGCGTCTGAGGCTGAAATGGAAGAAACTCTCAAGAAGCTTGGCGTGAAGTATGACGGCAAGAACAAGGAACGCATGACAGATTCACTGTGGAAATACTGCCGAAAGAAGATCTCTGGCCCGGCATTTTTGATAAACCACCCAAAGTTGGTCGCTCCGCTCTCAAAGGAACATCCTGAGGACCCTCGCAAGACCGAGATGTTCCAGGTTATCATCGCTGGAAGCGAAATCGGACGAGCACATGCAGAGCTTAATGACCCTATTGAGCAGGCCGCGCGCTTTGATGCGCAGAACAAAATCCTGTCAGAGGGTGATGACGAGGCCATGATGCCGGATCATGAGTACGTTGAGATGCTCGAGTACGGAATGCCGCCAACGTTCGGATTCGGTTTCGGTGAGCGACTCTTTACATTCTTTGCTGACAAGCCTATCAGGGAAGTACAGTTATTCCCGTTGATGCGACCACGAGAGTAACGACTTTCATGTGAGCATAAAGACTTTATTGACTTATTGTAAAAAAATAGTAAAGTAATATCCACTATTCATCTGGTGTAATACCGGTGCGAAGACTATAATAATATAAGTATGAAAAATGAAACACTTGCAGTAATATTTGGAAACAACCCCTACGTCTCTCTTGACGAGAGGGCACGAATTATACACGAGCTTGAAAAGATCGGAAGCCTGACCTTTAGAGTGGAGACTCATGAAGATGGATGGGTCGCTCAGTGCAATGAGGTCTCAGGAATTTTGGCTTCAAACACAAACCCGAATCCCACTGGGATCGAGATCGAGTCTCAGATTCGAGATGCGATATTCGCTGCATTTAACGTAAAGTTCGACAAAAAACAAGAGA
>JAYTLZ010000028.1:0-4000 GCA_043728995.1 Minisyncoccota bacterium
GCGCGACGAGGAGCGCGCCCGACGTTGCCTTGTCGATGCGGTGCACGATGCCGTGTCGGTGGATCAGCTCACCCGTTCCGATCTTGAGCGGCTCGCCTACCTCGGCTGCCTGAGGAAAGTTCTCGAGCACCCAGTCAGCGACGGTGTACTCCTCACGCTGTCCGCTCTTGTGTACAGAAATACCAGCCGGCTTGTTGATGACCGCGTAGTCTGGTGTTTGGGTGATAATTTTGATATTCATAGTCATACAGTTATATATGCTAGAAGTACTTATAGCAAGCAGCTACGTGAGTTCCACGACCTCGTCACCTTGCACGTATATGATCCTCGTGTCCTGAAACTGCGTGACGACCTGTCCCTCCTTGGGATACGTATGGCCGTGAAGCAGGTACTTTGGCTTCATTTCCTCCACATACTTTCTCAAAGCCCTGAAGCCTACGTGCGACCGACTATCGGCCTCGTCATTTATGCCGAACGGAGGCGAGTGGCACAGCATTACATCGACATACGGGAAGTCTTTCAGCAGCTCGTCCGCCTCTTCCTGGGTATACATCTTCGCGTACGGGTCGTCCTTATACTTGTGCGAGCCCTCGAAGCCACCGAACATCAGTCCTCCTATCTCAAAGGTCTTCAGGTGCATGTTCGTTATGCCAAGCTCCTCAAAGTACATGCCCGAGCAGTGGTTGCCGTATATGCCTACCTTCGGCAGGTCGATGGAGTTGAGTTCGGTGAGCTGGGAATATTCCAGGTCGCCAAGGGTACAGATCAGCTCGATCCCCTCCTTCTCGACAAGCTCCTTGAGTCCGGCACGAGGCGGCCGGTCTGCGATGACTAGTATGTTCATATGCCTAGATTCCCTCAGTATCTATGAGCTCCCTTCGACGATCCTCGATCTTCTGGTCCTGCTTCATCCTGTTGAAATTGCTCTCGTCCGTCTTGAGCTTCCACTCCTCCTCGACCCGTGCCCTGTCCTCAGGAGTTTCGGCAAGCCGCAGCTTCTCGAGATACTCGTCCACCTCGGCATCCGGACCGTCAAACTTGTATGAGGTGTCCGTGCCGAATTCCTCACGCAACATGGCCTCTACCCTCTCGCTCTTCTCCCTGGAATCCGCAATCTGCTGGTCAAACTCAGCGGACAGAACCTCCATTCGATCAGCTTTTCTTTCTGCGTCAACCTTGCCCTCGGCATCCTTGATTGCCGCCTCGATCTTTCTCTTAAGGGTAAAGGGGTTCTCGTACACGCCTGGATATGTCGCTTCGATATATGCGACGGCCTCCCCTGTCAGATCATAGTCGCTCTCGGACTCGAACTTTTTGTCCTCGCTAATTTTTGGGTCAAGCTCGATCTCGTTTAAGTTAAGTGTAAACATGAATGTGTTAGTTATAGTAATGTGTATTATTTCTCTTCCGTCTCGGCGCGCTTGTCCAGAAAACTTCCGACTCGCTCCTTTTCTTCAGGAGAAAGCGGAACGTATACGGACTCACCCTTGCCATCGAACGTAATCTTTCCCAAAAAGACAACTCCGTCCTTAACAGGAATCGTGTTCGAAGGGTTCCTCTCGCCCTCTGGAACCTGAACGAGGTTTATGATTTTAACTGGAAGCTGTCCCAATGACCCAAGAATGACGTCATGTCTCCGTATCTCAACTTGGTCACCTTCATTAAATCCAGCACGTGCAAACGCTTCGTTCCTCAGTTCGACATCGGCAGTCATGTTCGAGTCATGGAACCTCGCCTGCCTGTCCTTGTCCCAATCACCGCCCGGCAGTTCCAGCGCAAGCAGTCGCTCCGCCAGGGTGATCTCCTCTTCGGTAGCAGCCTCAAGGTCTTCCCCGATCGCGTTGTCGGAATTCGCCTTGAGGTAGTCCATCACGACCTGCCTCTGCTCTGGGGTTATGAGCAACTCGTTCTTTTCCACACTCTCCAACGACTCCTCAAATCCTGGCATTTTTTCGCTCATTGTATATGTGGGTAAGGTTAAATTAATTTCTGTTTTTATTTTATCAAACGGAGGACGTGTTGCAAAACAAATACAAAAGACGGCGCAGGTTGTGCGCCGTCTTTTGTATTTTCTGTGGGCGGTGAGGGACTCGAACCCCCGACCTTTCCGGTGTAAACGGACTGCTCTAGCCAACTGAGCTAATCGCCCTTGTACCCTTTCAGGTCACTACAGAATAGCAGGATTTTGGGGATTTGCAATGCGGTCTACAACTCCAGGCCGGCCCGCACTTCAGCAAGGTCAACAGTATCATGGGCCTGCAGCTCCGCCTTTTTCAAATGTTCCAAGGCTGTAATGGTCTCCTTAAGCGTGTCGATATATTTCTGACTGATCGCATTCGACATCCTCAAATACACCGTAGCGAGCCCTGTCAGAGCCGCTCCCTTCTCATCGTCCGTCAGGTCGCTCTGTACGGCCGCAGATATAACCGCGCGCGCCTCGTCAAACTTCTTTTCCTCAATCAGCTGGGTGAGGTTTTGTAGATCTGTGCTCATATATTATTGGTTCAATTTTGAAATAATGCGTGCGATCATAAGTCTCTTGGCCTTATCTGTCGCGGAATCGCCGAGTCGATCAGACGCCCCCTGCAATGCGGCCTCGAAAAACTCTCGCCTATCGTCACCCTCAAGGGATCCGACCTTTTCCTTTTTCATCATTGGAAGAAGTGCGGTCTCAAGGCGACTCAGGGCATTAGTGCCCATGTTGGTCTTTTCAATTGCCTTCGAAATCTCCTCGAACACCATGTTTTGCAATGATTCGTCCAGCTTTTCCTGGAACTCCTCAACGTCTATGTTCTCCAGAGGGTCAAAGCCAGCCTCGTCAGAATCTGCAAAATCCCCGAATCTTTCAAACTGCTTCTGTGCCTTTTCGAGGTCCTTGATTGAACCGCCTTTCATGATTTTTTCAAGGCTCTCCTCTGCGCGCTTTTGCAGCTGGTCCTTCATGCCTGCCACCTCGGTAATTCCGGCAAGAAGCTCTGACCTAGTCTTATTAAAGTTTTCCTCAAGAGTGGCCTTGGCTTCCTGAGCCTGCTTTATCAGTGCAAGCTGTTTCTCATAGGTAATGATGAGCCTGTCTGTTCGATCAAGGATCTTATTCACGCCCTTGTTGCCTCCCACCTTCTCATAATTCTCGTCCAGGCAAGCGAGCGTCTCTTTCGTTTCTCTCGACTCCTTGGGTGCCATACCGACATAACTCAGTGCAACTTGCGCCCCAAGCTTCATGCGTCCCAGACGGCTGGACACATCGCGTGCCCCATCAAGGTCCGCACGATCCTTTCTTAGTCCCTGCAAAATGCCCTCGATCTCATCGGGTGTTCCAAACTGGGCAATTGTTTGCTCAAGTTGCGCAATGACCTTTGGGTTCTCCCTAAAGGCATTAAGCTGCCCCTTAAGATCCTCCAATCCCTTAGGATCCTCAATCGCCTGTCGTTCCAGATGCTTGTCTATAAGACTGAGTTCTTCCTGACCAAGACTTATTCCTAGTTCCGACTTGATGTGATTTTTAAAAACGGCATTCAGCTCTATCTTGGAAGACTCCTTCATGGTAAATACCTCGAAGTGTTCCCTGATCTGCTCGGCATCCTCCATGTCGATTGCCTCACTGCCTGATGCGGCAGCCAAGAACTCAGCGAAGCCCTTTTTGTTCAGGGCGCTATCTAGATCAAAGTCTGGCGGTATCATTTCCGAAGTATCAAACTCGACTCGGGAATCTGCATGCTTTATGGGGTCACGATCTGACATTGAAATATGTTATATGGCTTATATAAAATAAGTATAACGCATCGGGTGAAAGCGACAACAAAGCGACTAGCCTTATGTAATATTGCACAATACGTATGGTACCCCTGGCAGGAATCGGTCCTTACAGGACCAGTACACCTTTTGGACGAAGCAGGAACCGGTCACAACTCTCGCTCCGCTCGGTCGCGACCCCGCCTCGCGACCACGTTCGCTGCGCTCCACGTGGTGCCCGCTCCGGCTTTCGATTCCTGACGCAACG
>JAYTLZ010000029.1:0-6555 GCA_043728995.1 Minisyncoccota bacterium
AAGTATACCAAACCCTATTTACAGCAGTCAAGCTTAGCAACATCCTGCGCAGTGTTTTCCCATTGAAAAACGCCTCAAATATGCTATTCTGCACTATACATGGATTCAGAAAAATACTACCTTAAGGTGGCTCACGCGAGGGATTTGAAGGGGTTTGATCGAGCACTTTTCAGGGCGTTCGAAATCTTACCTGGAGCGCTTACCTGGACGACTTTTATTCTTATCGTCGTTCTCTCGATCTTCAAGCCGATATGGGCTGCTATTTTTATCATTGCCTTTGACTTGTATTGGCTGCTCAAGACGATCCACCTTTCGATTCACCATTACTACAACTGGAAGCGGCTCAAGCATAACGCGGCTCTCGACTGGCAGAAGATGCTGGTCAATCTCAAGTACGAGCATCTGTATCACATGGTTATCCTTCCGTACTACAACGAGGGACTGGAGGTGATCGAGGGCAGCGTGAAGTCGCTTCTTTCTTCCAAATACAAGAAATCGAAGATGATAATCGTGATGGCAAGCGAGGCACGAGCAGGTGAGGAGGCGTACGGATATGCCAAGCTCATGCAGGAAAAGTACGGCGACCAGTTCGGACACTTCACCATCTCAAGCCATCCCGCAGGACTTCCTGGTGAGATCAAGGGAAAGGGGCCGAATATCTCATATGCGGCAGAACATGCGCGCGTTGAAATTCTCGACAAGAATAATATTCATTATGATAATGTGATTGTTTCCGCATTCGACATCGACACGGTCGTAGGTGACCAGTTCTTCGGTTGTCTGACATGGCACTTCGTGACGCACGAGCGTCCGTATAACGTGTCGTTCCAGCCGATTCCTCTCTACAACAACAACATCTGGGAGACACCTGCAATCTCGCGTGTTGCTGCCATGACGTCTACCTTCTGGCAGATGATCCAGCAAGAGAGGCCTGAGAAGCTGGTGACGTTCTCATCCCACTCGCTTTCGTTCCGCGCTCTCTACGAGGTTGGATACTGGCAGAAGAACATGATCTCAGACGACTCGCGAATCTTCTTCAACCTATTCCTCTTGAAGGACGGAGACTATGGAGTAGTGCCACTTTCATATCCCGTATCGATGGATGCCAACCTTGCTCCCAAGTTCACACAGACCGTAAAGAACATCTACAAGCAGCACTTCAGATGGATGTGGGGAGTGGAGAATATCCCGTACCTACTGTTCGGATTTTATAAGAACAAGAAGATTCCGTTCGGTAAAAAGTTTGAGCAGGCATGGATCCAGATCGAGGGATTCTGGTCTAACGCGACTAACCCGATTATGATTCTCGTGCTCGGATGGCTGCCAATTATTCTCGGAGGTCCTGAGTTCCGAGACACGGTTCTTTCATACAACCTGCCAAACATCACGCGAGACCTGATGACAATCGCGACAAGCGGACTTATCCTTTCTGCAATCATCGCAGCCAGCCTTCTGCCCAAGAGGCCAAAGCATCTTGAGGGTAAGAAGCGAGTATGGGTCGCGCTGACGTTGCAGTGGCTCCTCGTACCGTTTACAATTATCCTATTCGGTTCGATTCCAGGAATCCATGCGCAGACTCGTCTAATGTTTGGACGATACGTCGGAGAGTTCTGGGTAACGCCTAAGCATCGAAAATAAGTATGAAGCCACTCACCGTAAAACAACGTTCGCTCTCGCTCGGTATTCTTGTTCTGGTCTTCGCGCTTATAGCGCCGCTCATTCTTCTGTACTCACTCGGATACCGACTCGATGACGAGTATTCGCTGCAGAAGACAGGAGGAATATTTATTCACTCAAGCGAATCTGAGAGTGCGGTGTTCGTGGACGGGGAATTCCTCAAGAATAGCGGATTTCTTATTCGAAATACGCTTATCCAGGACCTCGTGCCAAACAAGGAATACAAAATCGAGGTGCACAAGGAAAACTTTCAGAGTTGGGTAAAGACATTGTACGTATATCCGAGCATCGTTTCGGAGGGACGAGTGCTCCTTCTGCCGAATGAGTTTGAGAAAAGGGAGATCCTGCAGTTTGTTGATGCGGATAAGATCGCGACGACCACTCCTCTGGTTAAGGGTGCGAAGCCGAACAACCCAGAGTACACAAGTATCGTGACATTGTTTGCATCAAGTACGAAGGCAGTAGCGAAGCCTGTTGCGACCTCTACGGTTGCGACGTCTTCTCCCCAGCAAAAGAGCAAGCTTGAGATTTTCTTTGACGAGCTTGCAATCAAGAACTTTGAGGCACTACCAAACCTGATCGTGGATGGAAAGGAGGTGTCATGGCTGAGCAAGGGGAATATCGAGTTGTACTGGACGGACGACTTCGAGTCGATTCCGTACTATTACTGCGGAGGTGCAGAGCGAGTGTGTGAAAACCACATTACCCTGGACTGGAGCCAGGACATTAAGAAGTTTGAATATCTGCCAGGGAGAGATGACGTGTGGATGGTTCTTGTGAACGACGGAATCTTTGCGGTAGAGGTGGACGGCCGAACGCAGCGAAACATCCAGAAGATTATCGAAGGCAAGGGTCTTGATTTCCGGCTGACCGAGAACGATAGCCTTATCATAAAGGAAGGATCACGATATTTTGAAATAAATCTCTAGACCTTCTAGCGTGCTATTTTGCACAATGTGTCCCGTTTGATTAGAATACCCATAACATACCACTATGAGCGAAAAGACCACCCAAGAGAACAGTAAGGGACATATTCACCCGACAACAGCCATGATAGAGAACGTGGTACGCATCTTCAAGGAGATGGGATTTTTGGTCGTGGACGGTCCTGAGATGGAGGACGAGTGGCACAACTTCGATGCATTGAATATTCCAAAGGAGCACCCGGCTCGCGATATGCAGGACACCTTCTGGCTCAAGAACAGCATGCTCATGCGAACGCATACCTCCAGTGTGCAGATCAGGCATATGGAGAACAATAAGCCGCCGTTTGCAATCGTCGTGCCAGGAAAGGTGTTTCGAAACGAGGCGACTGACCGAACGCATGAGGCACAGTTCTTCCAGGTGGAGGCTCTTGTGGTAGGTAAGGACATTACGGTTGCCAATCTGCGATACTATCTTGAGACTTTTTTGCGAAAGATTTTTGGTGAGGAGACGGTTATCCGCCTGCGACCCAGCTTCTTCTCGTTCGTGGAACCCGGATTCGAGGTGGATATGCAGTGCGGAGTCTGCAAGGGAACAGGATGTCCTACCTGCAAGGGGTCTGGATGGATTGAAATTCTTGGAGCGGGACTGGTGCATCCAAATGTTTTGAACTCTGTTGGTATTGATAGTCGCGAGTGGTCGGGGCTCGCATTCGGCATGGGACTTGACCGACTGGTCATGATGAAGACGCAGCTCGACGACGTGCGCAACCTGTATACGGGAGACCTTCGCGTAATCAAACAATTTTAATATGAAAATATCGTACAACTGGCTCCAGGAATATTTCGACAAACCGCTTCCAAATCCCAAGGACTTAGCGGACCTTTTGAATATCCGTGCGTTCGAGGTGGAGGAGATCGAGGAGCAGGATGGGGACAGTGTTCTCGAGATCAAGATCACGCCTGACCGAGCACCGGACTGTCTGAGTCATCTGGGCGTTGCGCGGGAGATTGCGATACATACCAGGATTCCTTTGGTCGAAAAAGAAGTGGCAGATACTGTTGCACAATTTGATACTGCGTATGAGGTGTCGGTTGAAGACGAGTGCCTTCGAAGGTACATGATGCGCGAAGTGAGAAATGTAGTCGTGAAGGAATCTCCACTTGAGCTCAAGTTAAAGCTCGAGGCAATCGGTCAACGTTCAATTAATACCATTGTCGATATTACGAATATCGTCATGTACGAAATCGGACAACCTATGCATGCATTTGATACGGACAAGATCTCTGGCAGGATAATTACGATTGGTTCGCCTGTCATCCATAAAATTACGACACTAGATAACAAGGAGGTTGAGCTTACAGAAGAGGATCTGACCATTCAGGACAGTCATGGTGATAACCTAGCGATTGCAGGTGTGAAGGGTGGCAATAAGGCAGAGGTGAATTATTCTACAAAAAACATTCTGCTTGAGTCGGCAAACTTCTTCCCTGTGAAAGTACGGAAGGCGTCGAAGCGAACGGGCATCCAGACGGACTCGTCGAAACAATTTGAGAACGGCTTGTCGCCACGGCTTGTTGCAAAGGGGATGCGGCTTGCGTGTCAGTATATTAAAAAACATGCCTCTGATTCGTCGACGGAATTTTCAAATACTATAGGTGTAAATCTTCGTCCACAAACTCGGCCGTATTCCGTTGGACTCGATCTTGCGAACGTCTCAAAGAAGCTCGGCGTGCAGGTGTCTGACGATAATATCTTGGGAATCCTGGGTAGAATTG
Organism: Minisyncoccota bacterium; assembly: GCA_043728995.1. GTDB lineage: Bacteria > Patescibacteriota > Minisyncoccia > Phycocordibacterales > JAACPR01 > JAULZV01. The sequence continues at coordinate 4,380 of JAYTLZ010000029.1, forward strand.
GAATTAGGGCACATAAGGTTAATGTTAAAGAGAACGTACTTAAGCTTGCAAATGAAACGATAGGCAAGCCATATATCTGGGGAGCAAGCGTTCTGTACGATGCACCTCATATTGGTTTTGATTGTTCCTCTTTGACTGCTTACGTTTATTCTCAGTCTGGAATTCAGATCCCGCGCGTTTCAATCGACCAGTGTCTTTTTACCCCTGAAATTAAAAAGGAAAATCTAGAACCGGGGGATTTGGTTTTTGCTAATACAGGATTGTTTGTCCATGCTGATCCGTATTATGAAACCAAGGAATTTCTTGCAGGAACCAGAATAGAACATGGAGTTGACCATGTGGGAGTTTATATAGGAGATAACAAGGTGTTGCACGCTGGTTCTAAAATTGGAAAGGTTGCTATTGAGGACATGGATGAGTCTGCTTACTTTAAGAATAAAGTTAAGTATGGACGACTTGCAGAGAAAGATGAGGAACGATACGTTCTTGAAGTCCCATACGAGCGACTCGACCTAAAGATCGAGGAGGACATTATCGAGGAAATCGGACGCGTGTACGGATACGAGCACGTTACTCCAGTTGCGCCTGAACTGAACACACAAACGTCCGAGCTTTCTATCTATGACAAGATCGCGACCATTAAGAGTCATCTGACTGATATTGGATTCGACGAGGTCGTGACGTACTCCTTCCAAAAGAAGGGTGACATCGCGGTGGCGAAGCCTCTTGCCAAGGACAAGGGATTCCTGCGATCCGATCTGGCGAAGGGACTTACTGACGCGCTCGATCTCAATTTTCGCAACAAGGAATTGTTTGCCGAAGAGGTTGTTAAGATATTTGAGGTGGGGCATGTCTTTGTTGGAAATGAGGAGAAGGTCGTGCTTGGGATCGCTGTGCGAAGTGCAAGCAAGAAACAAAAGTCAAAGATGATTCTCGACGAAGCGCTTGCGTATCTTTCTGAAAAGATCGGTGTACAGATCACTGCACAAATTGCAGATAACCAGGAAGTTGTTGAAATTGATCTCGCAGGTGTGCTCGATGGTATCACGACGATTCATAACACTCTTTCAGTACTGCCAGCTACTCAGTACAGACCTTTCTCACCATATCCGTTCATGACGCGAGACGTTGCGGTCTGGGCATCTTCTGCCAAGACAAAAAGTGATATTGAGAAAATAGTTATCGACAACGCAGGTGATTTGCTCGTGCGGTACGACCTGTTCGATGAGTTCTCAAAGGACGGCAAGACGTCGTATGCATATCGATTAGTATTTCAGTCTGCGGAGCGAACGCTGACTGACGAAGAGGTGAATCCGATCATGGACAAGATCTACGCGACGCTCCAGGCTGACTCTGACTTTGAAATAAGGTAATATACATATACTTATGCAACTCGACGTACCATTTTTCTCACAGCTCGATGACCAGATTCCTCCGGACCTACAGCGTTCAGTGTGCGCGATCGCATGCATCAAGATGGTGCTCGATAGCAGATTGATACCGAACTCGTTCGACAACCTCCTCAAGGAGGCGAACATCGTAGGTGGGCGAGAGCGATCTGGGTGGACACACGAGACAGTCGTACGTGTTCTGCGCAATCATGGCGTGCATACGTATTGTCAGGAGTTCAAGGCGCATGATATTGATCTGACTACCGGTGATCCAATTCCTGCGATCCACTCAAGTGAGTTCGCAAACAACGGAATCGCCAAGATTCGCGAGGCGATCGATAAGGGCAACCCGACGTTCGTTTCCGTATCTGCTGGGTTTGGTGAGAATACTGACGACCATGTCATCTTGGTTATCGGTTATGGCGAGAATACGTTTATCGCTCTTGATCCGCTTCAGCCACCTGATGCCAATCCCATCACGCTTCCGCTCAAGGACTTCATGCACTTCTGGAAAAGGCTGACAATCTTTACCGAGTAACGTATACTTTTTATATGAAAACAATTTTGCAGTGGGTTATATCAGCATTGGCTATCGGAATCACGGCGTATCTTCTGCCTGGAGTAGAGGTGACATTGGTAGGTGCGCTTGTTCTGGCGGTAGTGCTCGCGATTATTAACATACTTATCAAGCCGATTATCTTTATCCTGACTCTCCCAATCAATATTTTGACAATCGGATTGTTCTCACTGGTCATCAACGGATTCCTGGTCTGGGGAGCAGCGCT
>JAYTLZ010000030.1:0-5965 GCA_043728995.1 Minisyncoccota bacterium
CAAATGAAAACAGGCACCGATCGGTGCCTGTTTTCATTTGGTGCGCGCGGGATTGTGCCTGGTGACTCGTGACCGAATCAAGATTTACTCCCACTAAAAATACGCTTATACTTACTCTATGACTATAGAAAATCCATACGCCGCTGCTGACGAAGAAAGGCAGCCGGACCTTAATTATGTGTTAGTTGGTAAACCTCATAATAAAGGGAGTTCCATCGACGTACATCCAGTCACCATGACGCACGGTGCATCTACGGATCAGGCAATTGCCGAGGCAAAGAAAGAAAATGAGTTGTCTCATACAGACCTGCATTTCTTTGAAGGAATGTTTAATGAACAAGGCACCTATTCAGAAACATACAAAGTGCTGCCAGACGGAACGTTTGATAAGACGGCGCGTCCTGATGGAATTCCTCCATTATTGGGCGGTGACGTTACGACTCCTGACAGCCTATATACATATATGGCAGAAATACAGGAGATGTACCCTGAATATCGATTTGATTTTGAGAAAGATCCTGAAGGTCAGTGGATGAAGTATACTGTCTCAAAGAAATAATTTAAGTCTCATGGACCACATCAAATCCCTCATTCTCACCTGGGACGAATACCGGGCAAAGAAGTTCGAGACGCCATACATGTTCGAAATAGCAAAAGGTGATAAGAGACTTACGTATATCGGCGTTAGGCATTTGTATCTCCCGGAAGACAAGCAGTTTGCAGTCATCAAGCAGAAGTTTGAGGAATTTATTCAACTGGTCGGAGACAAAGTCGTATTAGTCGAAGGCGGTAAGAACTGGCCTACTTTTCCAACGACAGAGGAAACTATTCAAAAGTACGGGGAGGCAGCATATACAACATTTCTCGCTAAGGAAGCAGGTCTGGAGTTCAATACGCCTGAGCCTGAGTACGATGATATTTTGGAATCATTAAGGGATACTTATGGCACTGATGACATTTCATACCAATGGGTTGCGACATATGGGCTGCATTATTCAAAGATAGTGGATAAGCCAACTCAGGATGAGTATATTCAGAGTCGGGTGCTCAAAAGGCTTGGAAGGATAAGTGATACCTACAAAACGGTGGATGATGTGAAGAATCTCCACAAGAGGCTTTTTAATACCGAGCTAGATTTGAACCAGCAGAAATTCTTCTATGACCTTGTCGACCCGTCACAGAACAATTCTGTATATAACGAGATATCTCGAGCAGAAGACGTGATTCGTGATTCGACCATAGTTAAAAATATCCTCGACTATTGGAATAAAGGATACTCGGTATTTATCGTATACGGCTCAGCACATGCAGTGAACCAGGAGAGGGCACTGAAGGAGTTGTGCAAATAATTACATCACCCCCAGACTCTTCAACAGCTCCATCTTCTCGCCAACGGTAACCTCGCGTCCCTGACCGTCCTTCAGAAGGGTTCCAAGTCGGAGATTCATGATCCTCGTTCGCTTGAGATCGCGGACCTGGTAGCCGAGTGCGGCACACATTCGGCGGATCTGGTGCTTCTTACCCTCTGTGAGGATGATTCGGAAGGCCTTCTCGCCGGTAATCTCGACCTTGCATGGCTTGGTCATGTATCCCTCGATGGCAACGCCTCGCTCCATCTTTACCTTGAATGACGGCTTGAGCTCCTTGTCGAGTCGTACACGGTATTCCTTCTCATGATCATGCTTGGGGCTAAGGATACGGTCCACGATTCGGGTATCGTTGGTAAGCAGCACGAGCCCGTGTGAGGCTTTGTCGAGCGCTCCGATAGGCTGGAGAGTCTTGGCCTTGGGCCATACGTCAGCGATAGACTTCTCGCCACCCTGGGGGTTACGGGTCACGATACCGATGGCCTTGTTGTAGAGGAAATACACGAAGTTCTCCTTCTTCTCGACAATCTGCTTGTTGACATCTACGACGTCGAACTCGTTGACCTTCTGTCCGAGGACCGCGCGCTTGCCGTTGATCTTTACGAGACCTTTCTCGATGAAGACGTCCGCCTGGCGGCGTGAGCAGTAGTTCTTGAGATAGAGGTATCGGTTGAGCCGAACGGGGTAGGTGATTGGTTCCATGGGCACTATATTGCCATATTTATAGGTGTTTGTAAAGATTATGTGAAGATGTTCGGCTCGACCTCAAGTGTGACTGCGAACTTTTGGCGAACGCTCTCTTGGATTGCAGAGATAACACACTGCAATTCTGCGAAGGAGGCGCTTCCTTGGTTGGTCAGGATCAACTTGTTTTTATCATAGAATCTGACGTTGTCCGTTTCGGCCTGAGCATAGTCGACGTTCTCGATCAGCCAGCCCGCATAGAGCTTGATCGACATTGTGTCGGTCTCAAAGAAGGGGATGTTAGGAAATGTTTCCTGGATGGATTTGAGAACGTCACGCGTCACGATTGGGTTCTTAAAAAATGATCCGCAGTTCGGAAGCGATCGATAGTCAGGAAGCTTCCTGTTCCTGATTTCTATGATGGCTTTGCGGATCTCGGCGAGCGTCGGATTCTTTCCGTCAAAATATTCCTGCACTGCCTTGTATTGTGGAACCGTAGCCTGTCCATGATTGAGTGTGAGTGTAATGTGTGTAATGACGTATCGCTCAGGGTTGCGCTTGAAGATGCTGTCGCGGTATGAGAAAAGGCACGCTTCATTTGATAACGTAACGAACTCTTCCGTTGTGCGATCAAAAGCACGAACTGATAGGAGAGTATCCGCGACCTCGCTGCCGTATGCGCCGATGTTCTGGATCGGTGCTGCGCCAACGGTACCTGGAATCCATGACAGCGCCTCTATTCCGGAAAGGTTTCTCTCTACAGTCCATGCGACAAGTGCGTCCCAGCCTTCACCTCCTGCTGCGGTTACCTCCGTCGTGTTGCCATGAGAAATCGCTTCGATGCCTGTGCTTTTCATGGAACCGATAACGAACAGGTCCTCGGCATCCGAAAAGACTGAGTTGGAACCTTCACCGATTATGACAAGCCTCTTGCCGTGCCTGAGTGCGTATTCATGTGCGGAACGGATATCTGCGTCGTTTCGTATCTCAAAAACCTTGTGCGCCTTGCCGCCAATGCGGAGTGTGGAAAAGGTCTTGAGATCAGTATTCATGGATATATCATATGTGATATATTGGATGTATGTCAAAGAAAGATGCGCGACTTGACTCGCTCCAGCAAATCGGAACACTTATCAAGTCACTTCGTTCGCAGAAGGGCCTGACCCAGGGCGAATTTGCAAAGCTTCTCAAGACCTCGCAAAGCGCTGTGGCACGGATCGAGAGCGGGAACCAGAACCTGACCGCTGCCGAGATCAAGAAGATCGGGACCGTGCTGCATCGTAAGATCATCTCCGTGGACAAGTCGATCGACTTTCGGGTGAACGGAGGAAAGAAGCTCAGCGGATCTATCGACACTAACACCTCGAAGAACGGTGCCATGGGACTTCTTGCTGCCTCACTATTAAACAAGGGTACGACAATTCTCAAGCGCGTACCAAGAATTGAGGAGGTGAATCGCGTGCTCGAAGTATTTGAGAGTATCGGAGTCCTGTATAAATGGGAAGGGAATACGCTTACTTTGAGACCTCCGAAGGCATTCAAGATGTCAGAGTTGCGTGCCGAGTCTGCTGGCAAGATCCGATCAGCACTCATGATGATCGGATCACTCGTGCACCGGGTGGAGGAGTTCAGGATGCCGCACGCCGGTGGCTGCAAGATGGGAGAGCGGACCATTGCCGCACATCGTTACGGGTTGGAGGAATTGGGTGTGAAGATCAAGACTGACAAGGACTATTACAATGTTTCCGCGCACAAGATGCATGCGGGCGAAATCGTGATGTATGAGGCGGGAGACACGGCGGTGATTAATATTCTGCTTGCCGCCGCAGGAATTCCAAAGGAGACGAGGGTTTCCTTCGCTTCCTCAAATTATCAGGTGCAGGAAGTGTGCTTTTTCCTCCAGAAGCTCGGTGTCGAGATTGATGGAATCGGTACGCACAGGTTGGCAATCCGAGGAATCAAGGATATCAATACTGAAATCGAGTTCTCGTGCGCGGAGGATCCAATTGAGTCCATGATGTTTATATCAGCGGCAATCGTTACGGATTCCGAGCTGACAATCAGAAGGTGTCCGATTGATTTTCTTGAACTGGAACTCCTCAAGCTGGAGAAGATGGGATTGAAATATAAAAGGACGACGAAATACAAGTCCGATAACGGAGGAACCGATCTTGTCGACATTACGGTATTTCCATCAAAGCTTACTGCGCCTGCAGACAAGGTGCACTCGTTGCCGTATCCCGGAATTAATACGGACAACCTGCCGTTCTTCGTGCCGATTGCGACGCAGGCCGAAGGTCAAACACTTATCCATGACTGGATGTGGGAGAACCGGGCCATTTATTTTACTGAGCTGAATCGACTTGGGGCGAATATACGATTGGCTGATCCTCATCGCGTGTTCGTGACTGGCAAGACGCCGCTTAAGGCAGCACAAGTCGTGTGTCCTCCCGCATTGCGACCGGCCATGATTGTCCTGATTGCGATGCTTGCTGCTCCGGGGGAATCCATATTGAGAAATGTCTATGCGATCGAGCGCGGATATGAAGATGTCGCAAACCGTCTGAATTCAATCGGTGCGGATATTGAAATTTTGTAAAAGAAAAATGGCGGACCCGTGAGGGTCCGCCATTTCGAAACGTCGAGCATTATTTCTTGGAGGAAAGACACTCGGCAATAAGAGCGGGAGAAACGAGAAGGCATAGCAGGGCGGTGCGAATGAAGGCAAAGGGAGCCAGGAGTATCGCGCTTCCTAACCGTATACCGTTCAGGCTTCGGGCATCGGTCGTGACGCTCGAGTTCTCGAGCAGCCAGACGAGCCAGTCAGGCGGCTTTCGGTTCATGATTCTTTCGTGAGATCAGTCGGTGGAGGAACAGGATAAGTCGTGCTGCTTGCGCGGTAATCCGATCGACATGCCTTTTGGACACTGCCTGATCGAGAAACTGCCGGTTGCCTGAGTAGATATACAATGACAGGAGCATGACCTCGACCTTTCGGCTCGTTTCAGCACAAGCCTTAGCCTTTTTTACGTTGTCATTGCCGCGCAAAGCATGGATCTGCTCAAGGATACCGCCCTCGTCCACCTCGTCCAGGATGGCAGTGAGGAGCCTTGGGTCAAACTGGCACTTGCCAGCAAATTCCTTGATCCAGAAGATGCTTCGAGGCCGCTGTTTCAGCCTCTCGATCCGAAGGTGCGTGAGCCGAACTTGTCGGTCAAGATAGGTGAGTTTTGTAGAGGGCATATGTTCAATTTCCAATACTATGATAGATTAGCCTTATGTCAAATCTATACATAGTCGCGACACCGATCGGCAACCTGCAGGATATCACCCTGCGGGCCATTGAGGTGCTCAAGAACTCGGACATCATCCTGTGCGAGGACACCAGGACAACCAGGAAGCTGCTTTCGGCCCATGGCATTTCGGCCAAGACGTCCGCCTTCCACAAGTTCAGCACTGAGAAGGAAATTGATTCGATCCTCAGCTTGTTTGATAAATACGAGAACGTCTCGCTCGTGAGTGACGCGGGAACGCCTGCGATCAGCGACCCTGGATCGCTTCTTCTGCAGCTTGTTGCAGAGCAGAAGCCGGATGTCGTTATCCAGGCGATTCCTGGGGCAAGCGCACTCACTGCTGCCATTTCAATCTCAGGATTGCCTGTCTCGCAGTTTACCTTCATCGGGTTCCTGCCACACAAGAAGGGGAGACAGAAGAAGCTGGACGAGGCACTGGCCTACGGACATACTGTAGTCATGTACGAGTCTACACACCGTATCATGAAGCTGCTCTCAGAGATCGATGCTCGTCAGCCGGAGCGAAAGGTCATCATCTGCAAGGAGCTGACCAAGATGCACGAGCGGGTTATGAGGGGAACTGCCAGCGAACTTACGCTCAAATTAGAGGCAGACCCATCT
>JAYTLZ010000031.1:0-9312 GCA_043728995.1 Minisyncoccota bacterium
TAATTAGTTTAAAATATAGACCAATCGCAGAGATGTCTCGGTTTACGTTCTTGGAATGCGCCCGATAATGATGATGGATGAGTTCGGACTGCGCGACAAGTTCCACGTTCTGATATCCCGTTTCCTCCAAAATCTCTCGCTTGGCACATTCGATTGGATCCTCCCCCTCCTCACGTCCGCCTCCGACAAGCAAGATTCCGCCCAACTGCGGTCCCCAATTTATACTGAGAACCTTCCCGTCAACAGGATTTTCGACTAGGGCAACTATGCTATTTCTTTTCTCTTCATTACCTAAAGGAGTCCCGGTAATCGGTTCAATAACTGTCTTTATCGACATTCCAAACTTCTGTGCGAACTCAAAGTCGCGCTCATCATGCGCAGGGACAGCCATTACTGCTCCCGTTCCGTACTGTGCGAGCACATAATCAGAAATAAACACGGGAATCTGTTCTTGGGTTGCAGGATGCGTTACGGTAATCCCCTCAAGTCTCACGCCTGTCTTTTCTTTGTTTGCCTGTCGCTCAAGATCAGTCTTTTTGTTTGCATTCTGGACATATGTCTCGACCTCAGTCCAATTGGAGATCTGCGGCTTTAATTCTTGTACAAGAGAATGCTCTGGCGCGAGCACAACGTAGGTCACACCAAAGAACGTATCTGGTCGCGTAGTGAAGACTTTGATACTTTTATCAAAATTAGAAACAGGAAACTCAAAAAACGTTCCAGAACTTCGTCCGATCCAATTCTTTTGGGCCTCCTTGATATGCTCGGGCCAGCTCACGGCGTCCAAATCATCGATCAGTCGATCTGCATACTTGGTAATCTCGATATTCCACTGCATCATCTCCTTCTGTTCCACGGCAGATCCGCAGCGCTCACATACGCCACCCTCAAGCTGCTCGTTAGCGAGCACTGTCTTGCAGGAAGGACACCAGTTCACGTGCGTCTTCTCGTGCTTTACCAGACCCTTTTTATAAAATTGGAGAAACAGCCACTGCGTCCAGCGATAATATTCGGGATCGCTGGTCACGACTTTCTTGTCCCAGTCGAACATGGTCCCCATGCTACGCAGCTGCCCTTCCATAAATTCAATGTTGGAATAGGTCCAGTCCTTGGGATTGAGTCCCCGCTTGATCGCGGCGTTCTCGGCAGGAAGGCCGAACGAGTCGAAGCCAATCGGAAACAATACGTCCTTACCGATATGGTGCATATACCGCGCGAAGATGTCCGTAACTGCAAATGCGTACCAGTGTCCCACATGTAGATTTCCAGAGGGATACGGAAACTCGGTCAGCAGGTACATCTTGTCCTCGGGAGTCCGGGGCGTTGTCGCGGTCTTGAAAAGGTTGGCATCGGCCCACTGCTTCTGCCACTTGGCCTCGATGGCCTTATGATCGTATGAATTCATTCGGTGAGTATACCATTTGAGTGGTTTGTTGACAAAATACGAATTTGTTTTAGTGTGAACAGGAACTCTTTAAAAACCATGAATGCATTCATCCCGTTTATCTGGAAAACCTACGTACTCTTCATTTTGGGCAGTGCCGCTCTGTCGATCCTAATGCGCCTCCCGTGGCTCAACCGCGCAAATCAAAAAGGTGAGGATTCTGACCGGATTATCTTGGTGGAGATTGGGAAGAGCTTTTGCGAGCTCTTCTTGTCTACGACCTTGTGGTTAGTGGCGTCTATCGTCGTCGTGAGCCAGTTCGATGACCGATTCTTTTTCGGAGCGCGCATCGAGGAGTTTGACGACTACGTGTTTCTGGTCTGCAATGCCCTAGCGTTGATCCTACCCTTCTATTCCCTCATGTGGGCACTGGAGTGTGTTTTCAGACCGCTCGATAGGTTCCTGCAGGACAAAGAGCACGGTATTGACCAAAGGCATATGACAAACCTTGTTCGACGCGTTGCTGTTCCCCTGATCCTAGTCGGAAAATTCTGCATGGCGGTCATTCGCGGGTACGCTTCTTACATGTCACGAGCAAAGCCTTGAAGTCACGCTTTACCAAAGGCCCCGAGCGCATTCGCGTTCGGGGCCTTTTCTAATTCAAATCGATCAATATGTAAATAAAGTGCGCCGGTCCCTGGGGGAACCGGCGCATCTCTGAATGTGATGCAGCAAGACTATTTCAATAGACCGAGCGCTAGCAGCATCTTATCGCGAGTCTTCTGACAGTATCCACGACCGACGACGCTGTCGCAGTTACAGGACGTGCTTGCGTGTGAGATGACGAGCGCGTCTTGCCACTTAAGCCCGAATTCCCAGCACAGTTCCTCAGCCCAGTACGAGCCTCGGTGGATTGCACGGCCAGTCAGGTCGTAATACACGGCTGTCAGCGGCGAGAAAATAGTCTTCTCGAACGCGACGTTGTAAAGATGGATACAGCCGTCATCAACCGCAAAGGTCCAGCCTTGCCTGTTTGTCACTATCCAGGTCAGAAGCCTGATAACTTCATCAATATTCATGTCAGTAGATAGAAAGAGGTTTCTGAAATTTGATGGTAACAGACGAGGGAAGAATTATCAACTTCCTTTTTATATATAAAAATTAAACCTTAAACTCTATCACGTCCCCATCCTGCACGATGTATTCCTTGCCAACAATTTTCAATACGCCCTTTTCGCGAGCGATAGCGTATGATCCGCACTCCAGCAGGTCCGCGCATGCAACAACCTCAGCCCTGATGAACTTATGTTCAAAGTCAGAGTGAATCGCTGCTCCGGCCTGTGGCACGGTAGAGTCCCGCTTAACGGTCCATGCCCTCGTCTCAGTCTCGCCTGTGGTGAAATACGTAATTAAATTCAGAATCTCGTATCCCTTTACGATCAGTTCGTTCAGTCCTCCATCAATTCCCATCTCTTCCTTAAACGATACCTTCTCCTCGTCTGACATCTCGTTGATCTCGAGCTCACTCGACGCGTCCAACTTAGTGAAGTGACACCCTCGCTCCTCGATGTATTTGATAAGGTCGTGATATCGCGGGTCGTTGTTGTCATCCAGGTTTTTTCCGCCTGTCTTTTTATTCAAAGCATACATGATCGGCTTAGAGGTCAGGAGGTGCTGGTGCTTTACGAACGGAGCCTCATCCTCAGTCAGTTCAACCTGATTAGCAAACTTTCCATCCTTGAGTGCTTCCTCAACCTTCAATAAGGCGTTATGCTCCTTGACCGCAGCTGCGTCGTTCCGCTTGACCTCACGCTGGATATTTCCGATTCGCTTGGTCACGGTAGAAAGATCTGCAAGCACGAGCTCGTAGTTGATGACCATGACGTCCGACAGAGGGTTTACCTCGCCATGCACGTGCACGATGTTGGAGTCCTCGAAGATTCGTACGACCTCGCAGATAGCATCTACTTCTCGGATATGAGAAAGAAACTGGTTTCCGAGACCCTCGCCCTCAGCTGCACCCTTTACGAGTCCGGCGATGTCAGTAAACTCAACCACTGCAGGAAGAGACTTTACAGAATTGCTCAACGTCGCAAGCTTATCGATTCGCTCATCAGGTACAGGAACGATCCCGACAGAAGGGTCGATTGTACAAAAAGGATAGTTTTCGGCTGGAACCGACTTCTTGGTGATTGCGTTAAACATGGTGGACTTGCCGACATTGGGCAGTCCTACGATTCCGATTGAGAGTGACATAGTGAATGGATTCTATATGAAGTTGAGAGAAATGTAAAATGCGTATTTTAGGTCACATCTAAAAAAGATTGCACATCACTTAATGTCTAGTAGGGACCGCAGGTCAAAGTAGTCTGATCACAATAACTGCTATTGCAGTCTGTGTCATACTGGCACGCGTACCCAAACTCTCCAGGAGCAATCGGGTCGGCACAAGAAAACGTTGGGTTACAGTAACCACTTGAACATTGATTACTGTCAGTACAGAGTGAAAGGTTTGAACCATCCGTACAAATGCGTTCATATGTATTGTAATCATACCCACAATATCCGCTTGCACAATCAGAATTTGATCCACTACACGACTCACCATTCAAAGCTGTTCCTCCACCTCCACCATCACCACCCGCTCCACCCACACAAGTGTAATTACTAGGAGCACTATCTAACCTTAAGGATGCCCCCTCACTGTCAACGCACCACCCGCTCGAGTTGTTCAGGTTATTCCAGAGGGAATAACTAGTTATAAGGTCCCCGTCGCCTGCAGCATTTGAGTAGCAAATAGGAATGTTGTTCGCTCCGTTTACTGTTGGCCAACTGCCGCCTGCATTAAAATTTGCATTTGTAAAAGCCGTATTGAGCGTGCCGCACAGGTTTGCGCCATCTGCTATACCATAACTTGCAGTAGAATTGTTCAGCTCGGCTACACTTCTCATCTCAAGCAGCTGACTTACGACCTTCGAATCCTGTGCCTTGCCTCTCGATTCCTTCAGGCTAGCGAGCACTACTGATGTGAGGAGTGAAATTATGGAAACGACGACAAGCAACTCGATCAGTGTGAATCCTCGATCCACTTTCGAAAACCTCTTTTTTACGAAAATCATAATTATTATGAATACTATTAATTACTCATATAGTACCATAATATATTTGAAAACTATTTCTTAATCTTCATCATCGCCGCCTGCAGTTCCTGTTTGTGATCCATCATGACCTGCATCATCGCGGACTGCTGGTCAATCCCCTTCTTTACCTTAACCTGAATCTCGCTTGAGATAGTCTTGAGAAGCTCAGGATTGTTCTCCATGAGCCCCAGAATAAGGTCCTGCTGGTCCTTGGGCATGTCCTTGACCTGCCTCTTTATCATCTGCTTCATTACAAAATTAAACATAGTGGTTAGAGTGTACACTATCAGGCATAAAAAGAAAAACCCGCGACATGATGTCGCGGGCCATTCCGATAAACGTCTGTATCGGCTCAGTTTTGGGAGGTGTCAGGCTGCTAGATTGGTTGGTTTTTTGCGGGGGTTGAATGGTACCTGCAGGAGGGCGATTTTTTCCATCGTCCTTACTGCGTATTTCCTGATTTTCTTCACGGTCATGGCCGTGTTGCCGAGTTCGTCCTGCTGACGGTTCGAAAGACTTACCACGAAGGCGCGTCTTTCGTCGTCATTCATGCCACAAACTTGCAACATTGTTGTTCCTTGCGGAAGCTTATCCTGTCCTTTAAAAAGTTCTACCAGAATCGCATAGAGTTCCAGGCAATGATTTTGCGTAGGCTTATTCATGACTGACATCCTTTCTTGGGGTGGAATGATCTGCCATCTTTAACAATACAACTACTTTTTGGTCTGTCAATAATATTAAAAGTGGATAAGTTTTATCTCAGGTAATTCTGGATGTTTCTCTTGTGCTGCTCGTAGTTGGTAGCGCAGTGAATGTTTCGCCTGGAGTCATGTATATAAAAGAGACAGTCTGTCCTGAGTGGCCTAAGCGCTGCACTGATCGCATCCTTGCTCGGTGTGGCGATCGGCGCAGGAGGAAGCCCTTCGTACATGTATGTGTTGAAGAGTGAATCAATCCTTTTGTCCTCTGATCGAGGAATAGGCCACCAGTTCCCCTCCATTCCTCGTGCATACTGCAACGTCGCATCAATCTGGAGTGCCATACCCTTGTCGAGTCGGTTCTTTATCACCCCTGAAATGATTCTCATGTCTGCCTTGCCGGCGGCCTCTCGCTGAATCAGTGATGCGATGGTGATAGTCTCGGACAGCGACACGTCGTCCTCATCGATATCAAGATCATCCAGAACCTCGTTAAACGTCTTCTGCATCGTCTCTTGCACGACCTCGATATCCTCACGCTTATGGATCAGATACGTACCGGATGCAAGGAAGCCTTCATCACCCTTGAGTCCGCACATCTGCTCGGTCTCTCCGAACTCCCTAATCTTCTCCTCAGACCAGCCAAGCTTCTCGCCAATTATTTCTCCCATCTGTCCCTTTCTGAAGCCGTCGAAGATCAGGATGTACTCATACTGAGGCTCGTCGATTGCAAGCGCGGTAGAAACTGCACCCATACCACGGGTAAACTCGTAGCCACCTGCTGGGATATCACCCTTGATTGCAAGGATGACTCGCAGCACGAGTTCCGAGAATTTGTTTTGGATTAGTCCTCGATTGGAAAGTTCCGTTACGAATGAATCTGTGTCTCCTGTATACGGAACGAACACAACCTCCTTTTGTTTACTCTGGGAAAGTGCAACAAAAACCACAAAACAGAAAAAGAGTACGAGAAATGATTTCAGCTTGTGTGTTGAAAGATAGTTCATCTGATTACCCTTAGTATATCAGCATCTGCACAGTATTCGCACGGTAGTTCTTCACAAATTACTCCCCACTCGGTCTAAAATCGAGTGACACGGAGTTGACGCAATGGCGCACGTTCTTGGCAGTCTGATATTCACCCTCGAAGACATGTCCGAGGTGCGCGTCGCAGTTTGCGCAGGTGATTTCTGTTCGTCGCCCATCTGCATCCACCGTCCGCTTCACCGATCCGGGTACTTCGTCATCGAACGCGGGCCATCCGCATCCCGAGTCGAACTTGCTCTCAGACGTATACAGCTTGGCATCGCAACGCCTACAGTAGTATGCACCCTGCTCGAAATGCTTGTCGTACTTGCCCGTGAAAGGCATTTCGGTTCCCTTGTCCTCAATGACGCGCTTTTCTTCTGGAGTGAGTTCCTTCATGGTTAGTTTGTTTCGGTTACAGGAGTCGTTTTTTCTATTGGTGTAGCTGCCTCAATTGGAGTTGTCTCCTGTGCACGTAAGGGCTTAAGGTTGATACTCACGATAACGATAAACAGGAGTAGATCAATAAATGCCGGTACCTGCATAAACGTGTTGAGCACCATATTTAGAATTAGGACAGGAATTGTTGCGAATAGCGCGACAATGTAGGCAGTCGGATACGGCATCTCGATCTTCTTGATGGCAGCAATGATCTTTACGACTAGCGCAGCAAAGAGAAGGACGAACATATGCCACAGCGTCACGAATACGGAACCGAAGATGAATAAGAAGAGAAGGAGCGGGATAGCCGCAATTTTTATAAATTTAAGCGCTGCCTCTGCCCAGACCGCCGAGTTGTCCTCGTTTACGACAAAGTCTCCGATGTTTGCTTGCTTGAGCGTAATCACCCGCATCTCGCCGCTCTCCTCCTTTCCGGCTATACCGTTTTTCGTAATTACTACGAAAGCGTCATATGCTCCGATCTGATCCAGGGTGAGATTATCAGACGTGTCGATGACGACAGCGTTTGTAAACTTATCCGGACCATGCTTGTCGCCATCGGGTAACGGAATGAAATATGGCTCAGCGACGTTCGACGTGAACTGATTGTCCTTGGCAGTAAGCTCAAGTCCTTCTGGATAGTACGTATCTACGAAATCGTCAGATGAGAACGACTTAAGAAATCCGCCCACCGTCGCACCGAGCATGACACAGATGACGAGCATGCTGATCATTGAAACCCCCAGAAGAATTAGAATTGCCCTCCAAAACCGCTTGTGCCGCAGCTGCGAATAAAACTCTGGATTATAAAACGAGTTCTTAATGTTGTGCCAAAACCTTTTGAGGTAGCTCATATGCGTTGGGTTAGAGTAATACCTTACTATACCCTAACTTTCGGATCGTCTCAACGGGTAGTTTGATACCGAACTTACTGTAATAAAAAAGCGCGCGGTGCCGGAGGCATCGCGCGCTTTGCGTTGGAATTCAGTACCTGATCCATTTCGGGCCGACAGCTCCGGGAAAAAGCTTATGTCGGAACGTTTCATACACCTCCGCCGACCGCATGCAGTAGTCGGCGACGTGCCGCTCAGCACGGAGACTCAATTCAAACAGAACATGTGCACGGTCAGGTTCACCGGCAGCGATCCATTCAAGCACTGGTTCGCGTTGTCCCTCAGTTATGAGGACGATCGTTTCACCACCCTTGTTGGCAGAACGAATCATAGCCGGCCCACCGATGTCGGTTTTTTTCTGACACGACTCGAACGTTGCACCCCGTTCCCCCAATGCTTGGTGTAGCGGGTAGAAATCCACTGCAAGCAGGTGGATTTTCTTCCAGTTCAACTCGTCGAGTTCAGGATACATTTCCTCAGTGGCGAGAAGACCTCCATGAATCTGCGGCGCGAGCGTGACAACTCGGTGGTCCAACACAGGAGGATATCCAGTCAGTTCCGCAACGTCCATCACCTCGATTCCTCTATCGGCGAGGTATTTGTGCGTTCCGCCACTCGAGATGATTTCGTAGCCGTTCGAAATGAGTCCTCGGGCAAACTCGTCAATTCCCTCCTTGTCGAATACGGAAAGGAGTGCGTACTTTTTGGTTGGCATCGGATCAATTGGTTTGGTTTGAGCTCCAGGTAGAATATAGAGGAGCAATTAGCTGCAATACTAGCTATATATGAAAAGATGTCAATTACTTGTTTTCTGCAGAATCTTGTACAAGCTGCCAGTAAACAAAAGCGTGATCACACCGAGTACAAAAAGAAGTGATGGATGCTCCACGAAAATAGGAATCTGCACGATGACGGACTCAAGGCCCTTGAGCGTAGCGATTGATCCGAGAATTATTAAAAAAGAAAACAGGAGTGGATACCGTACAACTACGCCATGTGACTTTTGCCCCATGTAATCGTTCGCGCCTTTGGTGTATCTTTCGATCTGCTCGATCGGATCTGGAATCATATACGTATTTTATATCCAAAAAACTACTTGTCCAACTGGAGCGTCTGATCAATTCGGATCTGGTGGACGAACTCAGGTACGTGACTTACGAGGATGAGTGCTCCCTCGTATTCGCTGAGTGCCTTCGCGATCACCGGAAGGTGTCGGAAGTTGATGTGGTTGGTCGGCTCGTCGAGCATCATGATACCTGGCTCCTGCAGCACGAGTCGCGCAAAGGCAACAAGGCCCTTCTGCCCCTCTGACAGGCTCCCGATCTTGGTTCCCATCATATCGGCCGTAATGAGGAAACTTGCCGCGATGCCTCGCATCCGATGCTCGTCACGCGTCTGCATGATTTCGGTCAGCGACTTGTATACGGTGTCCTCAAAGTTAAGTGTGGAAAAATCCTGTCGGTAGTATCCGACTCTGATTCCGCTCTTGAGCTTGGCACCCTTGGCCTTGCCCAGCGCAAGTGACTCAAGCAGCGTACTCTTACCTACTCCGTTTGGTCCAGCAAGCAGAAGGTGCTTGCCCTTGTTGAGTGACACGTCTGAAGACTTGCTCACGACCTTATGAGTCTTGGGATCCATGATGGTAAACGAGCTGATGTTGATAAGCTCGCCAGACAGGTCGGCCTGCACAGGGATCTTGAAGTTGCGGATCGTTCGGTCCTCCTTTCGCA
>JAYTLZ010000032.1:0-2722 GCA_043728995.1 Minisyncoccota bacterium
AATTCCACAACAAGGTCTATGAGACCGACGTGTTTGAGGAAAAGAGTATCAGATCCTCAAACGGAACGGTCCAGCACAGATACGCCGTTCCTGTCACGATTATCCTGAAGGGCAAGGCACTCAAGGTGGATCTCAGTCTCTCCAACAGAAAGGATCTCAAGTATCCGATTCTCCTCGGAAGAAAAATTATAAAGAAAGACTTCATTGTCGACGCAAGCAAAACATTTACCGAATAAATAAAAGTATGAAAATAGCAATTCTATCAAGAAGCCCACAGATTTACTCCACACGGAGGTTGGTTGAGGCTGCCGAGCTGCGTGGACACGAGGTCGTGATCATCGATCATACGAAGTGCCACCTTATTATGGAGAAAGGGAAGCCGTCCATTCGAGTGAAGGGTGAGGACGTGAAGGATATCGACGTTATCATCCCGCGAATCGGAGCATCAGTAACGTCATACGGATCTGCCGTGGTGAGGCACTTTGATCTTATGGGAGTCGAGTCAATCATGACGTCGACCGCACTCATCAGGTCTCGAGACAAGCTGCGAAGCCTGCAGATCATGTCCAAGTCAGGAATCGGAATCCCGAAGTCCGTGTTCGCACGGCATCCGAAGTCTGACGACGTGAAGAATCTTATCCAGGAAGTGGGAGGAACGCCGGTTATCCTGAAACTGCTTGAGGGAACGCACGGAACTGGTGTGATCAAGGCGGACTCTATTTCCTCAGCCAAGTCAGCTGTTGAGGCATTCTCAGGAATCAAGAAGGACCTGATCGTGCAGGAATTTATCGAGGAGGCGGGTGGAAAGGACATTCGAGCATTCGTCGTGGACGGCGAGGTTGTCGGAGCGATGGAGCGAAGCGGACAGGGGGACGAGTTCCGATCCAACCTGCACAAGGGTGGCGTGGCTCGATCGATCGAGATCGACAAGAAGATCAAGTCTACGGCACTGGAGGCTACCAAGCTGATGGGACTTATTGTCGGAGGAGTAGACCTGCTCTTGTCATCGCGCGGACCGCTCGTGATCGAGGTAAACTCTTCTCCTGGCCTGCAGGGGATTGAGACTGCAACGGGTACCGATATCGCGTCCAAGATCATCGAGGCTGCCGAGAAGAAGTTCGGCAAGCAGGTGAAGGACAAAGAGCGACTCAAGACCAAGAAGAAAAAGAAGAAGGTGAAGAAGGACAATTTGGAATAAAAGAAGTGGCGCGCCGATAGGCGCGCCACTTTTTATAATGTGGAAAAGAAATAGGAGAAACGGGGGAATGCGTGAGATAATCTTAGTATCAAGCGTATCATGAAAAACAACCCCCTCATCCCATCACTATTCGGACTCGTACTATGCGTTTCTCTAGCGGTCCCACACCTTGCGCACGCCTCCGGACGCGGACTGTTCAAGGACATGTATTGCGCGATGCTTTCTCTAGTTAACAAGGAATGCGAGGAGGAGATCGAAGGCGTGAAGGTAAAGATCCGCGCTGACGCAAAGCCTACTCTCTATGTGCGTGCCCAGGCCGCTGTGGGCGGTGCCTTCTCAAAAGTATTTCCAAACTAGACTAAATCATCCCATCCTTCGTAAGGGAGTGCAGTACGTTTCCGAGTTCCTCCTCGGAAATTTTTAATTTTGAAATAAGGTCAGTTTCAGAAATGTCGGGGTCTGCAAGCTTGAGCCTAAGAACGCGTGCACGCTTTTGTCGGAATGATCCCTCGAACTGGGATTGCTTGGTGTAGTGGGAGCTCTTTTGATGGAGCGCGGTTTTCTTTTTGCCACCAAGCTGCTTCTTGAGATGGGTGCCGTAATCGTAGAGGGCGTAGTACCAGTCGCGCGGCGCAGTATCTGTGGGCGTAACCTTTTTCAAAACTTCCATCACATCCTTGTCCGAAACCTTCTCCTTATTCGCAAAGAAGAAGTGCAAAATTACTGCGCGAACGTTTGTTTCTATAAAATACACTGGCAGGTTGTACGCGAATGCGCAGAGCGCACCGGCAGTAGAGGGTCCAATACCTGGCAGCTTTTGCAGTTCAATAAAATCTTTTGGGAATTTTCCATCATAGGTCGCAACAACTTCCTCACACGCTCTTTTTATAAAAAGCGCGCGACGGTTGTATCCGAGCCCTTGCCACATTTTTAGGATTTCAAATTTCTCAGCCTTGGCGACGGACTGCAGGGTGGGGAACTGCTTTATGAATTCCGCATACTTTATTTTTACGCGTTCGACCTGCGTCTGCTGCAGCATCATTTCCGAAATAAAAATCTTGTAAGGATCGGCAATGTCGCGCCATGCCATAGGACGCTTGTGTATGGCGTAGTAGTCGAGTACCTCTTTCTGGAATTTTCTGATCTGTCCGGGAGTCATGGGTACAGTATAAGGAAAAGGCCGGCGGTTGGAAACCGCCGGCCTTGAGCCTGACGAACTAGCGGACGGGCGTGATGCTGAACCACATGCCGGTAGGACCGGCATGAATTGCATACCTGCTGCCGCACGCGAACTTGAGGATCACGGGCGATACGATGGTGATGCTGCGTCTGTCATCCTGGAACACTACGGATCCAGTACCGGTCAGGAAGCAAAGCGTTTCCGGCGGCTGGGTGATGCTGTTGTTCATCCATGCGGACTGTGTCCCCGGCGCCATGCTGATCTCATGTCCCTTAGTCAGAATGGGTTTTGGACTGTCGCCTTTTGTCCCGTGCGCAATTTGATAAAGTACTAGTGATTGTCTG
>JAYTLZ010000033.1:0-11842 GCA_043728995.1 Minisyncoccota bacterium
ACGGGAGGAGGATCGCGTATCGCGACTGTCGATGACGTCGCCCGGGCCTACCTCAAGCTCCCTTCCAAGATCGCCAAGATCGGCAGCCTCACGGACGACAAGGCGACCGGCGCGAACGTCAAGATCAAGGACGCCACCTGGGCTGTTTCCTACGGACTCTGCGTCTACGGATCCTTCGCCGACGACGGTCAGTCCATCAACCTGCACAAGGCTCCCGAGCTCTTCAAGGCACTCATGAAGACTCTCGTTCGCAATCTGAAACGCTTCTTGCCGTAGGTTCTGTCAAGGGCTGATTTCATTGATAAATCCAGGCATTCTGGTATGCTGTTTCTATTACCATTTTAAGGGTCTATACAGAAACAACATGCCACAACTAAAGCCAGAAGTAGAAAGTTTCGCACGAATAAAGGTCATTGGAGTCGGTGGATCCGGCGGGAACACTCTTAATCATATGGTCAACGAGAAAGTGAAGGGAATCGACTTCATCGCCGTCAACACGGACGCGCAGGACCTCCACAAGTCGGAAGCGAAAAAGAAAATTCATATCGGGAAAAACCTGACGAAGGGTCTTGGAACAGGAATGTCTCCAGAGCTTGGACGAAAAGCGATCGAAGAAACGAAAGAAGAAGTGCAGGAGGCCGTAAAGGGTTCTGACATGGTGTTCATCTCTTGCGGACTCGGAGGAGGAACAGGATCAGGAGCAAGCCCCGTCGTCGCGCAGATTGCGCGCGAGTCAGGAGCTTTGACTGTCGCTGTCGTGACCAAGCCGTTCTTCTTTGAGGGACAGCACCGAACGCGAATCGCCAACGAGGCTCTTCTGGCACTTCGAGATGAGGTTGACGCGATCATCGTTATCCCGAACGACAGGCTTTTGAATAATATCTCCAAGGAAACTACAGCCAAGCACGCGTTCGCACTCTGTGACGAAGTGCTCAAGCAGGCAGTCGAGGGAATTTCTGACCTCATCACTACTCCAGGAATCATCAACATCGACTTTGCTGACGTAAAGGCGGTGCTCAAGGACGCAGGAACAGCACTGATGGGAATCGGAATCGCGAGCGGTGAGAACCGAGCAGCCGAGGCAGCGCGAATCGCCATCAACTCCCCTCTTCTGGATGTGTCCGTGAACGGTGCCAAGGGTGTGCTCTTCTCCATCGCTGGTAGCGAGGACCTCACTATGTTCGAGATTCAGGACGCGGCCAAGATCATTACTGAGTCTATGGATCCGGACGCTCGTGTAATCTTCGGAACCATCAAGGACGACAAGCTCAACAAGGGTGAAGTGCGGGTAACCATCATCGCCTCAGGATTCCCAGCGGAGCTAGGACAGCAGGCAGTACGATCACAGCAGTCTCCTTCCTTTACGCGACCACGCGAGGAGAACACGATTGAGGATCGACCTGAAAAGTCCAAGATCTTCAACGTCCTCGGACGAGACAAAGATCGAGAGCCTGAGCCGCAGATGCAGCAGGAGCAACGCCAGCCTGAGCCTATCAAGCAGCCCGAGCCAGTGCGCCAGCACGTGCAGGAAGAAAAACCAAAGGGTGGCAACAAGCCCCTTCCGCCCGCACAGGACGAGGACGACGAGTGGAGCGCGGTACCTGCGTTCTTGAGGAGGTCTAAGCTGAAGTAGTTTTATAAAAAGGAAATGCCGCGCGACGATAGTCGCGCGGCATTTTTGAATTGAAACATCGCCTAGAGAACCCTGTCGAAGAAATATCCGCCTCCGATCGGTATCGGTGACATGGAAAATCCTTTTTCATCACCGTACGCCACATCGATAATCGGCCGCGTCGTTTGAAACGGTGCCCGAATCATGAGGCCGTGCGTTTTGCACAAGCCCTCAAGCGCCTCCATAAATAACCTGATCCTGTTAATGAGCACACTTTCTCTCCAGGGAAAGTCAGGATGCAATGCCTGTACAAGCATTGACGCTCGTGCGGCACCTTCACCAGAAATCTCTCTGCTGGCAAGTAACTCGTCAATGGCAACTATCCTGATCTCGAACGGTCCTTGCTTGCGAAACGGGACCTCGATTTCGGATTCCTCGACGAATCCCCGGGCGTCAAAGAACCTCCCGTCCGTGTACCGGATACCGACATGCCAGACGGTTCCGTCGTTCACCAAACCGATGATAGGCAAGCCCGTATCGCGATGGATTCCGAGCGCGAACTCATAGCAGTTCCCTTCCAGATACATGGCTTCGATCATGCGCGAGACGCTTTCGGCCTCTTCTTCTCCTAGTTTCTTAAGTTCAATCATGTTAAAAATCTCCTTCGTACTGAAATTACATATAATTCAGTAAAATGTCAAGGATAGGGCTGGCTGAGCAGCTGCTCGGCCTTTTCCCATGCGTACTTTTGGGATGAAAGATTGACGAAGGTAGCGACCTCCTCTCGCGGAACCCAGACGACAGTATGCTGGACACGCTCAGGTTCCGAGATCTCGTCACGCTCGTCATTTTCGAGCTCAAAGAGAAAATTGGTCGCATTCGAGATGCGATTCTCGTTCTTGTGTGCGGCAAAGTATCCGGAGCGCATGTTGCCAAATTCGCTCACGAGCTTCAGGTTGCAGTATCCGGTCTCCTCCTTGATTTCCCGAAGCGCTGCGGTTATAGGATCCTCATCGTCCTCTATTCCACCGATGATAAACGTCTTCCAGTCAAACTTGTTCCAATCCAGGCACAGAACGGTATCTGTCGTGGGGTCATATACGATTGCGTTTATAGCTGCCCGCTCCACGGTTGGATAACCTGGCTGTGGCTTGGTTTCCTCGTCTTCAAAGTATGGAATGTCGTTTGTATTCATGATTTTATGATACTGCTACGGGAAAATTTGTAAAATATAAAAGAAAAAGCCGCGGACCCTTTCGGTTCCGCGACTGGGTAATGTTCACGACACATCAAGGCTTGCACCTCGTCCTACGCTTATGACGCGTAAGGAACTGATGGTATGCAAAGAGGTCTGCGGCAGGACAACCCGTGATGCGTGCCTCCTCAATTGTTCTGACTTGCCGAGTCTTGGAGACGCCATGCTCAGGCCTAATCCGGTTCCTCATCGAGATCTCACGAAGAACCTCAACGTCTCCCTTGCCGAAGTACGGTGCAAATTCTCGAATGACATGAAGCTTGTTGAGCTTCGCGAGCACCCGTATCGACCAGGTCCGACCTTCGGGCGTGGTTTCGTCATTTCTGAACGTTTCTGGATCAGACTCGTTGATATTCTGCTCAAGGACCTTCCACATGAATCTTGATAAGCGGACAACGAATTTGACTGCCTGATGTTTCGTCTCGGACTGATCCGTGCACTCGGTCAGATTGGCAATCTCGAAATGGTTTGAGAGCCTGTTCTCCTCACGGAAAAAGGCCATCAAACCTGGGAGCAGTGTTGCAATCCGATAGCGATATTCGAAGCGTTCACGCACGCGCCGATCAATTTCAAATAGCGTGGACTGACAATGTATCGAGAACGATCGTTCCCAGAGCAATTCAAAGGCCCTGACCGCAATCCGTTGTCGCACGTCAGCGACATACCCGTAATCATAGCTCCCGTCCTTTCTGATGCCCAGCAAATAATCTCTCCGTGTCGGATCCAAAGGACTTTCAAAAAATCCAGGTCGGGCCCAACCTTCTGCAATACGAAGATAGAATAAAATTCGATCTTCGTTACTAAAAGACAGGCCGTCAGGACGGAAGGACACGAACCGGACATTGAATCCGTCCTCGACCAAACCCCTGCGTTCAGAAAGCGTTATGCCGTCGGTTTCCCAACGCATAAGCCATTGTTGCCAGTCATGTAATGCTGGCGACACGTTTTCAAGAAGCGGGTGGCGTGCCACTGGCTTCGGTGGTCCATCTGTAGTTTTCATTGTACTTCTTTCCTTTCGGTATTGTGTCCCACACTATTGGCAGGACGATTCCTCCCAAATCTACGCTTTTACCCTCAAATGTCAACGTGATGCAGAAAGGGTGCTTCGCTACAACAGTCGCGGAACCCCTCCCCTAGACAGACCCACAATATATGGTAGATTCAAGACCGAACCCCGTTCCACTTATGCCTGCCCAAAAACACGAAGAAAACTCGCTCCGCTGCGCCGTCGACATGCTCGACATCACTGATCAGCACGGATCCCGCCTGCGGCTCAAACCCGAAAGCGGACTCCCGTTCTGGATCACTGCCGATGACTTGCCCAAAAAGGTCAGGGAGCACGCGCAGCACATGGAAGCACGCCTCGTCCTGGTATGCCCGAAGGACCGCAAGCCCGCTACGCCGCTTCACGGAGGAATCACCACCGACGGCTTCCGCAAGCTGCTTGCCAACGGCTGCAAGCTCAGGGCAGCCTAAGCCACGAGTCACATCGAGGCCCCTGCATCACGCGGGGGCCTTTTCTTTTGCATCTGCTATACTACCCTCATTACTTTCTAAATTTTGGCATCAATTATGTACGAACTCGCAATTATCGGAGGAGGTCCGGCCGGAGTGGCCGCTGGCGTCTACGCGTCACGAAAGAAGATCAAAACTATCTTCATCACAAAGAACTTCGAGAGCCAGTCGAGCGTCTCAGACAGTATCGAGAACTGGATCGGAACTGTTACCATCCCAGGAATGGAACTTGCGAAGTCACTCGAGAACCACTTACGAGCGTACGCTGCGGATATCGTTGACCTAAAGACGGGTGTGTATGTGAAGAATCTTTCCAAAATTGATGGCGGATTCGAGATCACCTACGACAACGGCGAGTCTGTGCAGGCAAAGACCGTTCTCATTGCCACAGGAAGCCATCGCAGGAAGCTGTCAGTGCCCGGAGCGGACACATTCGAGCATAAGGGAGTTACGTACTGCGCGACGTGTGACGGGCCGATTTTCAGCGGCAAGGACGTTGCCGTGATCGGAGGAGGAAACGCGGGATTTGAGAGTGCGGCACAACTGCTCGCCTACGCAAAGAGCGTGACGTTGATTCATAAGAACGCGGACTTCAAGGCTGACCCCGTCACTGTCGAGGCAGTTCTCAAGGATCCGAAGATGAAAACGCTCACAAACGTCGACATCACCGAGATCACCGGAGACAAGTTCGTATCAGGACTTTCATACAAAAATAACCAGACGGGTGAGGAAGGCAAGTTAGATGTCCAGGGAATATTCGTGGAGATCGGAGCGGTTCCTACAACTGACTACGCAAAGGATGCCGTGCAGCTCGATGAGTACAACCGAGTCGTGACAGATCCATGGAACCAGCGAACGACCACAGACGGGATATGGGCAGCTGGAGATTGTACGAACGGAATCTACCACCAGAACAACATAGCAGCCGGTGACGCAGTGAAGGCGCTTGAGGACATCTACATTTATCTTCAGAGGAATAAGTAATACAATACGCACATGAATAAAAAAATGAGCTTCCTTCTTGCGCATGTCGCGTTGTTTATCGTCTTCTTCTGGTTTGGCGCACTCAAGCTGACCGGAATGTCCCCTGCCAACGAGCTTGTGAACGCGCTGCTTGTAAAGATCCCAATCATGAACCTCTGGCCGTTCGAGTCATTCATCATCGTGCTCGGACTGGTGGAGATGCTTATCGGCGTGCTGTTTCTTTTCCCGAAGACGACCAAACTCGCGATTGTCATCCTGATCCCGCACATGATCACCACGATGCTTCCGCTGATATTTGTTCAGGAGATGGTATGGCAGGCACCCATGGTCCCTACGCTTGCCGGGCAATATATTATCAAGAACATCGTGATCGTGGCCCTTGCGCTATCAGTGGTTCTGGAGAAGAAAAAGTAGCCTCAACTTCTCCTGGTCTTGCTTTTTCATAAAAATATGGCAATATCATGCAGAACACCAATGGCATGATGCCTTGTGGTGAACACTTGTTCCAAAATGAAAGTATCACTCAAAGATGATTCTAAGAAGAAAAGGACCCGCGAAAAACGTGTGAAGCTCAAGGAAGTTGCGATCGGCACGCTCTTCCGTTACGCGACAGTGTCGCTGGATGAGGCCTTGAGAGCTCCGGGTCAGTGGTTCTACTGGCGTGTCGCGGACGTCGGTGCCGCAAAGACGAATCGCATCACAGTCGCGTCCTGTGACATGAAGCTGATCTCCGAGCGTGACGATGACCACCTCATTATCGTGCACGAACACGAACTGCAGATCTCGCTTGCCGAGACCGAACCGGTTCCCGAGAAGGAAGACGAATCGGACACTCAGTAAGTTCGACACTCAAAGGCGAGTGGGTCTAGTACCCACTCGCCTTTTTTATTTAATGAAAAGAAAAATGCCCAGCGCTGCGCGCTGGGCATTTTGAATTAAAAACTGATCAGGAAACCAGGCTACGTGCCTCTGAAATCACATCATAAGGCTCGTAAATGTCCGCCGGGTCAAAGTTGCGAACGAAGATTCGGACAAGGAAGAACCCCTCATGGATCTCGAAGCCATGAACAGCTCCAGGCCTGGCAACAGCCTCGGAACCCTTCTTGAGCTCAACGGGACCGCCAGAACCGATCATGAAGCCTTTTGGGGTTTTGTACGCGCCGAGAACTTTAAATTCCTCGTCGATCTTGCCGTGCTTGTGGCGGCGAATCGATCCGGGACCAAGAAGCATCAGCCGTTCAACATGATCGCCGACTTTTCGGTCGAAGACATAGACAACAGCGTCATAGTACTTGGGATTGAGCTTGGTCTGTCGCCGGAACCCTCCGTCGACTGTTTCTTGATAAGTGAATAGATCATTAAGCGCCTCCTGCGGGATGTCGTGGTTAGTGGGCATTGTAATGGGAGTTGGAACGAACTGGGAGTTCAGGAGTGATTTCATCATATTTGATTTTTTAAGTCAATGAAGTACAATCTCAAGTCTATGAATTCAAACAAAATATCGTTCTTTACGCTAGTTAAGCACAACTGGAAGTCTGGTCTGACCGTCGCGCTCGTCTCACTTCCCCTCTCAATCTCAATCGCAGTCGCGTCCGGTGCGTCTCCTCTCAACGGAATCATCACGGCAGTATGGGCAGGATTAATCGCGTCCTTCTTTGCCTCAAGCCATTACAACATCATGGGTCCCGCCGGCGCCCTTACGGCGATTCTTGCCGCAGCGGCTCTGCAGTTTGGCGCCGGCGCCCTTTCGAGCATCGCGATCATTGCAGGAATATTCATTCTCCTGGCATGGATTCTTCGACTCGACAAGTACATCGCATATATTCCTTCAAGTGTTATCCATGGATTCACACTGTCTGTCGCGCTCGTAATAGGACTCAACCAGATTAACTACGCGTTTGGGCTTACGGGACTCGTAAAGCATCCTCATTTCATTGAGAACGTAGCAGAATCGTTCAGGCACATTCATCTTGCAAGCCCAACGACGACTGGATTCTTCATCCTCTCACTCGGATTCATGTTCCTGATGCTTAAACTTCTACCCAAGATCCCCGGTGCGGTACTGCTTGCGCCGATAGCAATCGCCATTGGATATCTCGCACAGAAAGGATCCTTGCCGCTTTCACTGCTGACACTTGGAGAAGTGTTCCCAAACCTTTCCCTTTCCATTTTCTCAATTCCAAAACTCTCTTTCTCTAACGCATACATCCTCCCCGCCGCAACAGTCGCTCTCGTTGCGATCCTCGAGACGGAGATTTCTGCCAAGATTGCGGACAAGATGACGCGCACCAAGCACAACCAGCGACGCGAGATGCTAGGACTAGGTCTTGCAAACCTCGGAGCAGGAGTATTTGGAGGACTGCCGGCGTCCGGAGTGTTCGTACGAACATCGCTGAACGTTCGGTCACACGCTACACACAGGACGTCACAAGGTATCCAGGCAGTACTTGTTGCGGTCATCTCACTTATCCTTCTCTCATCTTTTACATATATTCCGATGGCGGCCATTGCAGCAATCCTGGTCTTCGCTTCCATCCGCATGGTTGAGATCCATCACTTCAAGCACTTGTACAGGTACAATAAGTTCGCATTTGCAACTGCGATCGTCGTGGCAATCATTTCTACCTATGAGGATCCTATGATCGGAATTCTGGTCGGAACGGTTATCTCGCTCATCAGCATGATCGAGCACATTTCCAAGGGACAATTCGAGCTTGTAGTGAACAAGGACAAGCAGATCATCGACCGAGTAGTCGGTCATGACACGCACAAGACGATAAAGGTTGCGGACGGTGCGGAAGTTTGCGTCTATTCGATCAAGGGATATCTGACACACGTCAACGCGGAATCGCATAGCAAGCGCTTCGAGGAACAAATCGCAAAATGCGGCACGGTCCTGCTACGACTGCGCGAGCTTCTGTACATAGACGCTGATGGGCTTGATACCCTGGACGACATGATCCTCTCCGTACAAAAGCACGGTGGACAAGTAAGCATCTCGGGCGTGAACCCGCTTATCCAGAAGGAACTGATGCACAGCAAGAAGTTTCAGGAGCTTTTGGCACAAAACAAAGTGTATGATCGCGCGTCCCAAGCGCTTAACGCAGTCGGATACAATCTCTAATACCCCCACTTGTCCTTTGACCTACCGCTCTATGGGACTTAGAATGAGTACATGACCGAAGTCATCTTCGACGAAGATAGAACCCTGCTCCACCAGCTTCCCTCGGAAATCAAAATCCCGGACACGGGATTTGAGGGGTGGTTTTATAAAAAGTTTCCGGGAAGTTATTACTTCAAGAAGGCCCTGCTGATTGGGATTATAGCGATACTCTTTGGAGCATCACTCATAATTTTCTCCCTAGGACGATTCAATATACAACAGGAGCAACAGACGTTCGAGCAACGCATTATTAATAAAAACGACAGATGAAAAAACGAGGATTCACGCTAATAGAACTTCTGATGGTTTCCGCCATCATATCCCTTTTAATGAGTGTCGTATTCTTCAGAGTTACTGAGGCAAAGAAGAAGGGCGAGGACGCGCACATGAAGATCGAGAGCGCGGAGGTCGCGAAGGCGGTGTATCAATACAAGGAGGACAATGGTGGTTTTGTCCCCGGAGCGATCACAGTTGCAGGACCGCTTCCAGCCACAGGTCCTGTCACGCTTATCGAGGGTAGCGAGGAGTTCGGAGGAGATGACTATATTGTGGCAATGCAGGAGCTTGTTACGGACGGTTATCTCTCAGAGATTCCTTACTCCCCTTCCGGCGACGACTACTCGTACATCATTTCGGCGGACGGCACGCAGGCTGTGTTTGCCGCTGATCTAAATTTCCCTCTATCGTCAGGTGGCGGCGACAGTGACAGGAACTCGTGCGAATGGACAGATGCAGGCAACGGAGGCGGTGGCTCAGGTGAGCCTCCTTGCAGTGAGCCAGAGCTTCCGCCAGATATTGAGTCATTGTATGGAATCACCTGGTATGACTGGAATATAATACCCGGCAATGGGGCGGGAAGCTACCCTGAAAATTTAGTAGGAAGCTGTAACCAAACCTATCCTCAAGGCTTTTCGGGAGATTTGTATGACTATTGGAACGCAAATGGCTATACGTGTGTCGATAAAACTCCGGCAAACTTTAGTTCGCTTTGCACGTGCTCAGGAAATAATTATGTTCCAACTAATCCTGATGCGACACCCGCAGAGCTTTGCCAGAGTTGGGGCAACTCCAACTGTGGAGGCATATCATCTTGGGCCTCAGGATATGATTCTTTTGTATACGATCCTGGCCAATTTGCAGACGTCAGAGAATACGACCAACTATACGAGCAACCTTACGTACAGGAATACGAGGAATACGATCAGTGTCTCGTAGACAATGCTGACGAATACAACGATGATGGAGACTGGATAGGTGGCGGCGACGGAGGTGACGGTGACATCTGCGACGGCTCCTCCAACTCAGATTACTGCTCCTGCATGTAGTCTTACAGGAAAATACCGCACATAGTGCGGTATTTTCCTATGGGTATGTAGTGTGCACGCACTTTCGTGTGGACTTATTGTTTTAGTGTGCACGCATGAGGATTCGAACCTCAGACCTTCCGCGAGTCAAGCGGACGCTCTACCAACTGAGCTATGCGAGCATGTAATTATTGTAGCCGAACTTTACTGTTGCGCAAGATATGCTTGCCCCTTTACTTTTCTTCCCTACTCATCACCTTCTGCCCTACCAGATAGCCAATTGTGCACAGGCTTCCGACTACGAGCATGGCAACGAATATCTTCCATGGCGAAAGAGTTGAGAACGACGCTCCCACATACGCGAATACGAAGGACTCAGGCAACACACCGATAACGGTCGCAAGCGTATAATCCTTTTGCCTCACCTTCGTAAATCCAAGCAGGTAGTTAGGACTTTTGAACGGCAGGAGCGGAATAAGACGAATCAAGAGAACGGTTCGGAACCCGTTCTTCTCGATTTTCTTGTCATACTTGTCCCTGTTCTTGAACCTCCCTCGGGAGATCTTCTCAACGAATCCCCTCCCGTAATGCCGCGCAATATAGAATGCCAAACTTGCGCCCAGTATCGCACCGACAGATACATATAAGAATCCTGGGAAAAGTCCAAAGACAGCGCCCGCGAGAACGGCAAACGGAATGATCGGAAGCAGCAACACGATTACCGTAACGTAAATCAGTATAAAAAGAAGTGGTCCGAATACCCTATGCTGGTCATTGAAACCACGCACGTTGTCTATAGTGACGTACGAAACAAGATCCAGTCTCCAGATAATGAGAGCAAGTGCGACAAGTACGGCGATTGAAACGATGAATTTCTGGAGTCGGGACATTTCCCTATACTACCAAATTACAATGAAAAAGCCCCGGCACGCGTGCGCGCCAGGGCTTCTTGAAAGACAGAGGGATTAGGGTTCTACTTCCTCCGACCATGAGTCATCGCCACGAAACAGTACTCGTGGCGCGATTTGAGGATCCCACTTGAGCACAGTTTCCCATGGACCAGAAGGACATTCTACATACCCGAGTGATGAGACGGATCTGTCAGCAGGATACCACTGGTACTGTGAAGGGTCTTCGTTCATGGTGATCTGCATGGCAGGATTACCAGAGCGCAGCGTGATCAGCATCATTCCGCCACTTGTGGCAATTGACACGGACGGAGTCGGCGGAGGCTGAAGGAATTGCGGAAACAATTCCGGGTATTCCTGCAGCACCGGACCTATCATGGTTGCAATTCCCCTGCTCACAGGGTCACCGGTGGAACTCCAAGTTCCCCAATTTATTCCCAAGAGCTTCAGTTCCGAGCCATCCAGCATGAACACTGGACTACCGCTGTACCCTGAACGCACCACTCCAGCCGGAGCCGTGAACAGGACACATTGGTTGATCTCGCTGGGATGTTCCGCGATCGTGAAACAGTCATAGCCGGTATACCAACCGTCTATGCCGTAGCCACGAAGGGTCATGTCCCGACGAATATCAGAGAACCCTCGAGACCACCATACGGCAACCGGTTTTGCGGTGACTCTCGTCTTGAGCTTGCCGATGGCCAGCTCATACTGCTGGTTGTTCCAGTAGCCGCCACGGAGCTCGTTGGTTGATTCGACCTCGGCGGTGTCGCCGTTGCCGAACGTAAGGATCTCCCCGGTCTGAGGACGCCAATGGCTGCACGTAAAGTAGTACAAGCCGTCGTTTTCAGTACCCGGAAGGTCAATGAGTGTTGCGTACTTCCATGATCCGCCGAGGGTCAGTCCCACGCATTCCGGCTGTCCGGTGACTTGCGCATCTGCATTCCGAAGGCTCAGCATGGCCGAGATGAGTAACAGGATGGTTTTCATAACACATGGTTTCGTTGGTTTTGTTGGTTTCTTTCATCGTTTCTTTGGTTTTCAAGGCTAGCTTTGTGAAAAAGCAGGCCGACATCTGTATTAACTTATAATACTTATTTG
>JAYTLZ010000034.1:0-13962 GCA_043728995.1 Minisyncoccota bacterium
GATCGACGGAGTCGGCGAGGAGACTGCGGAACTTCTGACAAAGCACTTCAAGAACTTTGATGAGCTGATGAGTGCGAGCGTTGATGATTTCGAAAAGATACACGGTATCGGAACGGTGGTTGCAGAGTCGATCCGCAATTGGTTTGCAGACAAGATCAACCAGAAGATGATCATGGGACTTCTTGAGCAGGTCTCAATTATCCAGGAAAAGGCCAGCTCATCCAAGTTGTCCGGCAAGACGTTTGTATTTACAGGATCTCTCGAGAAGATTTCCCGCGACGAGGGAAAGAAGCTTGTAAAAGATAACGGCGGCTCCGTCTCAAGTTCGGTTTCCAAGGCGACAGACTATGTCGTTGCGGGAGATGAGGCGGGCTCCAAGCTCGACAAGGCAACAAAGCTCGGGGTCACAATTCTGACTGAGGCCGAGTTTTTAAAAATGCTCAAATAGTGCTAGTATGGCCAGTATGAAAGCCGACATCAAACACCTTGCGACCCTCTCAAGGCTCCACCTAGAGGAATCAGAAATCGAGGCGTACTCGAAGCAGTTCGACGAGATTGTCGCGTACGTAGACAAAATCAAGGAAGTCGCATCCGCTGCGGGGGAGCAGGTTATCGAATCAAACGAGGTCAAGAACGTTCTGCGTGAGGACGTCGTAAAGTCATACGAGAATCCGGAGAAGATTATTGATGAGGCACCTGCCCATCACGAGAACTTCGTGAAGGTAAAGAAGATTCTGAACAACTAACATGAGCATCAAGGACTATACAATTCAGGAGCTGAACGCCAAGCTGATCAGCAAGGAACTCACGGTACAGGCTGTGGTGGATGCGTTCGTGTCACAGATCGTGGAGAAGAATCCGGAACTCAATGTGTTCATCGAGTTGCATAGTGATTTCATCTCAAATCAGATCGCGGCAGCGCAAGCAAGAATTGAGAACGGAACGGCGACAGTTCTGACTGGAATTCCAATCGCGATCAAGGACAATATTCTCATCAAGGGAGAAAAGATCACGGCTGCGTCAAAGATTCTTGAAGGATACACCGCGACATACGATGCGACTGTTATCAAAAAATTGCGTGCAGAAGGCGCAATCCTTATCCCACGTGCAAACATGGATGAGTTTGCCATGGGTGCGTCAACCGAATTCTCTGCATACGGAGTTACCAAGAACCCGATCGACACGACTCGCGTTGCAGGAGGATCCTCGGGCGGTAGTGCGGCAGCAGTCGCAAGCGGCATGGCAGTAGCCGCGCTCGGTTCCGATACAGGAGGTTCAATCAGACAGCCCGCTTCATTTTGCGGAGTCGTCGGGCTCAAACCTACATACGGATCCGTTTCTCGAAACGGACTGATGGCGATGGCCAGCTCGTTCGACGTGATCGGGCCAGTTACCAAATCAGTTGGTGACGCCAAGATTATGTTTGATGCGATAAAGGGAATCGACCCGCTCGACCAGACCACCGTCGAGGGTGAAATTTCTTCCGAGGTAAAACGGATAGGCGTACCGTATCATTTCCTCCAGTCAGGAATCGACGAGGACACGCTGCAGATTTTTAATGCGAACATCGAGCGACTGCAGGCACTCGGATACGAGATCGTGGACATCTCACTGCCCAGCTTCGAGTATGCGCTTTCGGTGTATTACATCCTTGTGCCAGCCGAGGTTTCATCCAACATGTCTCGCTATGACGGCGTGAAGTTCGGTGCCAAGATTGAGGGGACGGATCTGACTGACGATTACTTCCAGACACGAGGACGACTCCTTGGAACGGAAGTGAAGCGACGAATTATGCTTGGGACATACGTGCTGTCCGCAGGATATGCCGACGAGTATTACAGAAAGGCATGGGCTGCGCGAACGCAGATCAAGGATGAGGTTCGAAAAGTATTTGAAGACGTCGATGTGATCGCGATGCCGATCGCACCATCACCAGCGTTCAAGATCGGCGAGATGGCGGCTGATCCTTTGAAGATGTATCTCGCGGATATCTTTACTGTATCCGCCAATGTCGCTGGCGTGCCTGCTATTTCCGTTCCAGGAGGAACGGTTGCACGTGATGGAATTGATTTGCCGGTCGGTTTACAACTTCTTGCTCCGTGGCACGGTGAAGAACGTCTCTTTGAGGTTGGGCGGAAGTTTGAGACAATGTAGGTACAATGGCAGACGACAAAAAAGATGGGGGTAAAAAAGAAGCTCCCAAGGATAGCGCGCTCGACAACGTGCTTTTTTATATTGTCATCATCATTCCTCTTATTCTGCTTTTTGCCTCAAAGTTCCTCGGTATAAATGTCGTCGGGACCGGGATCGAAACCGCATCTTCAACCCAGAGTAACGTGGACGATCCATACAGCTGGTTCGGAAGGGAAGAGTTCAAGTTGGGGAACGGCATCATCAACAAAAAGGACGTGCCTGTACGAACGGGTCCGGGAGGATCGATCGTTGGAACTCAGGAGAAGCTTGAGACAGGGCGCTTGATGGAGGGGCCGACGAAGCAGTTCGGTGCTACGTGGTGGCGAGTGGACTATCCGCAGGCTCCTGACGGCTGGGTATCGACGGATGGCATCTCATCACGCCTCGGCATGGTACGAACGTTTAATATCATTCCTATCTTCTATTCATTCTACAAGCCGATCGGATACGGCTTGATGTTCTGTCTCCTGTTTTTGTATATCTGGTTCAGGATTCGTTTGTCACGCGAGGAAGCGATCGCAGAAAAGAAGCAACAACTGCGAGCAGAGCAATACGCCGAGCCGCAGCGACCGATCTCGCAGATCATTGCAGAAAAGCCTGACGTGCAGGAGATCCCTGGATTCCAGACTGAGGAAATCATGCCCGTACGGCAGATGGAGGAGAACGCGCGCTGGACGCATATCCAATCACTTATCTCGTCATACAATCCGAGCGATTGGCGACAGGCTATCATCGAGGCGGACATCATCCTGGAGGAAATGCTCGACAAGATGGGATATGACGGCGTGACGATCGGCGACAAGCTCAAGAAGGTGGAACGGTCAGACTTCGTGACGCTCGACAAGGCGTGGTCTGCGCACCGTGTACGTAACGACATCGCGCATAGCGGATCCGCGTTCAAGCTGACGCGCGAGCTTGCCGAGAAGACCATCAAGGACTTCGAGCAGGTATTTAGGGAGTTTTACTATATCTAAGCTACACGTAAAATAGTTCCGAAAGGTACGCCGTATTTTTCTGGTGAAAAATCGGCTGGTGCTCGCGCCGTCGCACCACAAGAGTACTTCTGCTTTGATAAATCAAAGCATGTCGCGCTCCGCAACACCTTTCGGAACTATTTTACGTATAGCTTAAATCTCCTTAACCGCATACTCAGCCGGAGCGTTCTTGAGGAACTGTTCGAGCTGTGCTCTTCCGAGGAGTCCTGCCTGCGCACCGATCTGCTGCACGACTGACATTGAGTTCACCGGTCCCCAAAGCAGCGCCTCACTCATTGGCTTACCGAGTGCGAGAGCGCTCGTAACTGTTGAGGCGAATGAGTCGCCCGCACCTGTTCGGTCAACTGGATCCTTGAGGTCTGGATACATTGGAACAAAGTAGTACTTGTCATCGCTTAGTGCATAGGCTCCGTTTGGTCCGTCCGTAATGACGGGAATCTTCGGTCCGAGCTCCTGCAATTTTTTCAGGAGGACCTTGAAATCAGTGTCGGTTGTGCCCAGGATCTTCTGCGCCTCTTCCTTATTGCAGAAAAACAAATATGTTTGCGTGTATAAATCTTTGAGTGCCTCATATCCAAGCTTGATCTGGAACGTTCCGGGCTGGAAGGCGAGCTTAACGGTAGGGTTCTGCTTAAGATATCCCGCGATCTGATGATGATAGGCGAGAGAGTTCTCCGCAAGCGAGCTGAGGTAGAGGAATTTGGGAGCAGGAGAAACGTTAGGGAAGGCATACGGAAATTCCGTATGCTTCACGAGGATCGTTCGCTCTGCGCCAAATCTAAGCACATAGTGGTAGTTCGACTTCTTGTTCTTATGCATCATGACATACTTGGTCTTGATACCCTGGGCTCGCAGCGTCTTGACCTGCTCACGACCAAAGTCATCATCACCCGTGTTAGTTACGAGTGCTGACTTGAGTCCGAGTCGTTGCGCGCTGACGGCTGCGTTCGGGCTATTTCCGACGGCAGGAACGACAACAACATCCTTAAAGGGAAGCTTCTCTCCGAACTTCATGCAGAGTTCCTTCTCCTTTGCGGGATTGTCCGTCTCGACCCATGCCTCATCCAATTCAATAAAAGCGTCTGTGACGACGTCGCCGATGGCGACAAAATCTAATTTTCCGAAAATCATAGGGATAGTATAGCAGAAATGACTGTATGGTATACATTGTTTGATTTATCAAACAACTTATGACCTTGTGTTATAATCCCTCCATATGACACTAAAGGAACACATCGCGAAAGCGAAGGCGGAAGGGAAGGCGATCGGACATTTTAATATTTCAAACATGGAGGCGGTGCACGCGATTAAGGAGGCATGCGTAGAGACTGGGTATCCGATCATTATCGGCGTATCAGAGGGCGAAGGAGAATTCTTTGGCATGCACGAGATTGCGGCAATCGTAAAGCTGTACCAGTCACAAGGACTTCCGATCTTCCTAAATGCGGACCACTCGTATTCTGTTCAGCGTGCAAAGGCTGCGATCGACGCAGGATTCGATGCCGTAATCTACGACGGAGCGGAACTTCCTCATGCGGAAAACATCAAGAACACCAAAGAAGTTGTCGACTATGCGCGATCCAAGAATCCGAACTGTCTCGTTGAGGCAGAGATCGGTTTTATCGGAAAATCATCCAACATGCTCGATGCTATTCCTGAGGGAGTAGGAACGGAGGAATTCCTGACCAAGCCTGACGAGGCAAAGGCATTCGTTGATGCGACTGGAGTGGATCTGCTCGCACCCGCAGTTGGTAACCTGCACGGCATGCTCAAGAACATCCCTAATCCGCGGCTCGACATCCTACGTATCAAAAATATTTCCGAAATAACTGACCTGCCGCTCGTACTGCACGGCGGATCAGGAACAAACATCGATGACTTTAAGGCGGCAATTAGATCTGGTGTTGCGGTGGTGCACGTCAATACGGAGATTCGTGTTGCCTTCAAGGATGCACTGACGGAATCATTGATCAAGAACGCCGATCAGGTAGCACCGTACAAGATCCTCAAGCCCTCGCAGGACGCCATGAAGTCCGTCATCATCGACAAGCTAACCATCTTCAACAATGCCTAAGGAACTTCTCGAGAACCTCAAGAACCAAGTACAGGGAGAGGTCGTCTACGACGAGGAGACGCTCACTAAGTATAGTCACGACACCTCAATCTTTGAGATAAAACCGATGGCAGTCGTATATCCCAAGTCAACGCTCGATATTTCACATATCGTAAAGTTCGTGCAGGACAACAAGTTCACCATTCCAGAGCTGGCGATCACGCCGCGTTCGGGTGGATCTGACATGACTGGCGGCGCGATCGGGCAGGGACTCATTATCGACGTGACCAAATATTTGAATAAGTTTGAGATTGATCAGGACGGACTCGGCGCCCAGGTAAATCCTGGAGTCTTCTACCGTGACTTCGAGCCAGAGAGTCTCAAGCACAAGACAATCATGCCTGTATACCCAGCATCACGAGAACTCGCTGCGTTCGGAGGAATGATTTCCAACAACTGCGCGGGTGAGAAATCGCTCCAGTATGGACAGATGCGAAATTTCGTCGACAGTCTGCGCGTTATTCTCGCAAATGGAAAGGAATATGAGTTCAAGGAACTGTCCTTTGACCAGGTAGAGGAAATCACGACTGGAAGCGACGAGTATCTGGCCGGAATCTATCGGAGCGTGCGGCACATGATCGAGCAGAATTACGAGTTTATCAAGGGTGCCAAGCCTAAGACGAGCAAGAACTCTTCAGGATACGCGCTCTGGAACGTGATGGATCAGGAAAAAAAGACGTTCAACATGTCGCAGCTCTTTGTCGGAGCGCAGGGAACGCTCGGTGTGGTGACGGATGCACGGATCAGGCTCGTAAAGGAAAAGCCGTTTCAGAAGATCATCACAGTCTTTTTGCCATCATGGAACAAGCTACCAAAATTAGTGAATGACATTCTCAAGGAAAAGCCTGAGTCGCTCGAAGTCTTCGATGATACGACGCTCAAGCTTGGACTGCGATTCTTCCCGGAGATTGCGAAACGGATTGGCAAGCCGCTTCTGCGATTCATGTTCGACTTCATTCCGGAATTTTTCATCGGCGTACGCATGCTCGGTTTGCCCAAGCTGATTATGCTAATTGAGCTGTCTGCAGAGACTCAGGAAGAGCTAGACCGAAAGATTCTGGCAACACAGCACTCACTTGCCGCGAATAGAGCGATTTTCAGAACTATTCCAACACTTGCCGAGGCTGAGAAGTACTTCGTCGTACGTCGTGAGAGCTTCAACCTGCTACGACAGAAGGTGAAAGGGAAGAACACTGCTCCATTTATCGAGGACTTCTGCGTGCTGCCGTCTCAGCTTCCGGAATTCCTTCCACAGCTCTTGGCTATTCTCAAGAAATATAAGATCTCAGTAAACGTTGCCGGCCATGCCGGTAACGGAAACCTGCATATCATCCCGCTGATGGACCTTAAGAACGAGAAGGAGCGGGCCAAGATTCCGTTGGTTGCCCAGGAGGTGTACGACCTGATCAACTCGTTCGGAGGATCGATTACCGCTGAGCACAACGACGGAATCATCCGAACTCCGTTCGTGAAGGACATGTTCGGCGAGCGGACGTACCTGCTGTTCAAGGAGGTCAAGAACATCTTTGACCCGAACAATATCTTCAATCCAGGCAAAAAGGTGGACGGAACGATGGCGGATGTCGAGAAGTGGATGAAGAGGGGATAGGCAGGGCTCTATATTGCCTTTCCCTCCTTTTTATGTATAATCCTTATCACTATGTTAAAACTTACAGTATCAAAGCGAGAGGCTTCCGAGATCGCGGAGGAGATTCGAGGCGCAGGCCTAATCCCAGCCGTATTCTACGGACCTAAGCAGGAGGCGACTTCAATCAAGATGAATTACCAGGAGTTCGAGAAGGCGCTCAAGGGAGCCGGAGAGTCAACTATTGTTATTCTTGATCTGGACGGAAAGGAGCACGAGACACTGATCCATGACGTGGACTACCATCCAGTACGAGGGTCTGTCTCACACGTGGACTTCTATGTTGTAGAGAAGGGTAAGAAGGTGCAGGTGCACGTTCCACTCGAGTTCGAGGGAATTGCTCCAGCTGAGAAGAACCTAGGCGCTACGCTTGTGAAGGTGATGCATGAGGTTGAGGTTGAGGCTATGCCAAAGGATCTTCCTCACGAGATCATGGTAGACATCTCGTCACTTGTTGATCTGGACTCGCAGATCCACGCATCAGACCTCAAGATGCCTTCAGGTGTAGAGCTCGTAACCGGACCAGAGGAGGTTGTCGCTATCGTTCAGGCGGTAGAGGAGCTTTCTGAGGAGCCAGTTGAGGCCGTAGACATCTCAAAGATCGAGGTAGAGAAGAAGGGAAAGAAGGAGGAGCCTGCAGAGTAATCAGATTGCCATTCCTGCGAAGGTCGGAATCTAGAAGAGGGGGCGCCGCAGGCGCCCCCTTTCTTTTTTATGTCTTTTGCCCACCCTGATTTTTTGATATACTGATACGACAATGCTGTTCAACATCAAACCCATGGCCAAATTCATCAGCTACCTCGGATTTATCATCCTTATGCTGATGCTTTTTGCTTTTTCCATACAGACAGTGTTTGGACAAAGCGAGGAGGAACTCAAGAAGCAACTGCAGCAGGCAGAGCTAGAGATCGCAGAGGAGCAACGCAAGCTCGACGCTCAGAAGGTCCAGTCAAACGCAATCCAGGGAGAAGTGAACAAGCTGACGACGCAGATCAATACCGCGCAGAAGAACATCAACGCCAAGGCCTCTGCCATCAAGGAGATCGGTTCTGACATCGACGTCAAAGATCAAACAGTGTCGCAGCTCAACAACAAGCTTGATCGCAGCACAGACATCCTTGCCGAGCTGGTGCGAACCAAGAACCAGATTGACGACATCTCTATCGTCGAGGTCATGCTGGCATACGACAACATGTCCGACTTTTATGAGGGAGTGGACTCGATCGTTTCCGTACAGTCATCAATCGACGCGCTGCTTGACCAGGTTCGGGACCTGCGTGGTCTGACCGAGGACGAGAAGCTCAAGCTGGAGGAGAAGAAGCAGCGAGAGCTGGAGCAGAAGGCCAAGATCGAGCTGGAAAAGAGTACCGTTTCCGTAAAGCAGGGAGAGAAGAAG
This sequence comes from Minisyncoccota bacterium, assembly GCA_043728995.1. Classification (GTDB taxonomy): domain Bacteria; phylum Patescibacteriota; class Minisyncoccia; order Phycocordibacterales; family JAACPR01; genus JAULZV01. Next base: position 8,343 of record JAYTLZ010000034.1, read on the forward strand.
GGTGAGCTTGCGGTATCCAAAGCCGTGGAGCAGACGCACCAGCAGGAACTGGCTGCCAAGCGCGCCAAGGCGAATGCCATCAGGACTGAGCTCTTCAAGCTACGAGACACCGGTAACATTACCTTTGAGCAGGCACAGGCGTATGCTGAGGCCGCGTCGGTGACGACGGGTGTCCGCACCGCCTTTATCCTCGGTATCCTCAAGCAGGAGACCAATATCGGCCAATACCTCGGATCCTGCGTGATCACGGACGTCGACAGTGCCGCTATGAAGAACGTGAAGTCAGGCGCGATCTATACTGACGGAATTCACCCGACTCGAGACCTGCCTGCGCTCAAGAGTGTATTGCAGCGACTCGGCAAGGATCCTCTGCAGACCCTGGTGTCATGTCCGCAGCAGTTCGGATACGGAGGAGCCATGGGACCTTCGCAGTTTATTCCTTCTACCTGGCAGCTCTATGAGCACAAGATTGCCCAGTCCCTTGGCATATCGATCGCTGACCCGTGGAACGCCCAGCATGCCATCATGGGTACGGCTCTTCTCCTGAGGGATAACGGCGCATATGCCGGCAGTACTGAGTCAGAGCGAAACGCGGCCTGCAAGTACTATTCTGGCCAGTCCTGCGCCGCAACTAACACTGCAGTTGCCTCATACGGTAACAGCGTAATGGGCCATACAGCTGGATTCCAGGCCAATATCGACTTCCTTGCGGACGTTGAGTAAGCCATTTGATAAAGAGATTGGTAACATGGGGTCTGACCCCTATTTTACTTTTTCTTTAGAACTTTTTGAATAGATACTGCCCATGTGAATGCTAGAGTATCACTGTGGAAAAGCGTAAATCGTCACATGATATGATAAAAGGAATGGGAAAGAAAAAACTATCTAAAAAAGAGCGAAATGAGGCTGTCACTAAAGGATTTATTGAAGACCAGGGTTTTGTCACCAAAGGATATTTGGAAGATGTTTTGAATGAAAAGGATTATGTAACCAAGAGTTATATGCACGAAGCGTTCGAGGTATTGGATCATAAGATGCAGCACTACACAACCGTCGTCATGGAGGACAACCGTGCACAGACACTCAAGCTCATTGAGGCCTTCGACAGCAGGTTTATCAGGTTGGAGAGGGCTGTATTTCCCGAGGAATTTGCCGCATAACTCCAGAACGGACCAGTCTTTACAAGCCTTAATTTTCTGCTATAGTACTACCACTATGAAAAAAGATATCCACCCAACATACTTTGCGAACGCGACAACTACATGCGCATGTGGAGCTGTTCACTCTATCGGATCCACAAAGGAGAAGCAGGAGATTGAAATTTGCTCAAGCTGCCATCCTTTCTATACTGGACAGGAGAAGTCACTCGATACCGCAGGACGAGTTGAGAAGTTCAAGCAGCGAATGGCTGCCAAGAAGACGGAGAAGAAGTCAAAGTAGCTGATAAGAAACGTACGTCGTGCTGGAAAAGGTACGCCGTATTTTTCTGGTGAAAAATCGGCTGGTGCTCGCGCCGACGCGCTCCGCAGCACCTTTTCCAGCACGCCGTACGTTTCTCCCAGCATTTGTGAGATACTATTTTATATATGACATACCAAGAAGCCATAGCAGAAAAGGAAAATCCGCGAGTCCAGTATTTCGTCATGGAACTGGAGCGTCTTGAGAATTCCAAGCAGGATACGCTTGAAATGGCCACTAATCCTGACATGAAGGACCTTGCTGACGAGGAAATGAAGCAGATCGAGGAGCAGCAGGCCGCTCTTCTGGCGCAGATTGAGGAGAATCTGAAAAAGGAGGAGGAAGAGGAGCAGTTCCCGAACGAGATCATCCTGGAAGTACGTGCCGGTGCCGGAGGTGACGAGGCGTCTATCTTTGCCTATGAGTTGGCCCAAATGTACCAGCGGTTTGCTGAGACAAAGGGGTGGGGAGTGGTCAAGCTCGAGGAGTCGCTGAGCTCGGTCGGAGGCTACAAGGAGGCGACGTTCGAGATGCGAGGGATCGACATCTACAAGACGCTCCGATACGAGACAGGCGTGCACCGCGTGCAGCGAATCCCCAAGACAGAATCCAAGGGTCGCGTGCATACGTCTACCGCTTCAATTGCCATTTTGCCTATTAGAAAGAAATCCAAGATCGTACTCAAGGAGACTGATCTGGAGATCGAGACGTCGAGAGCGGGAGGAAAGGGAGGACAGAACGTGAACAAGGTTGAGACGGCGGTGCGAATCGTCCATTTGCCTACGGGATTTGACGTGCGTTCGACCGCGCAGCGTAGCCAGCTCAAGAACCGAGAGACTGCCATGTCTATCCTGACTGCCAAGGTCGAGCAGTTCTACGAGGCGCAGGAGGCAGCCAAGTATTCTTCCGAGCGTAAGGAACAGATTGGTACGTCAGACCGTTCCGAGAAGATCCGGACCTATAACTTCCCGCAGAACCGAATCACGGACCACCGAATCAAGGAGTCCTGGCACAATATCGAGGGGATCATGGGAGGAGACCTGGACGGGGTGATCGAGGCAATCCAGACCAAGGACCACAGTGGTGACGGAGACGAGGATTAAGCCTACTATTGCAAATCCACCTTTTATTTGTTACTATCCAACCTACATGAATTCAGTAAATACAGACAGCAAAAAATCAATCGAGTCGATGATCGAAGTCGGCGCTCAGTTTGGATATGCTAAGGCACGACGACACCCGTCTGCAAAACCTTTTATCGCCGGAAGCAAGAACGGATATGAGATTATTGATCTTGAGCAGACTGCAACACAAATCGAGAAGGCGCTTGCCTTTATCTCTGAGGTAGCCAAGGACCGAGGACAGATCATGTTCATCAGCACCAAGCGAGAGCTTGCGTCAATCATCAAGGATGCCGCTATGAAGATCGACCAGCCGTACGTAACAGGACGATGGATCGGAGGAACACTTACGAACTTCGAGGAGATCACAAAGCGAGTAAAGCGACTTGAGACACTCAACGAGCAGAAGGCCAAGGGACTACTTGCAAAGTACACAAAGAAGGAGCGACTTATGATCGATCGAGAGATCGTCAAGCTTGAGGAGCGATTCGGAGGAATCACTAACATGAAGTTCAAGCCAAAGGCAATGTTCGTGATCGACAGCAAGCATGAGGAGATCGCTGTACAGGAGGCACTCAACGAGGGCATCCCAGTTATCGCAATCTCTAACTCTGACTGTGACGTATCCAAGCTCAACTATCCAGTAATCGCGAACGACTCTTCAGTCAAGAGCGTACGATTCTTCATCGACCAGATCGTTGAGGCATACAAGACACCAAAGGTAGTAGAGAAGAAGGCGTAGGTTATTTACAAACGTAACGTATTTTACATATGGCAATCACAACTGAGGCAATCAAGGAGCTGCGAGACGCGACCGGTGTTTCTATTATGCAGTGCAAGAAGGCACTCGAAGAAGCTGAGGGAGACATGGAGAAGGCAAAGGTAATCCTGCAGAAGTACAGCAAGCAGGCTGCTGACAAGAAGGCTGACCGAGAGCTCGGAGCCGGAACCGTAGCTTCATACATCCACCAGGGAGGAAACGTAGGAGTTATCGTCGAGCTTATGTGCGAGACGGATTACGTGGCCAAGAACGAGCAGTTCCAGACGCTTGCCCGAGACATCGCGATGCATGTTGCGGCTCTTGCCCCGCAGTTTTTGAAGAAGTCTGACATCAAGGAGGAGGATATGGCCGCTGCCAAGGAGGTGTTCGCCGAGGAGACCGAGGGTAAGCCTGAGGAGCTCAAGGAGAAGATCCTTGCTGGAAAGCTTGACGCATATCTTGCCGAGAAGACTCTTCTGGACCAGCCGTTCATCAAGGATCCATCAAAGACGATTCAGATCATGCTCGACGAGGCCGTACAGAAGCTCGGAGAGAAGGTGGAAATCACTCGATTCACTCGATACTCAGTCAACTAATTTTGGCATATTCGGACTAGTTTTAGGACAAAATCCGTTGTATAATAAGCTCCATCATGACGATGGAGCTTATTATTATAGTAGTGTCAACGGTCGGACTGGTCGTCCTCTATTGGGCACGTTGGAAGCGGACGGATCACTCGTCCATGCTGTTTCCTCATAAGTTTCTGCACAAGATGGACGAGGTGCTGTTCGACTTCATCAAGTTCTCGTTCAAGCTGTACGCGCTGGTAGTGGCCAACATACAGTCGTTCTTCAAGAAAGTGCCGCACAAGGTTGTGCATACCTTTCATAAAGCGACGCATACCGCTGCTACCAAGAGCAAGACCTGGGTAGACCAGAGCAAGGATAGCAGGGGTAATGGTGAGGGAAATGACAGAAACGACGCTTCACAAATCTAAATAAATCGGTTAGAATGTGCCCACACCAAATACGTAAGCCACTTTAGCTCAGTTGGTAGAGCAGCCGTTTTGTAAACGGCAGGTCGTCAGTTCGAGCCTGACAAGTGGCTCCAAACGAGCGTAGCGAGTGCAGGAGGCACTTGAGTAATGCGAAGCATTACGCTCAGGCGAGAAAGACGGAAGCGGGGTACCCAGCGTCCGAAGCGATAGCGAAGGACCTGGGTCGGAGTCGGGGTCGCGGAAATTTTTCGCAGAAAAATTATCTGTGACCGTGCCTGACATGAGCGAAGCGAATTAGTAACTCAGGCTGGACCGGACTGCAAAAAAACATCCGTCAACAGATTTTTGACAACCAAGGCACGCAGTGATTATAATTTATCCTGTTCACAGGATATAAGTTACTTAAATTTATATGAAAAAATTTTTTATTTCAATACTTACAGTGACGGCAGTACTTAGTCTGTCAGGTTTAGCGCTGTACCTGCATCAAGAAGCACAATGCGCACCTATAATCCAAGAACGGATGGAAAGAGGGTACGACAATGCCCCGACTTTCTGTGGTGCGTTGTTCTACTTGTACGTTCCGATCGCATTCGTCATATGGATACTGTCGCTGGCTTACTTCATTCTCAAGGTGCGCAAACAAAACACTACGCCAAAGATTGGTGACGATAGTAGGATAAAGCGTAGTTGATTTTATTCTTGTTTGATTGGTTTTTCCATTAGTACTTTTATGTATAATACCCTCAAGCCAAAGTAGCTCAGTCGGTAGAGCAACCCCTTCGTAAGGGGTAGGTCGCGAGTTCGATTCTCACCTTTGGCTCACGAGACATTCTTTAGGATTACATTATCCCATTTGGGTAACATGAGTGAATGAAGGATTTTGACAGATGGAATAAGACGAAGAAAATAGTTGAGCAAAGACCAGGTTTCGTTATGATCAGAGAAAGAGAAATATACTGGGCGTATCTAGGGATAAACGTGGGTGACGAAGAAGATGGTAAGAATGAGAGCTTTACTCGACCAGTTCTTATAATTAAGAAATTTAACAACAGGATTGCATGGATCATTCCTCTTAGTACTAAGCCGGGAAACCCAAAATATTATTTTCAGATAAATCAGGGCGAAACAGATTCATTTGTAATGCTTTCCCAAATGAGGCTTTTGAGCGTAAAGAGACTGGACAACTACGTTACGCGAGTATCTCGAGGGCAATTTAATGCCATAATCAAAAGATTAGTGAACCTCCTATATTACTAGGACCCGCACTGTTGTGCGGGTCCC
>JAYTLZ010000035.1:0-14373 GCA_043728995.1 Minisyncoccota bacterium
GACTATCTCACCCTCGCACTGCACTCCCCGAAGTATCCCGTAACAGGGCAATCGGTCAATGTCTTTCCGGCAGGAGGATAGAGTCCGGCAAACGCCTTCTGGAACTGCCATTCAAGGTTGTTTGCGGTCTTTTTGTTCTTGGTAGTCTGCACTGAGGCAAGCGCTCTCGGCATCGGATCCTCACCCATCATCTTCTTGATACCTGCATATGTCGCGTATGCCATGTTGTCGAACGACACGCTTCGCAGATCAGGATTCGTAAATATTTCCTCATATATGTAACCGTACTCAACGAGCACAGACCCTGCCTCAAGGCTCTCGTTGGCACCGAGCGCGATCAGCTCATGATCCTCGATAACCCCCTCCTCCTCTGCAGGCAGCGTACTAACCGGGCGAATCTTTTTGAGCTCGCCAAATACGGAGTCCGCGAGTCGACGGCTCAGCTCGTAGTTTGGGAGTTCCTTTCCTGGAGTATAGATTGAGAAACCCTCATACGTGCCGACCTTGTTGCGACCTCGTCCGCGATAGTCGTTGAAGTGGATGTGCACCACCAGGTCAAAGTCCGCATCGTTCACCCATCGGTTGAGCCCGTAGAGCCGGAGTGCCATGTCTCCCGGAGCGGGGTTGTGGAAGTTTTTCTCGAGCGCCGCACGCTCTTCCTCTGAAAACTTCAGCTCAAAGTCTCGCTTGGCATCACTGATGAAGGCAGCAATGTCACCCCTCTCGCGCTGGAAGTACGTCTCGAAGATATCGTTGTACCCGGAGCTGTCGCTGGAGAGCACCGCGTTGATCCCCTCCTCGTCCGCAAAGTACGCATGCACGTCCTCGGCAAGCTGGCGGTTCAGATCAACCTCGCGCAGAGACTTAAAGCTAGTTCCGGAATACTCGTCGTCATGCCCGGCAACGATGAGAACACTCACGAGCCGAGGGGCGCTGCGTGCCTGCGTGCGGGTGTGGAAGTTGGTACGCTTCTGCAAGATCTGTGCGATCGTCTTGGCGCCGCTAACTGTCGCGACTGAGTCCTCAGATGAATTCGTTCTTGCCGCAGGGACAAGAAGCGTCAGTCCAACAATTCCGAGGAACAAAAGAGCGCATCCGAGTACCTTTGCATGTTGCTTTGCAATTTTCATTGTAAAAACATACTATCACATCATGCCGGAACTACCCGAGGTTCACACAACAGCAACGATACTCAACACGCTTGTGCGAGGGAAAAAAATCGTCGACGCATGGAGCGATTATGACAGTCCATTTTATAAAGGAAAGAAGAATATCAAGGACACAGCCTATTTCAAAAAATTCAGGAAAGAAATTGCCGGAAAGAACATTGTGCGCGTGTGGCGACGGGCCAAGAACGTATTGATTGATATTGAGGGTGATTCAACAATCCTGATCCATATGAAGATGACGGGCCACCTTCTGCATGGAAAGTTCGAGCTGGATACAAAGAAGAACCAGTGGCAGGCGATCGAGGAAGGACCGATGAAAGATCCGTTCAATCGTTTCATTCATTTTGTCATCTCACTTTCGGACGGAAACTGCGTAGCGTTTTCCGACATGAGAAAGTTCGCGACCGTGCACCTGATCAGTGATAAGGCTGCACTGACAGAAGCATTCGGCAAGCTTGGACCGGAACCGCTTGAAGATTTGTTTGATTGGAAAGTATTGAAAGCCAGGTTGTCTCGCAGACCGAACATGAAGATAAAGACCGCGCTCATGGACCAGGCACTCGTCGTCGGGATTGGAAATATTTATTCTGACGAGCTGCTGTGGATGTCGAAAGTTACTCCTGAGCGGCGCGTCGAATCGATCAGTGACGCAGAATTTAAACTCATGACCAAGAGCGCAAAGGAAGTACTATCTAAAGGAATAGACTTTGGCGGCGACTCGATGTCAGACTACCGCAATCCTCACGGCGTACCTGGAGAATTTCAGATGCACCACAATGCGTATCGTCGCACAGGTAAATCTTGTAATCGAAAAAACTGCAAAGGCGTTATCCAGCGCAAAGTGATTAACGGACGCAGCGCACATTTCTGCGATACGTGTCAGAAATAATTAGTTGTCGAGCATCCTAAACATCGCCACGCCAAAACTTACTGATACGTTGAGCGACTCCTTTTCTCCCATCATCGGGATGTCCGCAACGACATCGCATTGTTCTAGAACGTCCTTCGACACGCCGTCCACTTCGTTACCGAATACGAACGCGGTTTTGTCCGAGACGATAACAGTTTTGTAATCCACCGATCTCTCGCACTGCTCGATCGCGATAACAGAGTAACCTTCCGCCTTGAGTGAAGTAACAAGCTCAAGGGTAGAAGGGTGATGCTTCCATGCAACTGACTTTTCCGCACCAAGCGCGGCCTTATGCAGGTCGTCACGATCACGACCGAATCGATCAACAGGTGTCGGAGTAATTCCGCACAAAAAAATCTTCGACACGCCGAGCGCATCTGACGTACGGAAGACAGACCCGACGTTGTGCACGCTGCGGATATTGTCCAGGACGACCACGATTTCCTTTCCCTTTTTGCTTGCTTCCATAATTTGCTATACTACCCCAATGCTTAATACATTTCCAACCCTGCTCAGCTTCGCAGTCTTTGTGCCGTTCATTTTTAGAATCTGCCTTGCACTGTTCCTGCTCGGAATCGTTACCGGCCTCAAGAACAAGTCCGCGTTCACCAGCTACTTCCGTGAGAACAGATATCCGCTTGCCACCATGATCCCTTGGAAGCTGCAGCTTCTGGCCGGGATGAGCGCGCTGCTGCTCGCGGTTGGGTTCCTGACGCAGATTACCGCACTGGTTGCGATGTTCACCATCCTCACAGTAGGCAACGCAAACCGACAGGCACATACGTTCAGGCATTCCGAGGCAGCCTTCGGGTTTGCTGCACTGATCTGCTTCTCGCTCCTCTTCCTTGGTGCCGGAGTGTTCGCGTTCGACATTCCCCTGTAATTACAGGTTAAAGTACGCCACTGCAGACAAGGCGTTTCTTGTTTCAGCCACCCTTTCGTGTTACAAATAGCGACAAGCGCCCATAGCTCAGGTGGTAGAGCACCTGCCTTTTAAGCAGAGGGTCGTAGGTTCGAGTCCTACTGGGCGCACATAAAATAAATGAACTGGATGCGCAAGCTTCCAGTGATTTTATTTTAGTCGCCCAATAGGACGAGAAGGCCGGAGCCGGTATACAAGACGAGCGAAGCGAGTGCTTGTCGGCGAGGCGGGGTCGCGAGCACTTATGAGCGGAGCGAATTAGTGACTCGTGACCGAGTCCTATTGGGCGCACATGAGATCAATACCTTGTCAAGGTTCCGGCACGCGGGTCGATTTGACATGAATTACTGGAGGTATAGTATTCGGGGCAAAGCTCCACGTTCTCGGTCCTGGCACAGGCGTCACCCATGCGGCTGCGCGCGTGCCATGACTGAAGAAAAAACAGATACAATGTACGACGAGCTGGCCCAATGGCTCTCGTGCGAAAGATACGACGTCAAGGAAAGGGTACTGAGCGATTCCTCAGCTATAGACCTAACCTCGATCACTACCGCTCACGAAGCAAGGAAAGCGTTCGAAAAGACCTGTCCGGAATCGTGGGAGCGCTCAGCCATCCTCATGAGATGGATCGGGTTCGCCGCAACGATCAACGAGCTCGACGAGATTCCCCTCTCTCCCAAGGAGGCCCGCAACGGTCCGGGTCGAGTTAATCTGCACTTCTATGCGAAAATGGTGTCACTTTGCGAGACTCGGGGACAGCTCTTGCGTATGGTTCAAGCCATCAGGCCAGGAGACATGATCTGGCCCATGCTTGTGACCAAAGGCCTCCAGATCCTGCAGAAGGAGAAGGAAGTCGACACGGGCGAGTTCAAATAGACAAAGAGTTTCCATCAATGGCCGCCTCCCTACCGGGACGGCGGCCTTTTCCTTTACCTGTGGATATCCGGAAATGGAAAATTTCGAGAGAAGGACGTGTCAACTTAGATACCGCAGCAAAACAAGTCTTATGGATTAAAATCACTGATCAACACCCTCTTACCCTTATCATTAAAATCCCCGCTGCGCTCTCGCGCTGCGGGAATTTTGAAATGGTGCAGTCATGCCACCATGACTTGATCACCAGGTTTCCAGATTCTGACTGGTCCCAAGAGCATCAGCCTAGCAAAGGTGGGACCACCCTTTTTCCGGGTTGTAACCCATTTATATTGCCGATAGTAAACATTTTCGTCTCTAAGCTGATCAAGGGTCAGTTCCTCGTCGACTTTGCAAAACCAAGGAGGGAATCTTGGGAACATTCGCTTGTGCTTTCTGGCCTCTTCTCGCATCTTCCATCTCCTTCGAGTGAAAAATGGATCTGCCACTTTTTCCTCTTGCTGATTTTGTACTTCTTGCATAGCAGGATAGGTAATTCCTCCTCACTATACCAAGTGGCAAAAAGTATACAAGCCTACCCTACACACCCAACACCCACCTCTCCAGCAGCACATCCAACTCCCCTTCACCCCTTCTTGAGTCTCCCAGGATTTTCGTCAGTGACCACAGCCTATCTTTTATTTCCTCTCGCGAATATTTGTCGAGTGCTTTTTTTGTATTTGAATATACAAATGGCTTCAGTCCGCTCGACGCTGCGTCCTTGCTCGCCGCGACCAATGCGATGTTCTTGAATGCCCAGAACAGTGTTCCGTGAATTTCCTCTGGTACGAAATGTTGTCGCAGTCGCTGATATTCGATCCATAGATTCTTCTTGTCGCGTGCCTGCAAATAGTTTGCGATGCCGAAGATATTTTCCTTCTGCTCGAACTTTTCCTTGGCAACATGTTCCCACATCTTGTCCGCATGCTTCTCGATCCGCGTCAGGTCCTTTTTCAAAATAGCACCGTCCGTCCAAATGAACACGTTCTCCGATTCCTTGATATCTTTTATAAATTTGAACACAGCGTCCTTGCTCGCCTCGTCCGCCATCACGTCCTTGAGATGCACGATGTATTTCTGCTCAAACAAACCCTGCGACCCGGTGAGCTCTGCCAGCAGGTCCCCTGTCACCTTGTCCGAATCAACCTTGAACACCATCGCGTCCTTTTTCTCGGCAAGCTTCTTATCGATAATGCCAAGCGCCTTCTCGAGCGCCTTGTTCCTGTCTGTTCCATAAAAAAGATATAGCATATAAATGTATATTTATTCCATCTTGCCCCACGAGTCCCCGATCGAGCAGTTCGTCAGAATCGGCACGCCCTTGGTCCACTCGACTGGCAATACTTCCTCCATGATCTTCTGTACCTCAACGCGCAGCGGCTCGATATACTTCTCCTCCACCTCAAAGATGATCTCATCATGAATCTGCAGCACGAGCTTTACCTCGTCCGTCAGTTTTTTCTTTTTCAAAAAGTCCGCGATCTTCACGATGGCAATCTTTACCATGTCGGCATTTGTTCCCTGGATCGGCGCGTTGATCGCCATACGCTCGGCCTGCGCTCGGATAAACGGCAGCTTGGACTTGATGCCCTCAAAGAATCGCTTGCGTCCGAACATGGTCAAAGTAAAGCCGTGCACCTTCGCGAACTCCTTCGTCCCCTCGAGATATCCCGCGAGTCCTGCGAATCGTTCAAAGTACTTGTTATAAAATTCCTGCGCCTCCTTGCGGTCCACCTTGAGATTTTTCTGCAGCGCGCTCACGCCCATGCCGTACAGGATTCCGAAGTTGATCGTCTTGGCCTTGGTTCGCATCCCCTTGGTCACCTCGTCAGCCTCCACGCCAAAGACGCGCATCGCAACACCCGAGTGAACATCCTCGCCGCTCTTGAAAATTTCTACCAGGTTGGGGTCCTCCGACAGGATCGCTGCCAACCGCAGCTCGATCTGCGAGTAATCAAACGACACCAACTTCTTGCCCTTCTCGGCAACGAAGGCGTCACGAATGCGTCGTCCCAATTCCGTTTTGACCGGGATGTTCTGCAAGTTTGGATCATGCGAAGCCATTCGTCCTGTCGCAGAACCCGCCTGGATAAATGTAGTACGCAGTCTTCCATCCGCACCGATCATTCCCGGGAACACGTCTATATAGGTACCAAGCAGTTTGGACAACTCGCGATACTTCATCAGCTCCTCGGCGATCGGATGCACCTCGACCAGTTTCTCCAGCACCTCTTCCTTAGTAGAAAAAGATCCGCTCGAACTCTTGCGCATCCCCTTGTATGAAAGATTCATCTTGGTAAAGAGAATCTCCGCCATCTGCTTGGGCGAGTTGATGTTGAACTCCTCGCCTGCCAGCTCGAATATCTTTGCGGAAATTTTGTCGAGCTCCGTGTGGTACTCTTTGGAAATCTTTTCGAGCAGCACGACGTCGAGCGTGACACCGTTTGATGACATGTCGTTGGCAACAGGAATCAGCGGCTTCTCAATTTCCTCAAACACCTTGAGCGTGTCTTCCTTTTTAAGTTGCTCGAGAATCACCGCGTACGCATCCTTTAGATTGTCCTTTCGTGAAAAAGAAAGAATGTCCTGATAGGAAGGGTTTGTCATGGACGACCGCAACACCCACAACGCGACCTGCGCTTCCTGCAAAAGTTTCGGGTCAAATACTTCTTCAACAATCTGAGGGGCGTCGCTCGTAACAGGAGTCACTGCGCCAAGAAATATTTCTCCCACCTTATTCTGCAGACTTCTGAATTCAAGATTCGCGAACAGATCCTGCACCTTCTTGATCTGGATTCCGTCCTGCCACGTTTCCTTCAGATCAAACTCAACAGGCACGTCCGTTCTGATTGTTGCAAGCATCTTGCTGAACTTCGCCTCCTCCTCATGCTCCTTCAAGAGCGCAATGATGCGTGGCTTGAATCCGTCATCGAGAAACTGCTGCTCATTCTTAGCGAGCACTTTATATAAATTCTCAATCGAATCATACTTCTGTATCAAATCCGTTCCGGTTTTCTCGCCGATTCCCTTCACGCCGATAATGTTATCGGAAGGATCGCCGCGCAGTCCCTTATAGTCCGGGATCTGCTTTGGAGAAAATCCGTATCGGTCGATCACCGTTTCCTCGTCATATAAAATAGTGTCCTTGATTCCCTTCTTCAAGGTGTAGACCTTCACCTTCTTGCCGCGCACCAATTGCAACGTATCCATATCTCCCGATGCGATGATGATCTCGATGTCCTTTTCCTTGCCGAGCTGCTTGGCGAGCGCGCCGATCACATCGTCGGCCTCGAATCCTTCCTTTTCCAAAATAGGAATATTAAATGCCTGGAATACTTCTCGCGATCTCTTGATCTGCGAGATCAGGTTCTCGTCGAGTGCCTTTCGTCCGGACTTGTAGTCCGCATATACCGTGTGTCTGTAGGTTGGTTTAGGTAAATCGAATGCGGCATAAATATAATCCGGCTTGAACTCCTTGATGATTGCGAACACCATAGTTGAAAGTCCGTACAATGCTCCTGTGGCCTCGCCCTTTGAGGACGCGAAGTCCGGCAGCGCATGATACGCCCGATGAATGATCGCGTGCGAGTCGAGAATCACGACCTTCTTGGTCTTCGCTTTTTTTGTGTCAGTCTTTTTTACCATGCTATTTGTTGTGCTCGATAGTTACCGTTCTTGTCTCAACGCTCTCGTGTTCAAATGTCATCCATGTCGCGGTCGCCGGAATTAGTTCCCTGATCTTGTCTGCCCACTCGATGACCACTATGTGATCCGGGTTCTCTAGAATTTCGTTAAAATGTAACACCTCCAATTCCTTAGTATCCTCGATTCGATACACATCTATATGGAACACCTTCTTGAATCCATTGAAATCAATAATGTACGAGTTGATGATTGAAAAAGTCGGACTCTGCACGTGTTGCTCGACTCCCAGCTCCTTCAGGAACGTTTTGGAAAAGGTCGTCTTACCTGCACCAAGATCACCGACGAGCGCGAAGATCGCAGGCGAGGTCCCGTGTATGCATGTCGAAAGCACGTTCTCTTGTATAAAATCCTGCCAACCCTCCTCCTGTAGGGTAAAAACCGCCATGCCTAGAGTTTACCATATCGAAAAGGAATGGCCCGACGGCTGCGCCGTCGGGCCATATGTTCGAATATATGAAAAAACACCCCTCGAAGCTTGAGGGGTGTCGAGTTGAACGCGAAGCTCAACGGGGGTGTGCACCTGTTGGGGTGAATCCGTCTTCGCCCACGTATCCGTGGAGGTAGGTGGGTCGGCCGGCTCTGTCGTTTCCAGCGTATTGGCCCGGCTGGTAACCCGAACCTTGGCCGTAGCCGCGAGTCGGGCCATAGGCTGGTCCAGGACTGTTGCGGTACGACTGGTTGTTACCGCCATACCCGCCATTGTATCCGCCGGAAGAGTAACCGCCCTGACGATAGCCACCTCCTTGCTGAGCATAGCCACCGCCGCCGTATCCTCCTCCGCCCTGAGGACGAAGGAATCCGATGTCGCGACCACGGGGGTCACAGACAATCCGATGTCCGCCACGTGAGATTTCACGGCATCCGGGAGGAACTCCCTTCATGCAGCGCAGGCCGCTCGGTGGCCGGTAGCCACCAGAACCGCCAGGATGTCCACACTGGCTACGTCCGTGACCACCAGGGCCACCAACGCCGATTCCGGCAACAGGATGACCGTTAACGCTTACTGTGCAACTGCTGGTAACTACCGCCAGCACGGTCAGAATAATGATTTGAAGGAACGATGTTTTCACTTTCAGGTTGTCTTTCTTTGTTGGAATTTGAAATGCTGAATCTAACCTTTATATATTAACATATTTATGTATAAAAGTCAATAGCATACCTTTCCCTTCTGACCAACGAAATGTCTTGGAGAATAAGTGGAAAAACGCCCTCAGAAATAATCGGCATAACGACATACCATGGTACAATTACCCCAATGACAATCACCTTTGATGATTCAAAATCAAATCAGCGCGTCTCAGACCTTCGCCAGAAGGAAGAGGAGGACCTCGCAGAGATGCTCGCAGGCAAGTACGGCATCCCGTATGTAGACCTTTCGGGTATGACAATCAACACGGATGGACTTAAACTCGTCCCCCAGGATATCGCCCGCAACTCCAAGATTGCAGTATTCGACATGACAGGAAAGAAACTCAAAGTAGCCGTCATCGCGCCAAAGCGTGAGGAAACAATGGCCGTATTGCAGGACCTCGAGACACGCGGATACGTTCCAGAACTCCACATAACGTCAAATCGCAGCCTAGAGAAGGCATGGTCACGCTATGCGGACATTTCCTTTGCTACGGAATCAAAGGGTGGAGCGCTTGAGATCAACAGCGAGCAGATCGACGAGTTCATCTCCAAGACGCGGAACATCGACGATACCCGCAAGATGATCGAGGAGGTTATGGCCATGAAGAAGGCCTTCCGCGTATCGCGAATCGTGGAGATCGTGGTATCAGGAGCAATTGCCACCAAAGCATCGGACATCCACGTCGAGCCAGAAGAGGACAAGGCGCGCCTGCGCTTTCGAATCGACGGCGTGCTTGTGGACATCACCTTCTTTGATACCGAAACGTTCAAGCTGCTCCTTTCCCGAATCAAGATCCTTTCAGGCATGAAGCTCAACATCAAGGACCAGGCTCAGGACGGCCGATTCTCCATCAAGATCAAGGAGACCGAGATCGAGATCCGATCATCCATCCTGCCCGGCGCATACAGCGAGTCCGTCGTGATGCGACTCCTTAATCCAGACTCGATTGCGGTAGACCTACTCGAACTGGGTATCGAGCCTGAGCTGTATGACATGTTCAGCGCGCAGCTCTCTCGTCCTGACGGACTTATTCTCAATACGGGACCGACAGGTTCGGGTAAGACGACTACGCTCTATGCCTTTCTCAAGCAGACGCTTACTCCAGGAATAAAAATTATCACGATCGAGGATCCGATCGAGTATCACCTTTCGGGAATCGTGCAGACACAGGTTGATCACGAGAAAGGATACGACTTCGCAAGCGGATTGCGCGCATCACTTCGTCAGGACCCGGACATCATCATGGTGGGAGAGATCCGAGATATCGAAACGGCAGAGACCGCGGTGCACGCGTCACTGACCGGACACCTCGTGTTCTCAACACTTCACACCAACACCGCAGCGGGTGCGTTCACGCGACTGATTGACCTTGGAGTAAATCCGAAAGTGCTTACGTCCGCGATTCGCGTGGCGATCGCGCAGCGACTCGTGCGAAAGCTGTGTCCTGATTGCAAGAAGACCGTACAGCTTGATCCAAAAAAACTCGCTCTTGCGAAAGCGATTTACGATACGGTCGAGAATCCGAAAGTCGCATGGAGCGAGACGTTCTACGGACCAGGTGAAGGATGCAACACCTGCAACAAGCTGAAGTACAAGGGTCGAGTAGCCTTGTTTGAGGCCGTACTTTCTGACAAAGCTGTCGAAGAAGTTCTGCAGATGAACCCATCCGAGCGCGAGATCAAGGAAGCCGCGCGCGCGCAGGGAATCCTCGACATGTCACAGGATGGAATTATAAAAGCGCTCAAAGGCATGACCGATATCGGCGAGCTTGAGCGCGTAATTAATCTCGAGGCACAGTCGCCCAAGGCAACCCTTCCTGAAAAAGAAAACAACTTCCAGACCTTGTCCAACGATGACTTGTTGGGGACGGAAGTTGCTTCTTCGGTTATGAAATAGTTATTCGTTGTTGACCAGTTGCCAATTCACGAAATTTGATTATATTGAACTTATAGCTCATTACTCATCAAAAACATAAATCTCTAGGCGAGCCTTTAATAAAATTAAAGGTAGACAGTCCTCTAAGGGGAATCCCAGCCAGCCTTGTAGGGAAACCAGGAATTCCTCGAAAAAAAGCCTATTGAACCGAAGTTCAATCGCCTAGAGATTTATGGCTTTGATGCAAACTAAAACGGGCAGAGCCCGTTCAATCGATACATGCATTTGTAAACTTAGTAATAGTGTATCACCTTTTTAAAATATGTCAAGCACCAACCCCAAGGCCCCAAAGGGGGGTCAAAAAGCCAACGACTTGATAGAAAAGGAAGATGCCTTTTTGGATAACACCCTCCGCCCCGACACATTTGATGAATACATTGGCCAGTCCAGCATCAAAAAGAATTTGAAAGTACTTCTCGAGGCGGCCGCGATCAGAAACCACACGCCCGAGCACCTTTTGTTTTATGGTCCACCAGGACTAGGAAAAACAACGCTTGCGCATCTTATAGCAAAGCATACCAAAAAGCAAATAAAGATTACTTCAGGTCCCGCTATCGAGAAGGTTGGCGATCTGGCGTCGATTTTGACCAACTTGTCGGCTGGCGATCTGCTGTTTATCGATGAGATTCACCGCTTGAACAAGTCGATTGAGGAAATCCTGTATCCCGCACTCGAGTCAGGTGTCCTCGACATCATTATCGGAAAGGGTCCGTCTGCCAGATCAATCCAGCTGGAGTTGCCTCCTTTCACGCTGATTGCCGCAACAACACGTATTGCAATGGTGTCGTCCCCTCTTCGCTCACGATTCTCAGGCGGGGTGTTCAAGCTCGAGTTTTATACGCAGGACGAGATCAGAACGATCATTACACGTTCTGCAAAGATTTTGAATATCGAACTTGATCAGGACGCGGCGACAGAGATAGCTGCACGAAGTCGCTTTACTCCACGAACTGCAAACTACCTATTGCGACGCTGCCGTGACTTTGCACAGATCGAAGGTAAGCCACTCTCAAAGGAAGTCGTACAAACCGCTATGGAGATGCTCGATATCGATTCGCTCGGATTGCTCAAGTCTGACCGAGACATTCTCAAAACTATTATTGAAAAATATAAAGGCGGCCCCGTCGGCTCAAGCACGCTTGCAACCTCCCTCTCTGAGGAGATCGGAACGATCGAGGAATTCCATGAGCCATATTTGATCCAGCTCGGACTGATAGAGCGAACACCACGAGGAAGGATGGCAACAGACAAGGCATATGTGCATCTTGATTTTGAGAAGCCAGATAGGCCCACATTGTTATAATACTAAGTATGAAAATCTACGTAGGCTGCGCAATTACAACAGTTCCAGAGGACAAAGCGGATGAGTTCGTGGCACTCATTAACTCTGTTAAAAACTCAATACGAGACAGCGGACACGAAGTTCTTGAGTTCAGAACCGCCTTATTTCCTGACGCGACAGACGAAGAAGTATACATACACGATATCCATGATTGTGTCGGAACCGCTGACGCGATGCTCGCAATCTGTGATCACTCCTCTATCGGCCTTGGGTACGAGTTAGCTACGGCAATCGAGAAGCGCGGCATTCCCGTTGTCGCAGTCGCGCACAAGGATATAAAAATTTCTAAGCTCGTTCTCGGAATCAGCCATCCTAAGTTTGTGTTTGAAAGATACGACACTGCGGAGGACATCGTTCCTATTTTGTTGAAGCATATATAAAAACGCCCCAGCGACCGAAGTCACCAGGGCATTGTCGACGTAGCAAACGGACTATATTTCGTTCAGCAATTTTAACCGGTCATGAAAATCAATTCCCGTACCCATTGCAAACGTAACCACGTCATCAATATCTTCGTAAAACTCATCGGGCATGCCGGCATCCAGATAGACGGTTGCCTTAAGAATCAGGAGACTCACTTGTGCACAGGTGAAATCTTCTCCTTGTGTAGCCTTGTTGACGACTGCTTCTGCCTGATCTCTCCATGCGACCAACACTTCGACATTAATGCCCTCTGATGTGCCTATCGATTTTCTCAATTCAGCCATTTTGGGCGTCTCGTTAAAACCCAGACTCGAAGCAAGAGCCTCAAGCTGTTCACGCTTTTCCTGCAACCTTTGCTCAATACTCTTTTCCTGATTAGGCAGCTCGGGTTCCTCTTGGGGACTTTCAAAGATCGGTTATTCTGACATGTGCTGATTCTATTCTTTATTTATACAAAAAGAAAGTGCTAACGATCACAAAGACAGCCAGGTTTACCCTCCCAACCCCTTTATGCTAGTATGAAATAACCATGTCAGGACACAATAAATTTTCAAAAATCAAACACAAGAAGGCGAGCACCGACGCCAAGAAGAGCAAGGTTTTCTCGCGATACTCAAAACTTATTACCGTAGAGTCCAAGAAATGCGGCGGAGACGTCAATTCCGCATCACTTGCACGAGCGCTCGAGATCGCGCGTAAGGAAAACGTACCCAGAGACGTCATAGAGAAAGCGATCGCCAAGGGTACTGATGCAAGTGCGGCCGCTCTCGACCCGGTCATGTACGAAACGTACGGACCAGGAGGAAGCGCAATCGTTATCACCGCGCTCACCGACAACAAGAACAGGACGGCAGCAGAAATGCGCCACCTGCTCTCGAAGGCCGGATACGAGCTCGCCTCGCCAGGATCGGCACTCTGGGCATTCGCAAAGACAGACGAAGGGTTCATGGCACAGATGACTGTCGACCTCACTGAGGAAGACATGCAGAAGATGGTAGACCTCTACGACCAGCTCGATGAGCACGATGACGTTCAGCATGTATACACGAATGTCGCATCGCTCGACGAGGTAATGTCCGCAGAGGAGTAGCCCATGCGCGTACTCGCCATAGATCCAGGATATGAGCGGCTTGGAATAGCCGTTCTCGAGAAACAAAGGGGAAAGGATGTCCTCATCCACTCGGAATGCTTCCAAACGCCGAAGGAACATGCGCACTCAAAGCGCCTATCTGCGATTTTGATACGACTTGAGGAGATTATTAGGGAATACAAACCAAATACGTGTGCCATTGAGACTCTGTTTTTTGCGAAAAACCAAACAACAGCGCTCAAGGTGGCCGAAGTGCGAGGCATTGTCCTCGCACTTTGTGATAAATGCGGCATGGAGATCTTTGAATTCTCACCTGCAGCAATCAAGATTGGTGTTACGGGCTATGGTAAAAGCGACAAGACAGCAGTCACCAAAATGATTCCTCTTTTAATTAAGATCGATCGGAAGATCAAGCACGATGACGAGTTCGACGCGATCGCAGTTGGAATTACCTGCCTCAATTCTCGACCAAACTAATACTTCCGGAGCGTGTTTTTGATTTTATACACCGCCACCCCCTTGCATACTTTTTTATATTTGATATTAAATAGGTCAACGATTTAATATAAACAGACAAACATGGAATTTGAAGAGAACAACCTGGACGAACTTGATAACACGAACGCACTGCTCGACGTGTCGCTCTTTGAGGACGAAATCTTGGTAGATGACGATGAAATCGTCGCCCCTCTAATCGGGGTTGTCGAGGATGAGATTCTGGAAGAGGAGGAGGAAATCCTGGACGAGCTCGACGCGCTTGCACTCGAGGAGGACGAGGAGGGATTCGACCTCTACAATGATGACGAGGACTTCTAGAGCGGATCAAAAGTGAG
>JAYTLZ010000036.1:0-31729 GCA_043728995.1 Minisyncoccota bacterium
GAGGTAAAGGCCGCAGTGTTCGGTAACGTTGGAACCATGGTTTCGTTTCGAGTGGGATCATACGATGCGGAAGTGCTTGAGAAGGAATTTGCTCCAGTCTTTTTGCAGCAAGACATTGTAAACCTCGGGTTTGCGCAGGTCTATTTGCGACTGATGATCGACGGGATCGGATCAAAGCCTTTTTCTGCAAAGACTATTCCTCCGCTTGCCAAGCCTGAGCAGGATTTTGTCGCAGAGGTAATTGACGCATCCCGAAAGCAGTTCTCACGACCTCGAGCAGAGGTTGAGGAGCTTGTGAAGACACTCGTTAATATGGGAAAGGAAGAGCGACCTGCTGGTCAGGGAGCAGGTGACCGAGGCGATAGGCGTGAAGGAGGACGCAGTGATGGAAGGAATGACCAGCGACCGCGAAACTCCGAGCAGGGTAATAGAGATCGAGGTGATGGCGGGAATTCTCATCGAGGAGACAGCCAGAGAAAGGATTCCGGCGAAAGACGTCAGGAACAGAGACCTGCAGAGCCACGACAGGAGCGACCTGCTCATGAGCCTCGTCGTGACGAGCGCGCTGATCGAGAACCTCGACGCGAAGAGCGAACCGAGCGAGAACCGCGAAGGGAAGAGCACGCTGATACGAGACCGAAGCATGACGCGCATCCTGCAATCTCTAAGGACAAGGAACTTGAGCTAAAGAGACAACTCGAGGAAGCAAAGAAAAAGGCGATAGATGAGGAAGTGCCAGACGAGACACCGGAGGTAGAGTTCGTCTCACTCAAGGCGGTAGCCTCAACGGGTAAGAAGGAACTTACCAAGGAAAACAAGAATGCTCTCAAGGACGCGCTGCTCAAGGTGTTGCAGCAGAACGGCGCTCCGGCGCAGAAGACCGAGATCAGGCATCAGGAAGTAAAGACGACGATCGTGGATACGATTGATACGGTTGTCGAGACTCCTGTGCAGGCTGAGAGGGTGCCAGAAATCAAAATGGAAATGCCTAGACCTGAACCTGAGATTAATAAAGAGATTCCAAGACCGGAGCCAGAATTTATCGCTGAGCCTGAGTTTGTTGCGGAACCCGAGCCAGAAGTTCGAGAGCCGATCAAGCCAGGTGAGATCCCTGAGGACGAGCTCAAGAAGCTACTTGAGGTGAAGTAACGTCAGAATATATTTGAGAACCCTCTTGAAGTATCCGAGCCCAAAGTTCGGGTATTTCTTTTTGTATCTGGTGATGATGTCGAACTCGGTCTGGATAAGCTTGATCTTTTTTGCAAAGGAATACTTCTTGGGAACATAGAGGTAGTCGACAAGAGGCTGGTCAATGTTCGCGAGCGTGCCCTTGAGGCCGAGCGCGAGCAGCATGTCGTGGTCTTCCCAAATGTAGAGTGACTCATCGTAGGTCTGACCGACATTCCGCATCAGGATGCTGGAATGGCAGAACTGGTTGAAGACGAGCATCTGGTTGCGGATGCCAGCGTCGTCTGTACGGAAAGATGTTTTCTTAAGGAGTGAACCGTCATCCAGTACGAGATTCATCTGAGTACCAATGACAACGCAGTCCTCGTGCTGCTCCAAAAAGGCCAGCTGCTTGGCGAGCTTGTTGGGTGCGGTCCAGTTGTCATCGCTATCGATAACTGCGATGTACGAACCTGTGGAGGCCTTGAGCGCGATGTTGCGACTCTTGGTGATGCCGAGATTGGCAGGATTTGAAAGTATGGTAAAGGGAACATCGTGCTTTTGTTTGTACACTTCGGCAATGGCGCGGGTTGAGTCGGTAGAAGCGTCATCTACGAAGACAATCTCAAAGGCGACGTCTCGCTGTGTGAAGACGCTGTCGAGAGTTTTCTCAAGTGTCCGTTCCGCGTTGAATGCGACGATATTGATGCTGATTAGATTTTTATCCATGATGAAGGAATTATATCGTTATTGCTCGATTTTGCAGTCCACCTGTGGGGCGCGATCACGATCTTCTCAGGATTCGCGTTCAGCCACGCGCCCCACCACGAGAAGCTGGAGTTGGCGATGACGTTGTGCGAGCAGAGAGACATCAGGATGAGTTCCTCGTAATCTCGTATCTCAGGAGAAGAGACGTATGTAGCGTTTTCTAGGTTCATGTTCTCCTTCACCCAGTCGATGTCATCTGAAAATACAAAGAATGTGCAGGGTCCGACTTTGTTGCGCAGCACCTTGAATGCCTCGGCATAATATTCTGGACCGCACGTGCCGTGATGTGCGTTTGCCTTGGCATCTGTGACGTAGTCTCCGCGACGGATATGAATGGAAGCGGAATTTTCGCTCGCAGCAATCTTTTCTGCAACTTTTCGTGCAGGCTCTGACATCTGCTCCTTAAGAATAAATTCTTTCCTAATCGTACCCTCTATATCCTTGAAGTACCGCTGGTCTTGAAAGAATCCGTCGAGATACAGGTCGCCCGTCTGTGTCGTAATGGAGTGATCATACTGAACGTAGAATTTCCGAAATACCTTCGCATGTATAAACCTGGCGACCTTGGACAAAAGTCCGTACGGGTATTTGATCCGAGTAGTTTCCCCATGTCCAGCAATCTCTGCATCTATGGCAAAAGCACCGAGGGCGTAGTCTCTCTTCGTTTCAGTTGATGTTTGTTGTAGTCCTGCAATATCAAGTTTTAAAATATCGTTGTTCTGGATTGCCATCCTCTTTCCGAATGCATACTGGAACATCTGATTGCCGAGACCACCTTTGAGTTTTGTTATGATCATTTTATTTTTTAAAAACAAAGCATCCGCATGCATATGACTGCGTCTGTACGAGCGAGGGATCCGCATTCTCTATGAAGTCGCCCTGATCTGCAGTGTCCGTAACCAGCGAGAACTCGACAAGTTCCAGATCAGGAAAAAGCGCGAGTACCTGCTCGTAGGAATATATTCGGTGAGCGTTGAACTCGATCTTGGGCTTGCCGACAGGTGTTACGAAAATAAGTCTGCCGTCCTGAGCCAATACGCGAGAAAGTTCCGCGCACGCTGTGATGTCGCCCAGCGGGTCAATAGGATCTCCGTATCTTCCGAGACCGATGTGCTCGATAGTGTGCATGCACGAGAGCGATTCGATAGAGTAATCTGCAAAGTGCAACTTTGAAAGATCTGCTTCCTTGCTCTGTAAATCAGAGAGTTTGAGCTGGGCAGGACGATAGTCATAAAAGTCGACCGGCACGAACGCGGAGACAATTCCCGAAAAATACAGGGAAGAGGATATGTCCACATGAACCTTTGGTGCAATGTCACGAACCTTGCGGGCTGCCCAGGACGTGTGGTACACGTAATGTCGATCGAAGCCCGTAGTGATGGTCTTGTCCTTCACTTGTGGGTAGAAGTCCGTGAACTTTACGCTAAAGCGTTTTGGGGACTTGTGCCTGATGAATAAGAAGTAATCCTTCAGTATAAAAGGGGACAGAGCGAATCGGATGATCTTTTTAATCGTTTGCTTCATGGATTAGTTGTATCAGAATTCGTGCAGATGCCAAGTCCGAGAGATGCACGTCACAGTAAGCCTTGGGTGCAAATGGAGAGGAACCTTTTGTTATTGTCTGGATGAGTTGCGAAAGTTCATCTTTGTTTTTATAAAAGCTGCCAGTTGCGTCGGTAAGATACGGGGCGTTTATCATGTCGTCTTTCCATTCATGCCCCAAGGATTTCCACGTTCCGGAATAGGGTATAAGGGTAGGCACATCTCGAGTCCATGCCTCCTGCAGGGCGATGCCCTGGCTTTCCGATCGTGATAGGTAGATCATGAGTGGCGCGGATCGTAATGCCTTCAGGTACTCATCTTTTTTAAATGTCCCATAGGTGAATGTCCTGCTTTCCAACGACAAGCTTGAGATGGCGGCAAAGGCTTCACTCAGTGACTCTGTGCTGAAATTTTTATCATAAATAATTATCGGGCCTGATTTTGAACTTGGTTCAGATGTGCTCACGCCCGCTGGCCACACGCGAATCTTGTCCGCAATATTCGGAATCTGGTGCGCATAAAAATTACGAACCCATTCGCTCGGCACAACTATGCGGTCTATCTCTGGGCTCGCAAGTATCTTGTTATGCTCAAGCGGGGAGGTAACGATGCATGGACCCGCGATGAGCGATCCGATCGTTCCACTTTGCTTTGCTCTGATCATGTCCTGCAGCGCGGCGACACCTGAGATGACGACTACCGTTCGAGTTGGTTTTTTAGGGTTTACCTCAAACTCAACATCCAGCTGTGTAAGTCCGCGAATCAGGCTGTCAGCAACCGCGTCCGGACCAGAATATTTCTTCAGAACTTTTTTCGCCTGCCACTTCCAGAACTCCAGAGTAGTGATTCTGTTGCTTCTCGTATAAATGCTTATCATCGCCTTAGAATCTTATGCTTGATGCGTTCCATGAAACCTACCTTTTTGAATGGCTTATAGAGTGACGCGGCAGAACGCTTAAGTCGCGCGGTCCACTTTTCACTTGCTGCCGCGATGCGGGCACCGCGTACCATGCCCCGCTCTCTTGCTGGGTTGATGCTCCTGCGCTTGGCGCTCGAGATGTCCTGATCAAGTATGTGCGAGAGGAATTTTTCAAAACCGCTGAGCGCTTCCTTGAAGTCATACTTCGAGGCAATTGGCTCATTGATTATTTGGAGATACAGATCATCGTCCGCATCAATTTCCTTGATGCGCTCAACTACCGTGTCAAAGTTCGCGCACGCATGACAGTTTATGAAACGCTGCTCGTTAAATTCTAGACCGACGTCAGGATTCCCCCAATAGATTGGAATCGTGCGTGCAACGAGCGAGTTGACGAGCTTCTCTGTCGTGTACCCGGATCGTGACGAGTTCTCAAATGCGATCGAAAACTTGTGACCGAGCTCAAAGCTCAGTTTGTTGTCGACGGGACCGCCGACATTGTTGAGATATTTGCCACCTGAGGAAACCTTCTTGTATGCGCCAAGCTTGTAGAAGAATTCTTCTCGCGCGCTGTCTCCCATATAGTTCGAATACACGAAGCTGCAAAAGCCAGTCTTCTTGGCAAGATCCTCTTGGGTAAATGGAGGCTGCATTGTAAAGTCGGTCGGGTCTGGCATAAGCGCAATTTCCTTATCCGAATAGAACTGTGCTATGAGGTAGAGTGGAAGGCGATAGTACCGATCCTGAAACGTCATGTAGTCAAAGCCAATCGCATAGTCGCAGAAATTAAAATCGGGACTGATATTCTCACCTGTAAAAAATATCTTCACGCAGTCATGCGCAAGGTGTTCGGGAGTCGATTCTGTATAAAATAGATAGTCAGGTTTGTCAGAAAATTCCACCGTGTATTTTTTGGAAAGAATGGAAAACAGAAAAGCACCGAAAGAGAACTTGTCGGTTGGGTCGTAATTCAATATTTTTATCTTGATGCTTTTCATGCGTTATGCAATTGTTGCGATTATCTGGCTGAGGTATGTTGGATCACCGCACTCGTCAGGGGTTCGCTCACCGATCTCATTAAAGTACTTGTACGCAACTTTCTGGAGGTCAGACGATCCCTTGAGAAACATCTCGTATTCCATGTCAATGTGGCCGATGTCTATTACTCTGTATCCAAGCTCGAATAGGTCATAACCCAGAACCTTGGCAGTCGGTCCGAGCGAAAGCAGGATGAGCTTGTCCTTGCTGACCTTGGTAACCTCTCGCTTGATTGAGTCAAAGCTGGCGTACGCGTTCTCGGCAGGGCATAAGATTCTCTCTACCGACCTGGCCTTGCTGAACAGGTCGTTTCCGACGCCGAGCCTGCTGAGCGACCCCTCGACAAGTACTACGTCCTTATCCTTCCATACTGAAAAGAGTTTGTCGAATAGCGCGCCGCTCCCGGACGTGTCGGCGTAGGTTAAGTATGGTCTGGTAATAAAGGCGTCGCCATATACCTGCTTGTCTGACAGCAGAGTATTCCACGTGTGTCCGTGCTTGAATAGGTGGTGGATCGTGAACCAAAACGCACGGCTCTTAAAATGCTCGATGCGTCCGAATATGCCCGGAACGCAGATCAGAAGCCCTTCCTTGTTTGACTTAAGCACCTCACCAAGTCTTGTAGCCAGATCACTGTCTTTTTTTTGAAAACCCAAGTCAATATTCTCAATAGCCGATAGTTCGCCGTCACCGAAGCGAATCACCGAGAGATTCTCAGCCACGATCTTATCCAGTGTGTCATCCAAGGTGAGAACTTTCGGAGCTGAGCGATTTTTTCCGATACGTACCCTTAAGAAATAAACTGCATATCCGAGTACTGGACCGACTTTTATCCTGACCCATAACGGGGTAGCGTTCCTGAGCTTTTGAAGATACCTGCGCAGTAGTGCTTGCATGTTATTTTTTATCAAAATCAGTCAGCATCGATTCCTTTGCTTTGCTGTAGTTGTCCTCGATGGTTTCGAGGCTAATTCCGTTCTCGAGCTCATATAGTTTGGCGTATGCCATCAGTCTAAAAAACGAGTAGCTTAACAGAGTGATAACGCCAAGAGTGCCTTGACGTAGGCTTTTGCGATATATCCACCAATACCTGACCATTGCAGCAATCATCCGTATGGTGCTGAACTTCTTTCCTGCTGCAAATTTTTCATGTGCTTCCGCAACGGCGTACCGCATGTGTCCTGCAACAAATTTCTCAGTCGTATACGTGCTGAAGTGCCGCAGGGAATACTCGTCCGTGATCGGAAGAGTCAGCACTTGTTCGGCGGTACCGGTAAATTGTCCCAGGCCATGAATGTGGTTTTCGACAAAGGTCGTAAAATCCTTATGAAAAAGCATCGGTGCATGGGACTCGAGAACGGCGTGTTCAGTATTTCCCCAAAGGAACGTCCTCATCGGCAGGACTACTTTCTTAAATTTGTTTTCTGTGGCAACCTTGACCATCTTCTCCAGAAGCGCCTTGGGGACAATGTTGTCAACGTACCCCCAGTAGATCCATTCCGTCTTGATTATGCTCTTGATAAAGTCAAAGTTCTGTTGAGTTTCCATATTTGGCTTGTCACTTGCCGGTCTGAGATAAAAGGTTGCCCCAAGGGTTTCGGCAATCTCCTTTGTGTTGTCAGTGCTGCCTCCGTCCAATACAAGTACCGGACCGTAGGGAATGAGGTTTCTGATGGCGAACGCTATTCTTTTTTCCTCGTTATGCGTAAAGAGTATGAAGGTGATGGGGGACATGTAGGCATATTATAACCATGTGCGAACACGTTTTACAATCGCTGCACATACAAGCCTCAGGAGGGCAGCCCCTCCCTTATACGTAAACAGTATTAGGAAAAGGGCATCAATGACGTTGCGTAAATTTCGTGCTCTGATATTCGCTTTCAAAACGGCCCAGTAGCTTCCGGGTGCAGCCTCCCGTGACTTTTTAAGGAACAAATCACGGCCCTCCTGTGTTGGGTAGCTGGCCGCGATCTTTTGGTCCAGCATGTCCCAGTCTGCACGAATTTCCTTTACCGACCTGTTCGTAAGTGAGTGAGGTCCTGTTGAGTGCGGGTTTACGTGATAGGTGACAGTGGGTTCGTTAATGTATCCAATATCATATGACCCAGCTATTCGCGCCCACATTTCAACGTCTGAAGAAAGCGATGATTCTATGAAGTTGCCAAGCTTGTCGTATGCTTCCTTCCGCACCATGACTGCCGAACAAACCCCATATGGGCAGCTCAGTGCATCAGCACCTGCCTTCCATACTGACTTGTGGTTTTGCTTGTGGAGTATTCTGGTACTCTCGTCTCCGTTTAGAACCGAATAAGAGTCGGCGTGAATGAGTCCGAGGCTCGGGTTCTTCTCGATCATTTCCTTGTAACGCTCAATCGAATTTGGGAGAAGCTCGTCATCCGCATGTAGAATCATGAGCCAGTCTCCGTCGCACAGCTCAATGCACTTGTTGAAGTTGCCAGACATTCCAAGGTTGCGGTCATTTTGGTGGCACTTTACATCTGGCTCAAACTTTTGTGCCAGCTCGAATGTCCCGTCTGTAGAACAGTTGTCCACGACTCGTATCGAGAAAGTGTGCGACTGCTCAACCAGCGCACTTTTGACGCATCGTTCAATGTACTCCTTCTTATTGTATGAGGGTATGGCTATGGTAAGTTTCATGATTTTGTTATGTTCGTTATCCCTTCCTCAAGCGTGTGCCTCGGCTCCCATCCTGGGATTAATTCTCCCTTCGGATACGGGACCATTACCTCTCTTGGTCTGTAGGGTTTTTTGCCCCAGTCGATATTGAGTTTCAAGCCGCTATGTTTTTCGAAAATTTCTGCGAGCTCCTTGAGCGTAACCTTGCGAGATGCGCTGATGGAGTAGAGGCTGCTTGTCAGCTTTTCTTCAGAGGCGAGCAAGTTCACCATGCGCGCAAATCCGTCCGTGACATCATCTACGTGACTCATATCAATCAGTTGTTCGCCTGCGGACATTTCCATCTGCTCGCCAGACTTTCCGATTTTGCTCCAGAGGGAAAATATCTTCGGCCTTGTGTCGCCGGGTCCGTATGTATCTGCCAGTTCGATCGTGACGAAGCGGATCGCGGAAGTCTCTGTGTAAAATTGCGCGATTGTCTCAAAGGCCTGCTTGGTTGCGGCATACAGATTGGCGGGCGAGTACTGCTTGTCTTCAAAATGTTGCCACATCGTTCCCGTATTGATGAACCAACGCACGTCCGTCTGTACTGCGACGTCCAGAAGAGTGGTGGAGAAAGAGACATTTGCCCGTATGAGTTCGGAGATGTCCTCGATCTTATGCGCACCTAAGAATTTAGCAGCAAGATGAATGACTCCGTCAAGCTTTTCCTGGCGCATGTAATCCAAAAGCGCGGATGCGTCATCCGTGAGTGTGTGTAGGCGCACCCCTGCGTCGATTTTTTCAACCATGCTTGTCTGCCTGACGATCGCATGCAGCTCATGCCCGTCAGCCAGCAACCTGCTAATGAGGTGGCTTCCCAAAAATCCTGTTGCTCCGCTTATCAGTATTTTCATTGTGCGTTTTTAAATGGAGTTACGAATCCCTCCAGGGTCGGGAAGGAGGCGTCTCGGGCCGACACGACTGGATTCTCGATCTGCCAGTCCATGCCAAAGGAATCGAAGTGCACTCCGAGATCATGCTCAGGAGAATGCATCGTGGTATGAAAGTAGGAGACGCATGTGTCGTCCTCAAGAGAAATGAACCCATGTGCGAATCCTGGCTTGATGTAAACCATCAAATTATTCCTGTCTGAAAGTTCCGCAGATGAAAACCGGCCGAAAGTGGGAGAGTTCTCCCTGATATCAAGGACTACGTCGAGTATTTTTCCTTTAGAGACGTAGATCAGTTTTGAGTGTTCATGTGGTGGACTTTGGAAATGCATGCCGCGGATAACGTTCTTACGCGATATGGAGTAGAAGCTTTCCTTGAAGTCAGCATCTAGTCCAAGGCTTTCGAGCGTATCCTTGTGGAATGGCTTTATGAAAGTTCCTCTTTCGTCGGTAAAGACCCTTGGCTCAAGCAGAAAGACTCCGTCTAGATGTGTCGGTATCAATTTCATGAAAGTTTTTTCTTAGTATCGCGCACGAGCCGTACTACAAAGTTTGGAACGAAATATACGAGTGTTGCGGCAAGAAGATTGTGCTTGTGCGCATAGGGAAGGTTGCGATACATGAATTTCAAATTCTCGATCGTATACTTTAGGCCGTGTCCCTTCGCCCGCAAGGTCATGATTGGTATCTTCTGGCTGTTCTTCTCGAGCTCTGCGACCACTCGGTCCTTGTCGAACCCGAAGCCTATCATTTTCTCCATGAGCAGGTTCGAGTTTATGAACGTGAAAAGTTCCGTTCCGTTTTCGGACCAGCGACAGTCCTGTCCGGTAACGATTACTGGCTCGCTCACGTAGAGAATTTTCTTCTTGGTCGCTACGAGCATTTTTAGTACGGTTTCATAGTACAGCCAATAGTTGAGGTAATCCTCCGTATCAACCAGTGACATCCACATCTCGCGGTTGAAGATAAGAACGCTAAACCCTCCCTGGCAGTATCCTTTAAAATAAAATTCGTTTCCGTCCGACACTTCTATGAGCGAAGATTCTGGGTATGACTTTTTGACTGCATGCAGGCTGTCAGATTTAGTCGGAGTGGCCTCTACGGTCATTACGTCGTGGAGCCCGTCCTTCAGATGGTTGATCACGAGCTCGATCCCGCCGTTCTGGATGACGTCATCGTCTCCGAGATACCAGCAATACGTTGACGTCGCGTGTACGACTACATTGAGCGTGTTCCGGTCAAATCCGATGTTGGTCTCGTTTTTTACGTATACGAAGTTTGCAAACTCACTCTCATACTTACGTGCGACGCTCTCGGTATTGTCAGGGCTGCAATTGTCCGAGATGACAATTTCTACCAGGTCATTGAGTGCAGGTGCTTCGCGTACCTGGAGCGCGATACTCTCAAGACACGCCTCAAGATCCTTGGCTCTGTTGAATGTCGGAATGGTAATGCTGAGCAGCGTGTTCTTCATGCTATTTAAAAATAAAAATTGTCTTGATAATTCTCAGCACCTGTCTTCGCGTTGTCTTAAAGAATAACATGGAAATAGGACCGAGGGAGTAGGAGATAAATGTCGCCCATGCCGATCCTGCGATACCGAATCTTGGTATAAGGAGAAAGTTAAGTGCCAGGTTGCTGACCATGGAGACCAGCGAGGAGACAAACAATACCTTCCTGTGGTTCTCTGCAATGAGATATGAGTTTGCAAGAATGGTGATCGAGGTCCAGATACCTGCCCAGATGTAGATCTGCAGAATGATCGTTCCTCCCAGGAACTCCTTACCGTAGAGGATGCCCATGATGTATGGGGCAAGAACGGTTGTTACCGCTGCGACTATAATCGCAAGCGTCACGAGAAGGAGCCCGAGCTTGCCGAGTCTTCGCTCGTACTGTTCCTCGGACGTTGTCTTGGCGTTTACGATCGCCGGGAAAAGCGATGCGACAAGAAGTCCTGGTACCAGGTACCATGATTCCGAGAGCCTAACGGCCGCGTCGTAGAGTCCGACGGCACTGACGTCCATCATGTGCCTGATGATCACTTGGTCGATTCGGGCATAGACCAGCACGAAGGCAGTTGAGAATATCATCGGGATCGAGTCCAGAAACATGCGCCGTGCAAGTTCAGGGTCGAACTTCCAGTTCAAAATCCTTTCGCCCATCTTCGCCTTGTAGATATAGAGGTAAAAGAGCATGTACAGCACGGACTCAAGCGCGTAGATGAGCGCGAGATACAGCACGCCCTGGTTCATTGCGATGACGATGATCTTCAGGATGTTGAGTATCAGCACGATGAGCGTCGAAGCCAGCGAGGGGAACTTGGACTGTACCTTTGCAAGGAACTCATAGTTTATGATCTGGAACGCCTGGAAGAAGTATCCGATGGAAATAAGGAAGATCAGGTACAGGGAAAGGTTCTGTCCGGTGAGAAGGAAGGCTGTGACCATGCACAGAAGTATTGCTGCGATTCCACCAACGGCACGTATCATAAAGGCCGAACCCATATACACGTTTTTCTTCTCGGGGTATTTGATGATGTCTCTGTACAGGATCTGATCGATCCCTGCCAGGGTAAACACGGAAAATAATGAAACGAAGCTTATCGCATAGCTAAGCTCTCCGTAGTTTTTAGGACCCAGGTTTCTGGCGATGTATGCCGTTGCAAGAAATGAGATAACCAGGCTTGCAGCCTTGGCAAAAAACATCCAACCGATGTTTCGGAAGTATTTTTGGAATCCCGAATGGGACCACCTATCGTGTATGTACCTTACGAACGCTCTTTGTGGCATGTGCGGTTAGAAATTCCGTGAACTTGTCCTTTAGATAGGCGATCTGCTCACTATTGAGTCCGTGATGGCATGCAACAACGAATCCTCCTCTCATGATTCGCTCAGTGTTTGCGAATTCCTTAACTGCCTTCTTGTGAGGGATTGCCTTGAATCCTGGCTGCTTGAGCACGTTTCCTGTAAAGATGGGTCTAGTCTGGATGTCGTTCTTCTCAAGGAACTCAATAAGGTCCATTCGATCGAACTTGCACTCAGGTTTGATGATAAGGGGGAATGCTAGCCAAACAGTGTCAGTATTTGGAGTTTGCTTAGGCAACATAAAATAGTTCTCATACTGCTTGAAGAATTTGTGCAGGTCCGCGAAATTCTTCTTTCTTTCGGAAATAAACTTCGGAAGTCGCTTCATCTGAGCGAGTGCGAAGGCGGACGAAAGCTCAAGCGGCAGGAAGTTGTACCCGATCTCACTGAAGATGAACTTGTTGTCATACGGAATGCCTTCCAGCTTGGTACCAAAGCGATTCTTGATCAGCTCTGAGTTTGCCTTCTCACCAAACAGGGACGATCGTCGGCCCCATCCTCGGAGAACTACCAGTCTGTCTACCCATTTTGGATCGTTTACCATGATCATCCCACCGCCACCCGCGCCGTTTATGATGTGCGAACCGTAAAAGCTGGTAGTCGTTATGTGCGAGAACGTTCCTGTCGGCTTCTTTTCAAATGTACCCCCGAGCGTGTCGCACGAATCCTCGATCAGAAATAGCTTGTGCTTTTTGGCAAGTGCCGCCAGTCCTTTGAGGTCAGGGATGTTACCCATCAGTGATGGAATCATAAGGGCCCGTGTCTTAGGAGTGATTGCCTTCTCGACATCCTTGAGGTTGATCACGTATGTGTCCGGATCGACATCTACGAAAACCGGAACGAGACCTTTCTGGATAATAGGCGCAACAACCGTCGCGAACGTAAGAAGAGGAGTGATTACCTCGCTACCCTTGGGCAGGTCGAGAATCTCAAAAGCCAAGAGGTTTGCAGATGATCCGGAGTTGACCATTACTCCAAATTTTTTACCGAA
Source organism: Minisyncoccota bacterium (assembly GCA_043728995.1). Lineage (GTDB taxonomy): Bacteria > Patescibacteriota > Minisyncoccia > Phycocordibacterales > JAACPR01 > JAULZV01. The sequence goes on from JAYTLZ010000036.1 coordinate 12,859, forward strand.
CATCTTTGCGATCTTTGCCTCAAATTCCTTCGTCTTGTCCCCGAGAGCAGTATTTCCTTTCAGAACCTCGACTACCGCGTCAATTTCTTCCTGGCCGTGAACAGAAAAACCATAAGGCACTCTCATCGATTTTGTATTTTTATTTTTCATGATTAAGACGATAGTAGCATATATTTTTCATTGACACTATATGTACTTCTATGCATATAATTACAAAACATATGGATATGCAGGCATTTTATAAGGGTAAAAAGGTCCTGATAACCGGCCATACCGGATTCAAGGGTTCTTGGCTTGCCCAAATCCTCCTCACGTTCGGCGCGGACGTTGTTGGGTTCTCATTGTTGCCTGAAGGGGAACAGAACCTCTTTAACATTCTAAAGCTAGGCGATAAGGTCGACACCTATTTTGGCGATATTAGAGAATTCGGGACGTTGCAGGACCTGCTCCAGCGAGTGCAGCCAGAGATCGTCTTTCATCTTGCTGCCCAGGCACTCGTGATGCGAAGTTACGCTGATCCTTTGGAAACGTTCTCCTCAAACGTTATGGGTACTGCCAATATACTCGAGGCAGTGAAGGCATGCCCAAGCGTGAAGTCTGTCGTTATCGTAACAACGGACAAGGTATATGAGAATAAGGAATGGGTGCACCCGTATCGCGAGAACGATCCCCTGGGAGGATATGACCCATATAGCGCAAGTAAGGGGGCAGCAGATATCGTGGCCAATTCATATATCCAGTCTTTCTTCAACCCTAAAGATTACGGGACCAAGCACAATACGCTCGTGTCTATCGTACGAGCCGGCAATGTTATCGGTGGTGGTGATTGGGCCCCTAACAGGCTTGTGCCTGATATCATGAGGTCCGTACATGAAAGGAACGAGCCGGTAACCATTCGGAGTCCGCACGCGATACGGCCCTGGGAGCATGTCATGGAGCCGCTTGCGGGGTATCTGATGCTTGGAGAGGGTCTCTATAATGGGAGAAAGGATTTTTCTGGAGCCTGGAATTTCGGCCCTAGTAGTGATAGCTTTATAACAGTCGGCAACCTCGTCACGGAGGCGGTGCGCATATTGGGTCGAGGAGAGGTGGACATACAGGCAATCGAAGGCGTTCATGAGGCACAGATCCTCAGGCTAGACATTACCAAAGCGACGGTTGTCCTGGGGTGGAGGCCTCGATTTGATCTTCAGCAGAACCTCGACCATACGTTCGAGTGGTACAAGAGATACTATGCGAAATCGGAAGACATGCAGGAATTTACAAACAAACAGATCAAAGACTATTTTGAACTGGAATAATTATTTACTATATTAATCTATGAAAGTCGTCATATTAGCCGGAGGTTTGGGAACTCGCTTGAGCGAGGAGACTCAGATCAAGCCAAAGCCCATGGTTGAGATCGGAGGCAAGCCTATTTTGTGGCATATCATGAAAATATACTCGCAGTACGGATTCAATGAGTTCGTTATTTGCCTTGGATATAAGGGGGAGTATATAAAAGAGTGGTTCAAGGATCACTACATCAATAACAGCGACGTTACGTTCGATCTTGAGTCAAACGACATCAGCTTCCACAAGACGAGGGCAGAGAAATGGAAGGTGACGCTGGTCGATACTGGTGACAGTACCATGACAGGAGGCAGGCTAAAGCGTATCCAGGAATATGTCGGTGACGAGACCTTCATGTTTACGTATGGAGACGGTGTGTCGAACATTGATATTGATGCACTGCTCAAATTTCACAAGAGTCATGGCAATATCGCGACCATGACAGCGATTACGCCTGAGGGACGGTTCGGATCCGTAAATATAGACGACGAGTACAAGGTAACCGTTTTCAGCGAGAAGACCGACACGGCCAAGAGGGTCAACGGAGGATTCTTCGTTCTTGAGCCGGGTGTTTTTGATTACCTTACCGAGGGCGACGCCACTATCTTCGAGAAGGCTCCGCTTGAAGGGCTTGTCGGGGACGGCCAACTGCACGCCTTTGTTCATGACGGATTCTGGAAACCCATGGATACCCTCAGTGACAAGACCAAGCTTGAAGCCATGTGGAATGGCGGCAGCGCACCTTGGAAGATTTGGGGCTAGTCTTTTTCTTGGTTTGTGTAATACTACGATGGCTTAAGGCTATAAATTAAATATGAGAGTAGCAGACTACATTGCAGATAGAGTATATAAAGAAGGCGTACACGATGTCTTTATGGTGGCAGGAGGAGGAATGATGTTTTTGTCTGACGGAATTGCGATGCATCCACAGATGAATTATGTCTGTAACCATCATGAGCAGGCGAGTGCAATGGCGGCCGTTGCGTATGCAAAATATACAGGAAAATTAGGGGTTGTGTATGTTAGTACGGGTTGCGGGGCAACAAACGCAATAACCGCACTGCTTCATGCGTGGCAGGACAGTACTGCGTGTCTTTTTATATCTGGCCAAGTCAAGAAAAAGGAAACAATCCGCAATTCTGATTTGAATATTAGGCAAATCGGTACGCAAGAGGCAGATATCATTTCAATCGTTGAGTCCATAAGCAAGTACTCTGTCATGGTTAACGATCCAAACGAGATAGGATATCACTTAGAAAAAGCAATCCATTTGGCGCAAACTGGTAGACCAGGTCCTGTGTGGCTAGACATACCTATGGATGTGCAAAGTGCCCAGATTGAGATAGATAAACTGAGAAAATTTATTCCTAAGGAGATAGATAAGGAATATACGGAGAATCCTTCAAAAAGTGAAATACAAAAGCTCACCAAGATGCTATCGTCTGCAAAGAGGCCCGTTATTATAGCGGGACAGGGTGTGCGACTGGCCGGAGCAATTCCGGAGTTCATGAATTTTATAGATACATACAAGATTCCAGTAGTGGTTCCGTTTATGGGAGTGACAAACATTCCTACTGCTCACGAATCTTACGTGGGTGTTATCGGTATAAAGGGATCTCGTGCCGGGAATTTAGCTGTACAGAATGCTGATCTTGTCATTTCACTCGGTAGTAGGTTGAGCGTTACCGCAATCGGGTACGAGTACAATTTATTTGCCCGAGAGGCCAAGAAGGTCGTCGTTGACATTGATCCTGTGGAACACCAGAAAAAAACTATCAATATAGACTTGTTTATTAATGCTGACATTAAAAATTTCCTTAGAGAGTTTAGCCCTGTCGGTGTGCCCGCGATCGACGAATGGCGCAAAACCTGTCTTTCTCTAAGGAAAAAATACCCGGCCTGCCTTCCTGAGTACAAGAAAAGAAAGAAGGGAATTAGTTTCTATTATTTTGTCGATACTTTGACCAGAAAAATGAAGAGCGATGCGGTTATCGTTACTGATACGGGTTCCGCACTCTACGTTACGAGCCAGGCAATGCATGTGCGCAAAAATCAAAGGCATATCACATCAGGCGGACAGGCAGAAATGGGCTTTACTTTGCCTGGGTGCATAGGTATTAGTGTCGCGCGCGGAGGCAAGGAGGTCTTGGGTATTAGTGGGGATGGGTCACTTCAGATGAACATTCAGGAACTACAAACGGTAGTTCATCATAACTTGCCCGTAAAATTATTTGTTTGGAATAATAACGGCTACCTTTCAATTAAGACTACTCAGAATAAGTTTTTTGACGGCAGACTCATCGGTTCTGGCCCAACATCCGGAGTGTCCCTGCCTGATACTAAAAAGATTGCAGCTGCATATGGAATTAAATACTTCAAGTTAGCAAATACTTCGACTTTGGAAAAAGATATGGAAGAAGTGCTTGCATATAAAGGACCAGTAGTCTGCGAAGTCATGTGTCTTGAAGACGACATGGTTATTCCAGCTGCTTCGTCCATGAGAAAGGAGGACGGAACGATGGTGTCAAAGCCTCTGGAGGACATGTTCCCGTTCTTGAGCCGTGAGGAATTTCTCTCAAATATGATCGTTAAGCCCCTTGAGGAGTAACGTGATACGCAAGGCAGTATGAAAAGAGTAGCGATTTTGGGTGCCACAGGATATATAGGACGATCACTGGCGTACGCATTTCAGGACAAAAATGAATATGAGGTATATTTATTCTCAAGATCAAAGGACGATGCGACCAAGATGTTCGCCGGACTCCTTCAGGGTAAGGAACTAAGACTATACGAATACGGTGATTTTTTTACGCATCAATATGATGTGATTTTGAACTGTGTGGGAATCGGAAAGCCCTCTGAATTCAGGAAAGATGCCAAAAGCATCTTCAAGGTGACTGAGGAGTTTGACAACATGATCCTGGACTACATCGAGAAGAGTCCGGACACGTTGTATGTCAGTCTGAGCAGTGGTGCGGTGTACACGCATGGAATGGAAAATGGCGTGACTCCTGAGTCGAAGTTCATTCTCGACGTACATAACATCCTGCCAAAGCACATGTACGGAATCGCCAAGATGAACTCTGAGGCCAAGCACCGCGCGCACGAGCATCTCAATATCGTCGACCTGAGGGTGTTCTCGTTCTTTAGCCGCTTTGTCGATCCTGACGGTGGATTCCTGATGTCCGACATTGTGAGGTGCATACAGTCCGGAACAGTGCTTGAGACCTCAGGCGAGGATATGCTGCGAGATTACATCTGTACCAAGGATCTCTACGCTCTTATCCGGGCCTGCATAGAAAAGAAAACGCTTAACGAGGCATTTGACGCATATAGCATAAAGCCTGTTTCCAAGTTCGAACTGCTTGATTTTTTTAAGGAAAAATACGGACTGCGGTACGCGATCAGGACACTTCATGATTCTTCCAGTCCGACAGGTGCCAAGAACAATTATTTCTCTTTGAACAGAAAGGCGGAGAGCCTGGGATACCTTCCTGTGCATACTTCACTGTCAGGTATTGATGAGGAGATACAATCAGCCGATCTGTTTGGCCAAACTGATTTGTAATACCAACGTGGATGTGCTAAAAATACACCAATGACAAAACATAATTTTTGGAGTATTTCAATCGTTTTCATTTTATTCGCACTATTATTTACTCCAATGCTCGTTGCAGGATCGCTGTACTTCCCGTATGTCACAGGGAAGGTGTTCGCATTTAGGGCAGGTGTCTCGCTCTCGCTGATCGCCTGGTTATTTTTGGTATTGAACAGACCGGAATTTATGCCCAAGAAGAGCAGTATCATAGGCGTCTCCGCACTTTTCGTCGTGTGGCTTGCCATAGCAAACTTTGCTGGGATTGATCCTGCGAGCAGCTTTTTTTCAAACTTTGAGCGCATGGAAGGATGGTTTACTCACCTGTACCTCTTCGCATACTTGCTGGTAATTTCAAGCGTCCTCAGGACTGACCGGATGTGGAATTGGTTTTTGGGAACTTCGGTGGTCTTGGCGAACATAATTTCACTTGTGGCAGCATTCGGCAAGGAGCTGCGAACAAGCGCCTTTTTGGGAAATTCTACATACGTAGCCGTGTACATCCTCTTTAACCTGTTCTTTGTCGCATTGCTTGCGTACCGGCTGTACCAGTCACGTACACGTGAGCTGGGATTGAAGTACGCAGCGCTCTCATGCTTGGCCGCTTCGGCACTCCTTTTTGTGTACATCATATTGAGAACCCAGACGCGAGGTACCGCAATCGCGCTTGTCGTGTCGTCACTTCTGTTTCTGGTACTGATGACATTCTCACATTGGAAGAACAAGGTAATTCGGTTTACGTCGATCGGCCTGCTGGCGCTTGTGGTCGCGGGCGCAGGACTGTTCTGGATTAACCGAGACTCGTCTTTTATCCAGAGTAATCCTTTGCTTGCACGAATTGCGACGATTTCCGCAACAGAGGGAACAGGAAAGGCCCGTGTGATGAACTGGAGCATCGCGCTTGAGGGAATTAAGGAGAACCCGGTTATGGGATGGGGACAGGAGAACTACATGTATGTATTTCCTATGTTTTACGATCCGGGCATGTATGCGCAGGAGCCGTGGTTTGACCGAACGCACAACGCGTTTCTGGACTGGGCCATTCAGGGAGGAATAATTGCACTCCTTTTGTATCTGGCGCTGTTTGGCTCCGCCCTTGTCGCTATCTATAAGTCGACCTCTCTCTCCGCAATCGAAAAGAACATCCTCGTGAGCATGTTTGTCGGGTACGTGATTCACAACGTGTTCGTGTTCGACAACTACTCAAGTTACCTCATGTTCTTTACCGCGCTAGGTCTGGTCGTGCACCATCAGCACCAGAGCAACCTGCCAAGGCCAACTAATCCCAGGGTTTCGCAAGTGATTGTAGCGATATTGGTAATCCTAACTCTTTTTGCCGGGTATAAGGTGATCGTAAAGCCATACCTTGTTGCACGCGGTCTTATATCTACCGTAAAGTCCCAGAATCCGGAGGAAGTGTTAGAGGCATACGTAAAGATGTTTGAGAAAGACACGCTCGGAAATTTTGAGGTTGCGACCCGTTTCTTGTCGGAGGCACCTCGGTATCTGAAGATAGAAAATCCTGATTTCAGACAGAAGTACATGGAAGCGGCGAGAAAGATAGGAGAACAGTCAATTGCGGACGCGCCCAAAAGCGTACGGGCGCTTGAGTTTTACGGAACCTTCCTTTTGCAGACAGGCAATCCTAAAGAGGCAATTGCGGTACTAGAGCGAGCTCGAGAAATTTCTCCTGATCGTCAGAATAACTTGTACGTGCTCGGCTTCTCCTATGTGACTGAGAAGCAGTACGACAAGGCCTTGGAAGTCTTCAAGCACGCGTACGAGGTTGCGACTGAGAACGTTAAGGCCCGCAACTATTATGGCGCGGCACTTCTTCTGACGAATGATCCAAAGGGAGATGAATTTCTGAAGGACTACTCACCAGACGATACCTTTTTGATCTCAGTGTTCAACTCCGCCGGTAGGTACAAAGACGTCGCGATCATGCTCGAAAAGCAGGTTGCCAGTCAGCCGGAGAACTATCAGTTGCAGGTCTCACTCGCGGTCGCATACTTCAAGGCAGGCAACAAGACAAAGTCAGTCGAGATCATACGGGCCGTGATGGCAAAAGTTCCTGGATTCAAGGCACAGGGAGAATTTTTCATCAAGGAGGTTCTGGCTGGAAAGGATCCTACCAAATAGCCCTTGCTTTATTAAAATATGTGTGCTACTATGGTTAGGTGAGTGTTGGTTATCCAACTCCACGAATGTCTTCGAAAAATCCGCCTTTGGCGGATTTTTCGTTTTATGTCTTATCAAAACCGTGAAGCTAAGGAGTCATGACGTCTTGAGCGGTTTGGTAATGAAAAAGCAGTCCTTGTGAGGACCGCTTACGTCTGCGGGACCTGTTGGTCGACGGGTGCCAACTCCAAGTGAATGCCTAAGTGAGTGCAGCCGTCGACCAACAGGGCCAACATTCGTTCATTATAGGGTATCTGCGGAAAATCACAAACAGGATATCAAATTTTTACACGGAATTTTCTTTAGGAGTACTTTAGTATTGAGGAAAATTATTTTGAGGGAAAAATGACCCGACAAAATTATTTTACCGGCAATTGCGAAATAATTCCAAAAATATTTTCTGCAAAAACTTTTTTTGAAAATTAAAAAATAAAAAATTTAAAAAAAACTTTTTTAGTTATCCACAAAATATTTTTATAAAAGTTTGTTTATAATTTTTTATGCGAGAAAATATAAATAGGTAATAATTAGCAGTCGAAATTATTACTTATAATTATAGGTAATTCTTTTTCAAAAAAAATGCCAGCAAAAAAGAAAGCAACAAAGAAGAAGGTAGCAGCAAAGAAGCCTGCAGCCAAGAAGAAAGTTGCTAAGAAGAAGCCAGCCAAGAAGACAGTTAAGAAAACTGTAAAGAAGGTTGCAAAGAAGAAAGCTACAAAGAAGAAGAAATAGTCTTCTCTGAAACACCCCGCGAAAGCGGGGTTTTTCAATATATGGAATATACCCCCGGAATATGCTATATTTGTGCAACAATGAAATTCTTAAAGGGCATCTTTGCCGACCAGAATACTAAGAACCTGAAGAAGTACCACAAGCTCGTTGAGCAGGTAAATTCCTTCGAGACTGATCTCTCCGCGTTATCGGATGATGAGCTCAAGGCCAAGACGCCGTATCTCAAGGGCCAGCTCAAGGATGGACGGACACTAGACGATATCCTGCCAGAGGCATTCGCTGTCGTCCGCGAGGCATCCAAGCGACTTTCTGGTGAGCGTCACTACGACGTGCAGCTGATCGGAGGAATGATCATCCACGATGGAAAGATCGCCGAGATGAGAACGGGAGAAGGTAAGACGCTCGTTGCGACTCTGCCTGCGTACCTCAACGCGCTTACCGGCAACGGAGTGCATGTCGTGACAGTGAACGACTACCTCGCGCGTCGAGACGCCGTATGGATGGGACAGATCTATGATTTCCTCGGCCTCACCGTGTCAGTCATCAACGGTGACCAGTCATTTATATATTCAAGCAAGAAGGAGACCGTTGTCAGCGATGAGGAGCGAGACGAGGAAGGATCTTATGTGGTCGTGGACGAGTTCCTTGCACCCGTATCACGAGTCGAGGCATATCAGGCAGACATTATATACGGAACAAACAGCCAGTTCGGCTTTGACTACCTGCGCGACAACATCGAGTACGAGCCTGAGCGAATCCGTCAGACGCAGCACGCGTTCGCCATTGTCGACGAGATCGACTCTATTCTTATTGATGAGGCACGAACACCGCTTATCATTTCTGCTCCATCAACAGAGCCTGAGAACCTGTACAAGGTATTCGCGCAGATGGTTTCTACCTTTGAAATCGAAAAGGATTACACGCTCGACGAGAAGCACCGCTCAATCCACCTGACTAACGCAGGTATCGAGAAGGCCGAGAAGTCACTCGGAGTAGAGAACATCTACACTGAGATGGGAGTAAAGTACGTGCACCACTTGGAAACTGCCGTGAAGGCACTCGCGCTCTACCAGGCAAACAAGCAGTATGTCGTACGAGACAACAAGGTTATCATCGTGGACGAATTCACTGGGCGACTTCAGGCAGGTCGACGATGGTCAGACGGTATTCACCAGGCAGTCGAGGCCAAGGAGGGCGTAACGATCGAGCAGGAGTCTCGAACGTACGCATCCATCACGTACCAGAACTATTTCAAGATGTACAAGAAGCTTGCGGGCATGACCGGAACGGCCATGACTTCCTCGGAGGAATTCTTCAAGGTGTATAACCTGGATACGATCGTCGTGCCTACGCACAAGGATATCCAGCGAATCGACCGGGACGATCTCATTTTCCAAACAGAACAAGGGAAGTTCAAGGCTATTACTTCAAAGATCAAGGAGTTGAACGCACTCGGACAGCCTGTCCTGATCGGTACGGTATCAATCGAGAAGAACGAGATGCTTTCTGCATACCTCACCAAGGAGGGAGTGAAGCACGAGGTGCTTAACGCCAAGAACCACGAGCAGGAAGGAAGCATCATCGCGAGCGCAGGTCACAAAGGTGCGGTAACGATCGCGACCAACATGGCAGGACGAGGAGTGGACATCAAGCTTGGAGGAGTGCCGTTCGAAAAGAGCGCGTATGACCAGGTGAAGTCTATCGGAGGACTATTCGTAATCGGAACGGAGCGACATGAGGCGCGCCGAATCGACAACCAGCTGCGAGGACGATCAGGACGACAGGGAGATTCCGGAGAAACGCAGTTCTACGTGTCCATGCAGGACGAATTGATGCGTATCTTCTCAACCGATCTCGTAAAGAGCATGATGGGACGACTCGGAATCCCTGAGGACCAGCCAATCCAGAACAAGATCATCAGCCGTTCGCTCGAGAGCGCGCAGGAAAAGATCGAGGGAATCAACTTTGACCAGCGAAAGCAGCTTCTTGCATATGACAATGTGCTCAATACCCAACGAGATTCTATTTATAAGAGACGTCGAGCGATCCTGTTCAGCGAGGAAGATGCGCTCAAGGAAGAACTTTCTGTACTTACTGAATCCAGTTCTGTGGCAAACACCCTAATCCAGAAGAAGATTACCGACATCGGCCAGCAGAACTTCATGAATCTCCTGCGAAGATTCCTTCTGCAGAGCATCGATACGTTCTGGATCGACCATCTGGAAGCGATGTCATATGTCAGGTCATCTGTAGCGCTCCGAGCATACGGACAGCGAGACCCACTCATTGAGTACCAGAAGGAGGGACGAATTCTCTTCGAGGACCTCAAGAAGGCGATTACCACCCGCGTACTGTCACTTGTACAGAACATCGACGAGCAGGCATTCCAGCGGGAGGAAGAACGTGTCCGGCAGGCAATGGCCGCTGCCCAGAAGGTGGGTGGGAGCGCGGCGGTAACTGCGGACCAGTCCGCAAGTTCAGAGTTCGGACGCAACGATCTGGTGACCATCTCGAAGGACGGCCAGGAGCAAACGCTCAAATACAAGAAGGCTGAGGCACTGCTTGGCCAGGGTTGGGAAATCAAGAAATAAGAGATATGATACGTGTATGAAACACTTCATGCCCTTATTTCTATTTGCGGCTCTCCTGATCGTTCCGTTTTCAGCCTCTGCGTACGAGGTCAGGATGTCTCCGGACATTTCCATTAGTGAGAACTATATCTCGGACGATAACCTGTATCTGGCCGGACTCAAGACCTGGTTCAACGCGACGTACGAGAAGGACGTCGTGTCGGTTGCGTTCGATCAGATAATTCGCGGAACGATATTCGGTGACGTAACGCTGCTGGGTAACACTATTGCACTGCAGGGCGAAATGTTTGATGACGTTCGAATGGTCGGAAACGAGGTGCGCGTAACCGGCGTGACCAACAAGGATCTGGTTATTGTTGCCAATCACGTAATTATCGAGCCGGAGGCAATCGTCAACGGCGATACGCTCATCCTGGCCAACAACGTCGAGGCGCGCGGGCAATTTTTGGGCGAGACACAGATAACTGCCAACAAGATAGCGATCGGCGGATCACTTGTGGGACCGACGACGCTTACGTCGCAGAAGCTGACGTTCAATTCCGGAGCAAAGGTAATCTCCGAACTCTCATATTTCTCACCGCAGCGTGCGACCGTCGAGTCTGGCGCCGAGATCCAGAAGCCGCTCAACTTCAACCAGATCGAGTCGATCAAGCAGAACGACGTGGTCAAGAAGATCTTCTTTGGATTCGTCAGCTTCTGGTCGATCATCAAGCTAATCGCAACGCTGTTCGTTATTTTCATACTCACCCACATGTTCCGTGTATTCTCACAGCAGGTTGTTGATATCGTAGACCAGAGAAAGTGGATGACCGTATTGGTCGGACTGTTATCGTTTGTCCTTATCCCGCTTGTGACCATCATTCTCTTTGCAAGTCTCGTACTGATTCCCGTATCGGTCATTCTCGGCCTTATCTTTATAATCATGATCATCCTCTTGCCGGGTATGGGCGCGATTACGCTCGGGTTCCTATATCAGACGTATGTCCTGAAGAGACCTCGTGGCATCGTCGAGTTCAACATTTCCGCACTTTTCTTGATCATCCTCACGTTCCTTGGCTTTGTGCCATATGTCGGAAGCGTGATAGTATATCTTCTTTATACTGCGACATTCGGAGCGATGGTCTCATACTTGTATGAGCAGATCCGTCGCAAGAAGGTTAAACTGTAATATATGAAAGTAATAACACACGATGACAGGTTCCATGCCGACGACGTCTTTACGATGGCGACACTTCGTATTCTGCTCGGCGACAAGATTACCGAGGTAGTGCGAACGCGCGACGATGCGATTATCCAAACAGGAGACATCGTGTTTGACGTAGGAGGAATATACGACCCTGAGACTAATCGCTTTGATCACCACCAGCGAGAAGGTGCGGGCATCCGTGAGAACGGAGTTCCGTACGCGTCGTTTGGAGTTGTGTGGAAGAAATGGGGCGCAGAGATCTGCGGCTCTCAAGCCGCTGCGGATATGGTCGACAAGAAACTCGCTCAGCCGATTGACGCGGGGGACAATGGATATTCATTTTATACGTATACGAACGACGACATGAGGGAATATGTTTTCAATATGATCGTTGCCTCATTTGGTGCGACGTGGAAGGAGGAAGAGCGATACGACGAGTCTTTCGTGGAGATTGTTGATATTGCGGAAAAGGTATTGAAAAGAGAGATTATCGCCGCGCAGCACAAGGCAGAAGCAATCCCGTTGGTCGAGCGGGCATATGAAAAGAGTGAGGACAAGAGAATCGTCGTGCTGGATGAATATTATCCATGGATGAACGTTATTGAGCAGCACGACGAACCGCTGTTTGTCATCTCACCAAGCAAGGACAGGTCCGTATGGAGGGTGAACGCCGTTCAGTCCGGATTGTTCGTGAACAGGAAGGATTTTCCCAAGGAATGGGCGGGGCTTCGGGAGGACCAGCTACCTGCCGTGTCTGGCGTTGCGGATGCGACATTCTGCCACCGTAACCTATTTATGGCAGTCGCACGCACCAAGGAGGGTGCCATCAGCCTTGCTAAAAAGGCCATAGAAGCGTAAACTCGAACTCTTATGTCATTCATAGACGAAATGAAGATTCATCTAAAGGCAGGTAAAGGAGGCGACGGCGTCGTTCGCTGGCTTAACCTGAAAGGAAAGGAGTATTCTGGTCCCGCAGGAGGAAACGGCGGTAAGGGAGGCGACGTGTTCGTGAAGGCCGTTCGTAATTCATCTATTCTGGACAAGTATCGCCACAAGAAGGAGATCAGCGCGCCAAACGGCGAGCCTGGAAACGATCGGAGCAAGACAGGTGCTGATGGAGAGGAAATGGTAATCGAGCTGCCGCTTGGATCATATGTCAAAAACATGGAGACTGGAGTTGACTACGAACTGCTTGAGGAAGGAGAGCTGATTAAGGTCCTGCGCGGTGGTGCGGGAGGTATCGGTAACGAGATGTTCAAGGGGCCGGTCAACCGATCACCTGAGCAGTGCACACCCGGCAAGACTGGCGAGGAGGCGGATTTTTATATTGAATTGCGACTGATTGCTGACTACGGACTGATCGGACTGCCGAACGCGGGCAAGTCGACACTCCTTAATATGCTGACAAACTCCAAGTCAAAGGTAGGCAACTACAAGTTTACGACGCTCGAGCCTCACCTCGGTGACATGTACGGTATTGTTATCGCCGATATTCCAGGATTGATCGAGGGTGCGAGCGAGGGTAAGGGTCTTGGACACAAGTTTCTGCGCCATATCCAGCGAACAGGGACACTTCTGCACTGCGTTGCGGCTAACTCAGCTGATATCAAGGCGGATTACGACACTATCAGGGCAGAGTTGAGGGCATTCAGTCCGGACCTCGTGACCAAAAAGGAGGTCATTTTGATAACAAAGTGTGACGTATTGGCAGAGGAGCCTGCAGAGGACGCGCCAGCCGTTCCAACTCGGGGCGAGATCATGGCGATGTTCCCAGATAACGAAATCCTTTTCGTGTCGATTCTGGAGGATAATTCTATCGACGAGCTCAAAAAGTGTCTCCAACGTGTGGATAACTAAAAAGCCTTATTTTATAAAGGTCTTATAATGGGACTAGTAAGTTTGGTAGTGTCGAAAGACTCGGAAGCTGTCAAATTTATAATTAACGTTAATTAATAGATAGTTTTAAAAATTATGAAGACAAATACGAAAAAAGGTTTCACACTCATCGAGCTTCTCGTTGTGATCGCCATCATCGGTATTCTCTCTTCTGTAGTGCTTGCGTCTTTGAACACAGCACGAAACAAGGGAGCAGATGCTGCGATTAAGGGTAACCTTAGTGGTATTCGAGCTCAGGCAGAGCTTGAGTATGATACGAACAATGATTACGATACTGTCTGTGGTGCAAACGGTGCCACGCAGAATACTCAGATATCACAGGCTATGGCCGCTGCAACAAATGCCGGCTCAGGCAGTGTTGTATGTGGAGAGCCTGCATCAGGAGCAGCAAATGCGTGGGCACTTTCTGCACAGTTGAAGGCCAACACCGCACAGTATTTCTGTGTTGATTCTACAGGTAAGGCAACAACTACGGCGTCACAGATTGCAGCTACTGCTGTCGTTTGCCCGTAATGAACGGGTTGATATAGGTTTCGCTTAGAAGAAGCAAAAGCACCCGCATGCGGGTGCTTTTGTTTTGTGTGGATTACGGACGGGCAGATGTTATGTGCTTTGCTGATATACTATAGCAATCATGCTAGCAACATATTTGGTGTACTTCTTTCTGCTCGGTGTCATCATTGGCAGCTTCCTAAACGTTGTAATCCTGCGACACAACACGGGCAAGACCGTGGGTGGACGCTCTGCCTGTATGACCTGCAAGACCAAGCTGACAGGTAGGGAGCTCGTCCCTCTGTTTAGTTTTCTGTTCCAAAAAGGTAAGTGCCTGCACTGCCAGGCACGCATTAGCTGGCAATATCCGCTTGTGGAACTGAGTACGGGCGTCCTGTTTGCTGCAAACTTTTACCAGTACTACGCGGTCACAGGATTCTCGTTCGAGACATTTACGCTCTTTGCTCTGACGTCAGCAATTCTTGCACTCATGGTTGCAATCTTCGTCTATGACCTCAGACATAAAATCATTCCCGACCGATTTTCGTTCGCTGCATTTGGACTGAGTATCGCGTATGCGGTTGCGGAAATATTTCTATTCAAGAACCAGATTTGGGCAACGGGAACTGCGACGGCCGGGTCAATGATTCTCAACCTATCCGCCGGGCTCATTTTTTACCTAGGAATCTATATCATCTGGAAACTTTCGAAGGGGCGTCAGATCGGACTGGGAGACGCCAAACTTCTTCTCTCGATCGGGACGATGCTCGGATTGGTCTACGGTTTGTCCGCGATCACCGTCGCGTTCTGGATCGGAACAGTGTTCGCCGTGCATCTTATGTTGAAAGGTTTCTTTGGAAGAACGGCCGGACGTATTACAATGAAGAGTGAGATCGCGTTAGGACCTTTTCTGATTGTCGGTTTCCTGATCGTATACTTCCTGCGAGTCGACGTGACAAATCTCAGTCTGGTACTCAACAATTTCTAATGAAAAAAATAACACAGCAAGGATTCACCCTGATCGAGATGATCACCGTTCTCGGTATCTTCATGGTCATGACTTCAATTGTGCTTTTCAACTACAACAGGTTCACCAACGACACAATCCTGACCAACATGGCTTACGAGGTCGCGTTGTCCGTGCGAGAGGCCCAGATCTACGGTGTCAGCGTGCGTAAGCCTTCCGGTGATACGAGCGCAGAGTTTAACAGTCCTTATGGAATACACTTTATAGACGTGGCGGACGGAACGCCATCATACTTCTTGTTTGCGGACACGAATGATAACGGGGTGTATGACGGAGGCCCGACCTGTACTCCAGGTGGTGGCGAGTGCGTCATTCCATATGCGACGCAGAAAGACATACGGATTGTATCCGTACTTACCAAGGCTGGCGGGGGATGTACGGAAGGTGACCTGAGCATTGTCTTCAGGCGACCTAATCCTGAGCCAGTTATGAATGATCTTATAGATCGCGAGTATGCGGAGATTGCCCTCAAGGGACCACGAAGTGACTCAGTGCGCTATGTAATAGTAAGTAACAACGGTCAGATATATGTAAGAAATACTTCATTATGCAACAGTTAAGAGCCAAAAATAAAAAAAGAGCTGGGTCGTCCAGGTTCGGATTCACCTTGATCGAGATGCTCGTGTCAGTCGGACTGTTCTCTGTCGTGCTCACGGTTGCTCTCGGTTCAATCCTGACAATTGCGGATGCCAACAAGAAGGCACGCTCACTGATGTCGGTGATGGGTAACCTGAACTTTGCGGTGGATGCGCTTACTCGTAGCATCAAGACAGGAAGTGACA
This sequence comes from Minisyncoccota bacterium, assembly GCA_043728995.1. GTDB lineage: Bacteria > Patescibacteriota > Minisyncoccia > Phycocordibacterales > JAACPR01 > JAULZV01. The sequence goes on from JAYTLZ010000036.1 coordinate 28,673, forward strand.
TTACTGATTTGAATGACTGCATTGTAACAAGCCAAGTGGACTATAATGCTTCTGATCCGGGGAACGCGCCTCGGCAGAGAGTGACGTATTGTTGGTCAGTAGACGCAAATGATAAAGGCAGCATAACAAAACAGGTCGATCTTGGTGCTACACTGCCGCTCACGTCGCCTGACGTCGATATCGATTATATGAACTTTGGAGTCTACGGAAATGTTGAAGGTGATCAGCCGCGTGTTGCGATCAATATGGAGGGTACTGTGACCATATCGCCTCGTGTCAGCTCGAGCTTTACTATCCAGACGACCGTATCGCAACGACAGCTTAATCTTGATTACACACCGTAATATGATTAATCGAAGACCACAAAAGAATACCCAATCAGGATTTACGATCATCGAGACGCTTGTGGCGATCTTCATCTTGCTCATATCGATTACAGGTCCACTCAGCTTTGCGCAGAGCGGACTGCGAGCGTCGTTCGTTGCGCGGGACCAGGTTGTTGCATTCTATCTCGCACAGGATGCGATTGAGACGATCAAGAACATTCGGGACAATAACTCTCTTGATGGCCAGGACTGGCTTACCGATCTTGAAACTGCGGGGTGTGTGTCTGTCAACGCAGATGGTGAGCTCAATCAGCCATGTGAGATAGAGACCATTTTTGAAAATGGTCCCAGGCAGACGCTCCAGGCGTGTCCCGGGGGAAATCCCGGCGTATGCAATCCCATGAAGTATGATACGGAGTTTAAGGAATACCGATTGAGCAACGATATTTCGACCTCGATCGTGCCGTCCAAGTTTAGTCGAACAGTGTATGTGCATGAACTCACTGACAACGAGGTCCAGATCATAGTGTTCGTCTCCTGGGATACAGTCTTTTTTGCGGATAGGCGCATCGTAGTTCAGGAGAATATTTACAACTGGGTGCCTATCTATACGAGTAATTAATTGAATAGGTATATGAAAATAAAGAACATCATCAGACAGAATATGGAAAAGCGAAAGGGATTCACCCTTTTGTTCGCTGTGCTCGTCTCGACGCTAGTTGTATCGATTGGGGCGACTGTTGTATCGATTGCCGTTCGTCAGACAATTCTGTCCGGAACGAGCAGGGAGTCGCAGTATGCGTTCTATGCGGCTAACACGGTGCTTGAGTGTGTTTTCTACTGGGACGTGGCAGGTACGGCTGATCTGACTGTGAAGGTGTTTCCTGGAAGCGGTGATACTGTAGTGGCAGATCCAGATTTCGTGAAATGCTCTGGAGGAAATATCGTGACCGGAAGCGGGTTTGGTGGTACGACAACCTTTGCAGATGGGGGGATGACAAGTAGTGGAGTAAATAGTTATACGGTTAAGATGGAGATCCGGGACGTTACTGCTACGTATGGCCATGAATATTGCGCCGAGGCGACAATCAGCAAGGTTACGGGTGACGACGGCGTCGTGACGACGACCATTGAGGCGAAGGGCTACAATACGTGCGATTTGAATAATCCGAGAGCGGTTGAGCGAGGCCTACGACAAACATACGAATCGTAGTAGTATAGTCCTATGACCAAGAAGGAGGCTGCTGTAAGGGCCAAAAAACTCAGAGAGCTGATTGCCCATCATCGGGAGCTGTATTATCAGCGGCAGGAGCCGGAGATTTCGGACGAGGCATATGACGCGTTTGAGCGTGAGCTTAGAGCGTTGGAGGAGCAGTTTCCTGGACTGAAGGAGGATTCGCCGCTGGAGAAGGTAGGAGGCTTTGCTGACACGCTCTTTAGTCCGGTGACACACAAGATTTCGCAGTGGTCATTCAACAACGCGTTCGGCGAGCAGGACGTGCTCGACTTTGACAAGCGCGTGAGGAATTTTTTATACAAGGAGTTTGAAAAGGAGATCGCTGTCGAGTACGTGACGGAACTCAAGATCGACGGGTTAAAGATCGTGATCGAGTATGCGGGTGGAAAGCTGGTGCAGGCCGCGACGCGCGGAGACGGTCGTGTGGGCGAGGACGTGACCGCCAATGTCATGCAGATTTCGGACATTCCGCAGACCATTTCTGAAAAAAGAAACATCATAGTCGAGGGGGAAATTTATATAAAGAGAAAGCAGTTCGACAAGTTGAACGCCGAGCTGGCGAAGCGCGGCGACAAGACGTATGCCAATCCGCGTAACTTGGCCGCAGGAACGCTACGTCAATTGGATCAGAAGGCGGTGCGAGAGCGCGGCCTGTCTGCCTTTATCTATGACTTGGCATATTCTGAATTCGAAATGGACTCGCAGTCAAAGGAGTTGGAGTATCTGGAATCGATCGGTCTGCCTGTCAGCACGCATCGCAAGCTGTGCAAGTCCATCGACGAGGTGATGAAGTTCTGGGAGACATGGAATGCCAAGCGCGCGTCGTATGACTTTGATATAGACGGAACCGTCATCAAGGTGGACAAGCGCGAGCAGCAGGAGGCGCTCGGATATACGGGCAAGGCTCCGCGCTTTGCGATTGCGCTCAAGTTCCAGGCCGAGGAGGTAACGACGGTCGTCGAGGACATCGCTTTCCAGGTTGGACGAACAGGCGTGATTACGCCAGTCGCTCATCTGCGACCGGTATTGGTTGCGGGATCCACGGTGTCGCGTGCCACGCTGCATAACGAGGACGAGATCAAGCGGCTGGATATCCGTATCGGAGACACCGTTATTTTGAAAAAGGCAGGAGACGTGATTCCAAAGATTATCCAGGTCGTGAAGGAGCTTCGACCAAAGGGTACGAAGGAGTTTCTTTTCCCAAAGAAGATTGCCCAGTGCGGAGGTGACGGAAGCATCGAGCGTATTCCGGGCGAGGCCGCATACAGGTGTGTCGATCGCAGCTCGTATGAGCTGCAGCGTCGCAAGCTGCATTACTTTTCTTCCAAGGCCGCGTTTGATATCGAGCATATGGGTCCAAAGGTTCTCGATGTATTGCTTGCGGAGAATTTGATACAAACACCCGTAGATATTTTTACGTTGGAAAAGGGCGACCTGCTTGCTTTACCAAGGACAGGAGAAAAGTCAGTCGAGAGATTGCTGGCCTCGATTCAG
>JAYTLZ010000037.1:0-3905 GCA_043728995.1 Minisyncoccota bacterium
CTCCAGGGGCACAGTTCGCTGCGCTCACAATGTGCCCCTGGCAGGAATCGAACCTACATTGACGGCTTAGAAGTCCGCTGTTCTATCCATTGAACTACAGGGGCAAACGAGGGTCAAAATGAAATTTCAATTTCATTTTACCCGACTGCCGCCCCAGAAAGCTACTGCTTACAGGGGGCGTGTTTGTTTGTTTCGTAACGATATCAAGTAACGACCTGATAGTCAAAATTAGTCATTCTGAAGGAACTCGACGGTCTCAGAGATTTCCTGCTTCTTGAGCTCGTTGTCAGGAAGCGGCACGACCTCTCCAGACTCGAATGCCGAGCCGCTGAGTATTCCCTTATAAAGAAACCCTGCGTATACAGCGCCGACCGTGGCACAGACAAGGGCGAGGCACATGATACCAGCCCAGTCTGCGTCAACTCTTACTCCCGATATCGAAAGCCTTCGCTTTCTTTTTCTAAAATAGAGTTTTATCTTTTCGCTCAGATTATTCATATGAAAGTATTATACCCGTTACGGTCATGCGGGCAGTATACCCGGCATCCCCTGTTCGATACACGCTAACCTGCGACAGCCCGAGCCTCTTTTCCAAATTGAGCATCTGGTCGATGAATGATCTGATTTGTCCGTATGATCCCTCGGCCTGCACAGCAAACGTAACAGGTACTGTTTTTCCGATCGAGCCGGCCAGAAGCTGCGCCTCTCCTTGCTCGACCTTATCGATCGATATCTTAAGGCCGTTCTGATTTGCGGTAGACTCGAGCGTTTGGATAAAGCCGATCACGTTTGTCTCTCCAATAAAGGTCGACCGGATTCGCGCCTCCTGTTCTGAAAGAATTCTGAGATTTTCCCGGAGATGATTGCCGAACTCAAAGTTCTTGTTCTGCTCCTCCTTTGCTCGCTGGACCTGAACTATCGCAGACTTTGCCTCTATCATACCCAACAAATATACCAAGCCGTATGCCGCGCAAGCGGCAATCAGCAGCGCCAGTATGAGCTTTGATACGGTTTTACTTTTCATGATAGGTAAAGGTAACGTTAAAGATGATGTTGGACTGCTTGGTCAGTACGTCAATAGGAAGATTGAATCCCGTAAACCGCTCGTCACCCTGCACCCTTTCATCAAAGGCAAGCAGGTCGGTACGGCTTGGGGCAAGTCCTCGAACTACCACGGTCGTCACCTGCTCCGCAGTACTGAGTTCTATGGCATCCAAGGTAATTGCGCCAGCATACCCGAACAGCGTATCGAGCACGGCGGTGTGCTGCGGTTTCGTTCGTACGATCTTTTGTGAAAGCACGTGTACGCTCTCGAGCTTTGCTGCATACTCTTGATTGAGTTTCTCGAGCGTCTCCTGCTGCGATCCGGTCTTGAAATTTTCATATGCAGACTCATACGAATCAAGCAGGATATATGACGGAGCCAGAAGTACCGCAACAAATGCAATCACGGTCGACACCCCTAACAAAAGCGTAATGAGAAAGCGCAGCCGGTATTCCCTCTTGAGTCTCTTGTTTGATTCTGGAGTAATGATTCTTGGCATATGCTATTTTATTTTAGCCAAGCATAGTCCAAGGCACGTAGCGTACTGCAGTGAGTCCTGCTTCGAGAGTTGCGGCACGTAATCGTTGAGATTGAAGCAGTTCTTCCAGACGTTTCCGAACGAGGCATTCACTGAAAGGTTGCTCTCCAGGAAGTTTATGAGATTGGGCGAGCTAACTCCCTCACCTGTCAGGATAATATTCTCGATTCGCGGACCCAGGTTCTCCTTCGCCCTGGACGTAAACCAGTAGACGATCACGCGGTTGATGCTTTCCTTCAAGGCTGCGGCCACGCTGTCTGAGATTATCACGATGTCCTTTCCTGACACAGGCAGCGTCTGCGTGTACTGCACCAGGCCATCCTCAACTACGGATACCTTGGTCGCAAATGAGTCAACGTTGATGATGATGTACGGATTCATGTCGTCCATGTCGATGACGGCACGCGCGATGGCATGCGTCTCCGGCTCGAACGCGATGACGGAAATGCCGGCAGACTCGATGAGGGCAGTGTATTGTTCGATTACCAGCCGCGGGATAGCGGTCACGACCGCTGGCGTCGTGGTTTCAGTTGCATGCGAATGCAGTATCTTGTAGTCAAAAAGCAGTTCCTGCGGATTAAGCGGCACGTACTGGTCCATGTTGTAGATAATATATTCCTCGATCGAGTGGAGCGCGTCGTTTGGCAGGTCCACCTTGAATACGTAGGTCTTTTCCTCCGGAATAGAGACGTGGACGAACTCTATTTTGTACTTCTTGCGCAGGTCGATAAGAATCTTTTTCACCTCCTGGCAATCAGCGTGCGTGGCCTGTCCTGTAAATAGCTCACAGGTCTCAGTAATAGCGACTCGCACGACATGCTGTGGCACGAGTCCTGCACTTGTTCTCTTGAGCTTGCTGAGCTTGATCGATGACTGGGAAATGTCCAGGCCGAAAATGGGCAGGGATAAAAATTCCGAAGGATTTGAAAAGCTCAGTGACATTACTCACATTATATAGAACTCATCGCCTTCATCCAAGAAAAAGATGATGATAAGTTTTGTGCGAGGTCACTAGGAGACGTGCGTTCCGGATGCTATGTCAGGGTTTACGTTCAGAAGCGAGAAGTGTCCATCCGAATCAGACGCGGCAAGAATCATGCCATTGCTCTCGAGTCCCATCATCATGCGCGGCTTTAGATTAGTTACGAACGGCACCTTTTTTCCGATTAGGTCTTCAGGAGAAAGGAATTTTGCGATGCCCGACAGGATCTGCCGTTCCTCGGTGCCAAATTTTACGTTCAGCTTAAGCAGCTTCTCTGAGCCCTCGACAGGTTCTGCGTGCATGATTTCTCCTACCTGGATCTGCACCTTCTTGAAGTCGTCGTATTCGATATGCATTGACTGCTCCTGCGGCTCAGGTTTCTGGTCGATTGTCTGTTCTGTATTTTGTGTGTTTTGTTCTTCCATATGTAACGTGTTATGTGTTCTTTTGTAATTCCAAATAATTCTGCAGGATGATCGCGGCCGCGGACGCGTCGATGGCCTTGTTCTCCATTCCCATGATAGACACGACCTGCGCGCTCGAGTACAGTTCGGGATGCAGGAACACCGAGATTCCTTTTTCCTCAAGCTGCTTCTTGAACTGCGTGATGCGCTCCATGATCGGGTTATCCTTCATGTCATTATTCTTGGACTCACCGATCACGACGTGCGTCACCTGCTCCTTTTCTATCACGTCGAGCACCTCCTGCAGGACCGTCTTGGAGTTCTGCAGCGTCTTGTGCGGGAAAGCCAGCGACAGCGTGTCGTCACTGAGCGCGAGCCCGATCCGCCTATTGCCGTAATCAATGCCGAGATATTTCATTTGCCCATTTAAGCGTGTTGGTGGGGCAAAGTCAATAAAAGAGACGTACCTGAGATCTACTTTTCTGCAATCGCGAGTCCTTTATACATAAAACCGAGGGGTTTTGACTTTTGGGTGAACGTATCAATTTTCTGCAACTTAAATCCCGCGTCGAGCACAAGTCCCTCAATGTTCCTGTTCATATGACATCCGCCCGCCACTCGCTTAGAAAGCGGAGTAAGGAAATTTTGTATTTTGAACAAAATATACTTTGGAGATTTCCCATGTTCTACGAACGAGAATTTTCCACCAGGCTTCAGAACTCTCAGGATCTCTTTGAGCGCAATTTCAGGATGAGGAATACTGCACAGACTCCACGTAGAAACTACGGAGTCCAGAGTATTGTCAGGGAGCGGGATACTTTCCGCCGATGCCTGGATGTACTCAATCGGGAATGCTGCCTATTCAATTCTTTCCTTTGCAATATCGTATAGCTCTCGCGACGGGTCAAGCGCGTACAGCTTGCTGACGTTGGTGAG
>JAYTLZ010000038.1:0-7981 GCA_043728995.1 Minisyncoccota bacterium
TGATAAATGCGAGAGCCGCACGTGAATTATCGCTTTGACCAGGCACCAGCCTTTCGAGCCTTCTTGAGTCCGAACTTTCGTCGCTCCTTGGCTCGCGGGTCTCGCTTGAGGAATCCCTGCTTCTTGAGATCCTTTCGCTTCTCCTCGTCCATCTTTACGATTGCTCGTGAGATACCTAGTCGGATTGACTCAGCCTGTGATGAGATACCTCCTCCGATCACCTTTGCGCTCACCTCGTATGCCTGTGGTAGCTCTGATCCGATAAGCGCCTCTGACGCTACGTTCTGGAGGTTCTCAGTCTTGAAGAAGTCCACAAGTGCCTTGTCGTTCACCGTGATTGAGTTTGTCTTTGCCTCGACCAGTCGAACACGCGCGATCGCTTCCTTTCGTCGTCCTACTGTCTCGATATATTTCTCTGTTTTCTTTGCTGTTGCCATATGATTATTACATTAAATTACTCGGTGATCTTGAGTTTCTTGATCATCTCTGCCCTTAGCCTGTTCTTCGGAAGCATTCCCATGATTGCCTTTCGAAACACCTCCGTCACTCCTCGCTTAACGAGCATCTCGTCGAGAGTTCGTGTCTTGAGTCCGCTCGGGTATCCTGTGAACCACTTGTACTCCTTCTCGTCCTTCTTCTTGTCTGAGATGTCAGCATTTGACGCGTTGATGATGTGAACACCGTCAGTGATGATCTTGTTCTTTACGTAGAGAGGAGAATCCTTTCCCATAAGAATGGTCGCCGCCTCTGAGGCGATTCGTCCGATCTTCTTGTTTGTTGCGTCGATTGTTTTCATGTTGGTGTTCATTAATCTACAAATTCAATGTAGGCCATCTTGCTTCCGTCGCTCAGTCGCGGTGCCATCTTGATAATTCGAGTGTATCCGCCCTGTCGGTCCTTCATCTTGTCTGCGATCACCTCAAGCTCCTTGGCTACGTCGAAGCTTCCTGTCTTTGACTGGATAACTCGCTTTACGTGCAGGTCCGAGTTCTTTGACTTGGTGATAAGCTTCTCGACAGTTGGTCGGAGCTCTCGGGCCTTGGCGTCAGTCGTAACGATTCGCTTGTTCTTGACCAGGTTGTACACCAAAGAGTTCATAAGCGCGTTTCGCTGGTTGGCAGGTCGTCCGAATTTTCTCTTTGTATTATGGTGTCTCATGGCCTTACAGATTACTATTAATTGGGTCTTTTGTAAAGAATTAGTCCTTTAGCTCGATCCCATGCTTCGCAAGGAGCTCCTTGATTTCCTCAAGTCCCTTGTTCCCGAACCCTTCAATCTCAAGAATGTCAGATGACTTCTTTCGAGCAAGTCCTCCAACTGTTCGGATGTTCGCGTTTGAAAGCGCGTTGATTGTTCGTGCAGAAAGCTCTAGATCCTCGATTCGAGTCTTCAGGAAGTCCTCAACGTCGATCTCCTCCTTTGGCTCGTCAGAATGAACTGTCTGAGTTGGAAGCTCAACCTCTTCCTTGAATCCAACGATAGACTTAAGCTGTGTGATCATGGTGTAGATTGAGTGCTCAAGAGCCTCTCGTGGTGAGATAGTTCCGTCAGTCTCGATTGTGATTCGAAGTCGGTTGTAGTCAGTTCGGTCAGCAACTCGCATGTTCTCAGTCTCGTAATTCACTCGTCGGATAGGTGTGAAAATCGCGTCTAGAGCGATAGTTCCAACCTCTACTTTCTCCTTATGAAGTACCTCCTTTGGAACGAATCCGATTCCGTTCTCCACTCGCATCTCGATAGTAACCTCGGTCTTGGTTGTAACCTCGAATAGGTACTGGTCCTTGTTCACAATCTCAATCTGAGATGGCGCAATGATGTCTGCAGCAGTAACCTTGGCTGGTCCTTTGATCTTGAGGTCAATCTTAAGAGGCTCTGAGCTCTTCATTGAGAGTCGTAGCTTCTTGAGGTTAAGGATGATTGAGATAACGTCCTCCTTTACGCCCTCGATAGTTGAGAACTCGTGTCCTACTCCGCTGATCTTTACCTCAGTGATGGCAGTTCCTGGAAGAGATGAAAGGATGATTCGTCGTAGAGAGTTACCAAGAGTGTGACCGTATCCTGGATACAGACCGTCAATCTCGTAAATACCCTTTGAGTTCTCCTCACTTACGATCTTCGGCTTTGATGGAATTGCAATGTTTTGTTCAATCATAAAATATATATTATTTAAATTATCGCTTGTAGTATTCCATTACTGAGTTCAGGTCGAAGTGCAGTTCGGTTGGGCTGTATGTCGCCTCCCCGTTCACCTCTACTGAAAGATCCTTTCCGTTTACCTTCAGCCATGCAGGAGTGTTTGCGTCAGTCAGATTCTTGCTTACCTCAATAAACATACCCTTCGTTTTGCTGCCCTCTCGGATAGCGACTACGTCACCCTTCTTAAGTGAGTATGAAGGGACATTGATTCGTGTTCCGTTAACGGTAAAATGACCGTGAGATACGGCCTGTCTTGCGTGAAATCGCGAAGTGAGGAAACCTGCTCGTAGTACCACGTTGTCCACGCGGCTCTCAAGGAGTCGGTATAGGTAGTCAGACTGGTTAGACTTGGTCTTGTCGATCACCTTTTTAACGTAGTTCCTAAGCTGCTTCTCCATGATTCCGTACGTGTATCGCACCTTCTGCTTCTCCAAGAGCTGCTGTCCGAATACAGAACCTCCACCTCGCTTGGGTCGCATGGTCTTGTTCTTGCTCTTTTTCTCTGCATTCAAAGAAAACTTGGCTGTCTGTGTCTTTTCGAACACAGCAGCGCCAAGTCGTCGTGCAATTTTATATTTTGGTCCAATTTTCATAACTCAATCATTTTTAAACTGTTCTAATAATATGACTACACTCGTCGTGGCTTGGGAGCCTTAGGACCGTTGTGCGGAACAGGAGTTCGGTCCTTGATAGACCGGATGTTGATTCCCTTTGAGATGAATCCTCGAATTGAAGACTCTCGTCCGGAACCTACTCCCTTCACGATCACGTCGATCTCCTTCAGACCAAGCTTCTCAGCCTTTTCTGCAAGCTCCTCTGCGGCCTTTGAGGCTGCGAATGGAGTTCCCTTCTTGGCCCCCTTGAATCCAAGAGCACCGGATGATGAGGAGATAATGGCGTTACCCCTGGTGTCTGTAAGTAGGAGTTTGGTGTTGTTAAACGTAGACTGAACATACAGAATACCCGTATCGAGCTTCTTTCGTGGCAGTTTTTTTGCTGTTCCCGACTTTACAGAGTCGTTTGAGCCTTTCTTTACAATTCGTTTCTTTCCCATGATTATTTTTTATCAACCTTAGTTCGTCCAGATCCCATAGTCTTTCGAAGGTTTCCTCGAACTGTTCGGGAGTTGGTCTTGGTCCGCTGTCCTCGTACTGGTAATTTCTTGCTGTGTCGGGATCCCTTGTACGATCCGATATCCTTCATTCGCTTTACGTTTGAAGAAACCTCTCGCTTAAGCTCACCCTCGATCTTGAACGCCTCAATCTCTTCTCGAATGTTGTTTTCATCGTCAGGAGACAAGTCAGCCGGCTTTTTGGTTGAGTCGATACCCAGCTTTGCAAGCAAAGTCTTGGCTCGTGCACGTCCAACGCCATAGATCGCAGTTAGTGCGAACTCGAGCTGTTTGTCATCTGGAATTGTTATACCTTGTATTCTCATTTGTTTGGAAAGCATAGTCTATCAAAGGAAACCCTACTTGTAAAGCGGGTTTTACAGTCTTTTTACAATGCGGGCCTTGCCACCATATGGATCTTCAATCATCTCCACATTATCGCCTACAAGAACCCTAATCTTGTGCATTCTCATCTTACCGGCGAGGTAGGCCAGGGTCTCTCGCTCGTTATTTATAAGCACGCGGAACATAGTGTTCGGCATCGCTTCGATTACGGTTCCCTTCACGGGCTCATCAGTACTTTTCATGTAGGTATTTTATAGCAGAAATCAGGGTTACTGTCAATTTAGGAGCCAATTTCAACGCTTATCTTAGTCGGATCTGACGGGAACTTGGTCTTCCAAAAAGGACTCAGCTTAATATCCGCCTTCTCTACGGACTGGTGTGCACCCATAATCTGGACGATTTCGCTTCGTTTTTTGCTTGAGATCTCAGTCTTGAGTGCCTCAATGTCAGTGAGCCAGGTAATGTCAGTCGAACCGGTGGCAATGATCGTCTCAGAGTCCTTGAGGAATTCAAGGTTATCAAGGTTCATGCTAAAGGCGTCAGTGGCAGTCGACTCCACTACCGCAGTGCGTCCGATCTGGTTCATCAGGTCCTGCTTGGCGAACTTGTACGCGTTGGCTGTGGCTGTCAGGGTAAGTGTTACCGAGTTTCCGTTTACTTGGTCTGACAGTTCCCCAAAGATGACTGTCTCTGTGTCCGGAATGGTCACATCAGTGTCAGTTATGATAGCTTTTGAACTGAACTCTGTCTCAAGCTTCCTCTTAAGCTCGTCGTACGCATCTTCCTCTGCATCATCTGATACGACCTTCTTAACGCCGATGAATCCACCCTGCATGTCCGTAACTGACTCTGCGGTAATCTTGTCGAACTGAGGCATGCCACTGAACCCAGGGATAGTAAACTTGGTCTTGCCAATGTTGTACTCCTCACCAGCGCTATCTGCATATACTTCAACCTCAAGGGTTCCTGGTACGTTTGTGCCGTTTGCAACCTTGTATCCTGGTACAGTCACTGATTCTTTCACTCTGTATACCAACCCTTCTGCTGTCTGGAATCGAGTGTTTTTAACGAGATCCTGAGCCTCTTCCTCGAAGTTGTTGATAATTTTGATCCGTCCGCTGGCCTGCTTTTCTACCTGCTGCTCTGAGGTTGCCTCAAGGGTAACTGATTGGGTCTTGGTTATCCGTGTCTGGGTAGCAAGCGTGGAGCTGGCACTGATTGAGATATTAGAGTCAATTTGATAGTTATTAACCTTTGGATACAGCACGACCTCTGCCTGAGTCCTTCCAAAGATGAATACGATCGCAATGATTGCTCCAACAAGTGCAAATAGTGTAAATACCTTTTTGCTTGAACCGCTGCGAGGTCTAGAGTTCTTGAATTGGGACGGGGTTGCGGGCTCGTCATCCTCCTCTATCTCATCAGGTCGAGAATAGTCCGGTGTGTGTAGGTGCTGCGGGTTGAACACTGGCTCCTTGTTCTCAAACGGATTTACTGGATCAGGGCGCGACTGAGACTCGGGCTCTGATGAATACGTCGGCCGTGCCTGCGTTATAGTTTCCTTTATCGTTTTGGACTGACCATCTCTATGCTTGGGAAGCGGAATATCTCGAATTGATCGCTTGTGGCTCGCTGGTACTACATCCTGAAGGAAATTCTTTTTCATAACGTGTTTCTCTCGTTTTTATATTAATGCTTCTAATTGCAAATCCAACTCATTGGCATGTGTTGGTGTTTTGTAGATAATTATATCCCTTAGCAAGGACATATCAAAGTTAATTATCCTATGATGGCTAAGGAAGCCTGTCGGTGAGGCCTTGAGGGCCGTAGCCAGATGGGAAATAAAGAAATCCTTGGTCTTGCTGTCAGAGATCACCATAATCTTGCTGGGCACATCCAGCTTGTACGATCCAAGCGACGACAATACCAAGTCCGTCCACTCCTTTTTGAGCAGGTCGAACTTTTCCTGATGCGCCTTGTCCTTGATCAGGATCTCTTTCTGGTAGAGAAGGTCGTAGTCGTATGTCTTGATCTCGCCCTGCACCTCGCGCAGGAAGTCGTGCTTGCCGATTGGGAATGTGGCGTAGAACGAGAGCGAGTCATCCTCGATCACGCCGATCTCGGTAATCTCCCCACCGACGTACACGAACGAGATGTTGTCCTCGTGCACGAGCAGTGACTTGATTTGGTTGAAAATAAGAATTGGACTAGTAACATATGCGATCCTCTTACAAATTGGAAGTGACGCCTTGATCGTTTCGTTCAGCGTGTCATAGATCTGTCTTGAGATGTAGCTGGAATATACGTCCAGAGAGATGTTGCTGAACTTCGATTCCGAAAGCTCCGTTACCGAGTAGCCGTTTGTGAGAATTTTGATTACTTTCTTTTCCAAATTGACGAGCTGTTTCGGCGTCTTGATCCCCTTTAGCTGCGCATTGAGGAATTTCTCACTGATAACTACGCTCTCCTTATGGGAAATAGCCGATATGTGCGATGTAAACCAAGGAGCATATAGTGTCACGTTCGTATTCTCAACCTTTCCCTGTGATAGTGCCTGGATTTCCTTGGCCGACGACTTGAGTAGCGCTGAAAGCTCCGCTACGCACTGCTGGGTATACAGCTGGGGATCTTGTGAGTTACCTAGGAGTATGATCTTTCTTTGCACAAACACGACTTCGCGTTTCCCGTTCTCGGGAACGCGGACAAGCTGAAGATCGATCGACGAGCTCTTGAGCGAGATCACGATCGTAAACGAAGATTTCGGCTTCGAATTAAAAAACGGCATGCACAAAGTATATCACCTTATTCGATGTTTGCTTTTATTCTTCTCACACCTGCAGAGGAAGATTCCTCCTTCGTGATCTTGAACGTTCCAATCTGTGACGTATGGGTAATGTGCGGTCCCATGCAGATTTCAGTACTGAATGCGTTCTCGTCCTGGCCGATCTGGTAGACGGATACGACGTCGCCGTACTTGTCTCCGAAGAGTCCGATAGCATTCATGTCCTTAGCCTCTTCGTACTTGAGGTCGTGCCTGATGACCGGAAGGTTGAGTGCGATGATCCTGTTTACCTCAGATTCTGCATGCATAACCTCCTCGGGTGTCATCGGTCGCAGGAACGAGAAGTCGAAGCGCATTCGTTCCGTGTTGATATTGCTTCCCTTTTGCTCGACTGACGTGCCAAACATGTTTCGCAGAACGGTATGGAGGATATGCGTTGCTGTGTGGTATCTGGTCTCAATCTCGGAGTTGCCAGCCAGGCCACCCTTGAACATTCCTGCGGCTGCGGTCTTGGATGACTGCTTGTGCTGCGTGATCTCGGCATCGATTTCCTGCTTGTTGTATGAAATACCCTTCTCATCGAGGAGCTCGTAGGTCAATTCAAGCGGAAATCCGTATGTCGTGTAGAGGTTAAAGATGCTCTTGGAGTTGATGTCGTCCGCTGCGAGCATCTTCTCGAAACTCTTGAGTCCTGAGGTGAGCGTGTTCTTGAACTTGAGGATCTCCTTCTCGAGTTCTGACAGTATAAAGTCCTTTCGCTCGGTCAGGTTGTATACCGACTCGTATATTTCAAAAATCTTATCGACTGCATGTCGCAAATCATCCACGGTCAGTCCGAGCATGTCCGCAAAGCGGTACGTTCGTCTGATCAGTCTTCGTAAAACGTACCCTTGTGCAGTATTTGATGGAGCGACTCCCTCGCTCAGTATAAGAACCGACGTTCGCAGGTGATCCGCAACGATTCGAGTCGCCTTTACGTTCTCAATCTTGGCCGTGTTTTTCAAAAAGGAATAGATCGGCTCAAACAGGTCTGTCTCAAAGATAGAGTCAACACCCTGTGACGCCATAACGACTCTCTCAAGTCCTCCTCCCATGTCCACGTTCTGCTGTGCGAGATCCTCCAGTCCGTTCTCTGCCTTGTTGTGCAGCATGAATACGGTGTTGCCTACCTCTACCAATTGCTGCTTCTCGTCGGCTTCTAAAAACTGATCCATCGACAGGTCGCCGAGGTTCGTGCCTGAAACATCGTAAAAAATTTCCGTATCCGGTCCGCATGGGCCGATCGCTCCTGTAGACCACCAGTTCCCTTCCAGAAAGAGAATTCTCTCTTCACGTACGCCAAGTTCCTTCCAGTATTCCGCAGTCTCGGTATCCTTGGGCACAAGGCCGTTTCCTGCAAAACAGGTGATGTACGCCTTCTCGATATCAAAATTAAATCCCTTGTCGGTAAAGTACATCTCATAACTGGTCTGCACGCCAGCTCGCTTGATCGAACCGTACTCGGCAGCGCTGTCAGTTCCCAGATACCAGTATCCGATCATCTCAAA
>JAYTLZ010000039.1:0-7107 GCA_043728995.1 Minisyncoccota bacterium
GCGCGCCAAACGGCGCGCCCCCTCTTTATATGCTGCGGATATTACCCCTGTCGAGCCTTTCGTCGCGGGTCCTTCTTGTTGATTCGGTAGAGCTTGCCACGTCGTCGTACAAGCTGGTCGCCAGCCTTCTCCTTCTTGATTGATGATTTTACTTTCATGATTGAGTATTTGTAACATAATTCAATGAAATTGTAAAACATGACAAGCGACCCCTCCTAAGACCCAGCATTTCTTGGGTGAAACGACCTCTTTTCTTTACAGTACTCCGTTTGTGTTTCTTAAGGACCAAAAGTGCATAGGATGACTTTTTTTGAGGGGGGTAGGGGGGTATAATTTCAATTAAGTAAAAGACAAGTATTTCTCAAGTGACTCTCATGTCACTTTAGTGGAAGTACTTGTTTTTTCAGGAAAGCCGCAGACCTGGAAAAGCATTGAAAAGCATAATTAATAAAAAAGAAGCATGAACATTTTTGTAACAAAGAGGGATGGTACAAAGGTACCATTCGACGCCAACAGGATAAACAGGTCGCTCGAGCGAGCCTGCGAGGGATTCGAGGAGAAGATCCAGATGGTGACGCAGATTGCCACCGAGACCCAGGTCACAATCTATGACGGTATCACCGAGGGTGAAATGGACGAGGCGACAATCAACACTGCCCTCCAAAACGTCTCTGAGGACCCTAACTACGACCTTGTAGCGACGCGCCTTCTTCTGAAGGTGACATATGCCAAGGTGCTTGGTGACTTCGACAAGGACGACCTGGAGGCTCCACAGCGACTTCATGCTTCTAAGTTCGCGGAACACATCAATACCTGGGTAGAGGGAGGTCTTCTTGACCGACGTATGCAGGAGAAGTTCGACCTGACCGAGCTCGCAAACGAGCTTGATGTCTCACGTGACGATCTTTTTGCGTACACAGGACTCTCTGGACTGCTTCACCGATATGCTCTCAAGGATCGAAACCAGGAGGCAACCGAGACACCTCAGTACTTCTTCATGCGAGTGGCCATGGGAATGTCATACAACGAGCCTGATCCTACCAGCGCCGCAAAGCGATTCTATAACAAGATGTCCAAGCTGGAGTATCTTGCCGGAGGATCTGCCAATCTCAATGCTGGAATCCCAAAGCCTGCGCTTTCAAACTGCTTCCTTCTTGAGATGCACGACGATATGACACATATCGCCAAGACGGTTGGAGACGTTCTTCTCCTCTCAAAGGCGTCTGGAGGAATCGGACTCTCACTTACCAAGCTGCGAGCCAGCGGTTCACCCCTTTCGACATCGAACACCGTTTCGTCAGGACCTACACCCTTCGCCAAGATTATCGATACTGCCATCAGGGCAGTACAGCGAGGTGGAAAGAAGAAAGGTGCACTCTGCTTCTATATGGAGAACTGGCACCACGACTTCCCAGACTACATGGAGTGGCGACAGAACGCGGGTGACGACTACGGACGAATGCGAACTGCTGATACGGCCGTATTTATCTCGGATGAGTTCATGAAGCGCGTAAAGATGAATGCTGACTGGTACTTATTTGATCCAAACGAGACTCCTGACCTCAACGAGCTCTACGGAAACGCGTTCTCAAAGCGATACCAGGAATATTGTGACAGGGCTGACCTCGGAGAGATGCGGATGTACAAGAAGGTAAAGGCCCGTGAGCAATACAGGCAAATCCTCGCGCAGCTGCAAGGAACGTCGCACCCATGGTTGACATGGAAGGATACTATCAACAACCGAGCGCTCAATAACAATACGGGTACGATTCACATGTCCAACCTGTGTACGGAGATCTGTCTTCCGCAGGACAAGGACAATATCGCCGTATGTAACCTTGCGTCACTTAACCTGGCCAAGCACGTGGATGCCGAGAAGAAGGAGATCCAGTGGCAGAAGCTTGAGGAAACCGTGCGCGTCATGGTGCGACATCTCGACAACCTGATCGACATCAACGTTCTTCCAATCCCAGAGGCTGAGAAGTCGGACAAGGAGAACCGAGCGGTTGGACTAGGTGTTATGGGATTTGCTGATGCCGTTGAGAAGATGGGATGGGCATACGACTCAGAGGATGCATACGACTTTACGGACAAGGTGTTTGAGTTCATTAGCTACATGGCAATCGACGAGTCCGCAACGATCGCACAGGAGAAGGGTTCATACATGCACTTCCAGGGATCCGGATGGTCAAAGGGAATGGTTCCGTATGACTCGATCGCAATACTTGAGAAGGAGCGAGGCTTCGAGGTAACCGTGGACAAGGAGAGCAAGCATAAGGGACTCGATTGGGATATCTTGCGAGAGAAGGTAAAGAGCGGAATGCGAAACGCGACTCTGATGGCCGTTGCTCCGAACGCTAACATTGGACTTGTGGCAAACACTACTCCCGGGATCGACGCCCGATTCGCACAACTCTTCTCACGAAACAAGATTTCAGGTAAGTACCTCGACATTAACGGTAACCTGGTAACCGAGCTCAAGAAGCGTGGTCTGTGGGACAAGGTAAAGCGACAGATTGTCGAGCACCAGGGAGACATAGCAAATATCACGGATATTCCGGACGACCTGAAGGCAATTTACAAGACGGCGTTCACGACATCGCCGTACGCATACGTTGAGGTCGCAGCTCGAGCTCAGAAGTGGGTTGACCAGGCGCTTTCCCGAAACATGTACCTCGATACTCGAGACAACGATGAGATCATGAAGATCTACAGCACCGCATGGGAGAAGGGCGTAAAGACGACCTACTACCTGCACATGAAGCCTCGACATACCGCAGAGCAGAGTACTGTCTCCGTGAACAAGGCCTCAGCGATCGGAAAGGTCGGATTCGGAGCGCTCAAGGCCAAGATGGTCGAGGACCGCAAGCGTGACGACTTGGCAGCAATGCCGAGCGTCGAGAGTCCGATGCAGATCGACAAGCCTACGCCGGTCGTGATGCAGCAGACCGTTACGGTTGCAGCTGCGGCGACTGTGGTGGCGGCAACGGTTCATGCACCGATCCCAGAAAAGAAGAAACCGTTCGTGTGTCCCGTGGATCCTGCCGAGCTTGCGCAGTGTGACAGTTGCCAGTAACCGTGTGCGCACTTATCAAAAACTAATTCACTATCATCATGCTATTAGGAAAACTAGAAGAAGCCGACTTTAACATCTACCCAAGCAAGTACCCGTGGGCACGAGAGCTCTACGAGCAGGCTGTTGCCAACACCTGGTTTCCTCATGAGATCGCCCTCAAGGAGGACCGTGACGACTATGAGACCATGACCGAGGAGGAACAGCACGCTCTCAAGTTCATCATGGCGTTCTTCAATCCGGGAGAGCTGATGGTCAACCGCTCGATCGCGCTCGGGATCTACCCGTACCTCAAGTCCGCAGAGTGTCATCTCTTCCTTGCGAAGTGGATGTGGGAGGAGGCGAACCACTGCACGTCGTTTGAGTACGTGCTTGAGACGTTCAACTTTGATCGAGAGGAGACCTATTCAATCCACCTTGATCGACCTTCTATGGTTGCCAAGGAGAACTTCGTGAACGGATATACAAAGAAGATGACTGAACAGACGGTGGATATCGAGTCCGATGAGGGCAAGAAGGATTTCATCCGAAACCTTATCGCGACCAACATCGTGACAGAAGGAATCTGGTTCTACTCAGGATTCATGGTGATCCTCTCGTTCCGCCAGCGAAACAAGATGCGAAACTTTGGATCCATGATCAACTGGGTGCTTCGAGACGAGTCTCTTCACCTGAAGTTCGGCATGAACCTGGTACTTACTATTCTTGAGGAGAACCGCGACCTGGTAACCGAGGAGTTCGCTCGAGAGATCAGGGATATTATCATTGAGGGCGTGCGGCTTGAGAATGACTACAACAAGGAACTGTTTCCTAACGGGATTCTCGGACTCAATGCCGAGTATGTGAACCAGTACGTGCAGTATGTTGCTGACAGGCGACTTGAGGAGCTCGGATTCGAGGCGTACTTCAACGTTTCCAATCCTGCCAAGTGGATGTCGACATCAACTGACGTGCTCGAGCTCGTAAACTTCTTCGAGCAGCAGAACACAAACTACGAGGTGAACAACAAGGCATAATTTTAAAAAAAATAAAAGTAATCCACAAAAGCATCACGTAATTCGTGGTGCTTTTGTGTAAATAGATGGATAATGAGTACATGAGAAAATTTTTAGCATTTATGTTGCTTGCGGTTCCTTTTATTACTTTCGCTCAGAGTGGTCCGCAAATGCAGGTGAGCAATTTACAAACAAGTCAGACATCGTATAACGCGGGGCAGGAGATTACGGGATCGTTCGTCCTTAATAATATCGGGGACGTGAACATTCCGGACCTTCAGTATTATGTTGCGGTCGGAAACTACGGACAGGATGGGGGAACTCTTGAAAACGAGACGTCCGTAACCCCCGTAAGCGAGGCACTCTATCTGCCTGCGGCCGCCCGACTCGAGGTACCGTTCAGCATTACTCCCCAGACTCTTCCTGAGGGAAATCTCGGACTGCACGTATATGTAGCCCAGAAGAACGGAATGATCCTTGGTTGGATGAAGATTCCTCTGACCATAGAAGGCCAGCGAACAAACGCACAGCTTATCAACGGATATTTTGAGATTGGTGGCGAGAAGTACTCGCTTGAGAGCAACATGCCTTTTGCACCAGCCGAGGGCGCTTCTTTTACGTTGATGCTGCCAGAGGGAACTACTGATGGGACGCATGACGTCAGGATGACCATCTATGACAAGAATGTAGGCCAGGAAGTCGTTTCTGAGCAGACCATTGCGGTTGATTTCGTGGAGGGAATTGGACAGGTGCTCCTCCCGGAGGATCTACCTGCAAAGCAGTATGCTGGCCAGGTTTCTCTTGCAAAGGGATCCAACGTACTTTCAATAAAATACTCAATCACCGGACCGCAGGCCGAGGTGCTCGGAGTTGATACCGACCTTCTTTCTCTCAAGAAGGGACAGGACTTCGTGGTGACACTCAATTATGCAGATACGCCACTTAACGGAAGGGATCCGGTAGCTACTGAGTATCCGGACAGTCTTGCTGTAAAAATCAAGGTGCTCAATGAGAAGGGAAAGATTGTGAACGAATATCAGCAGGCACTTGAGGTAACACAGAAGCAGGACCTCTTGGAAGTGAATGACGAATCGACAGAGGAGGAACAGAAAGAGGCTACGCGCCGGCTTGAGATCATGCTCAGCAACACTCGAGTGCTCGACATCCCGCTGAGCGCAAAGACATCTGCCAAGAACCTTTCGTTCGAGGTAGAGCTGTATGACGAGGCGACAGGTAAGGTCTATGACACGTACAAGACTTCATTCCCAGCTGCACCAGAGGAATATCCTGCGCGAGCGGTACTTGTTGCAACATTGGCTTCTATCCTTATCCTGCTCGTCATCATCTTCAAAACTGCCAAGCACAAGATCCCTATGGTATGTATCGCGCTCTTGGTTGGACTCGGCGTGTCTACTGCAGTGCTTGTGAAGGACGTGGGAGCGTGGATCGCTGCCGAGGACTACTCGAACTACAACAGTCAAAGATTTACTTTCACAGCACCCATCTCATCACGTACGGATGGATATGCCTCTACGACCTCAAGTATTACTCTAGATACGAGCGTAACTGCGATGTCGTGGAACAGCAACGGTTTCCTTGCTCACCAGATAAGATATCCGGTAAGTGCAGTATTCTGGAAGAACTTTACGTCAGCCAATGCCGCACTGTCCCATATCCAGCTCAAAACTAACCATAATAATGAATCGCTGTATTTCAGAAATGATCAGAACGCAACGTTCAGTAGTACATATGATCCCTTGGCATACTATTATAGTACCTCGGGATCGAACAGGCTTACTCCCGGAAAGCATTGGATACCGCTTTCATCACGATACTGTACGGCATCCCACGGATGTGCAGGATTCAATTACGTAGTATGGGAAATGTGCGTCGACGGAGCGGGCGTATGTGCTAACGAGCCACCTGCTGGAGACCTGTGTGCCAACATTGCCGGAACCCAGACGTCTGTACCTGCTGGATATACGCAGGATGGTCCAAATTGTAATGTTATATCCTGCGATCCAAACCAGGGTGCGGCTTGTGGATGTCCAGGTAACATGGGTACGATTCAATGTGACGGAAGCTGTAGTGTACCGACATCATGTACATCTGGTTTGAGTGTCACCTGTACCGGAAGCCCGAATCCTCTTACTGCGTCAGGACCGGTTCAGTTTACTGCGGCAGTCACAGGTGGAACTGCGCCGTATACATATACATATGAGTGGGTTAACGAAAACGGAACTGCCGATCAATATCTTACGAGGAACATTACGGGACCAAATCAATTCCAGTATGTTGATGTGACGGATACTACGAGCGGAGCTACGGGTGAAGGAAGTTGCGCGGTAGGCTACAACAGCACGAGTTGTACAGGACCGAACCCTAATGAAGCTTGTTATACCTGTCAGGGAACCACGTGGGTAAATATGTGTACGACTCCTACTACGGTAAGTGCCACATTCAGATTCCTGCCCAATATCGTGCACCGTGATGCTCAGTGTACTCTTGATCTGGAGGCAGAGAACGTAGATTCGTGTCGATTGGTACGAACTTCGACAGGAAGCGTTGCGGTGACGGTGCCTGCTGACGTGGTAACTCGCGAGATTGATGTGAATACCGGATATCAGGTAAGCGTTGGAACATACAGGCTTGAATGTCAGGGAATCGACGTTGGAGATGGGTTCGAGCAGCTGGGATCACCTAAGCAGTGTATCGCAGCGCCGCTCATTACCGAGTACTAGTGTAAGATTGGTTTCGATTGCGTGTCTATATAAATGAAGAGAGGAGTCGGCGACACCGACTCCTCTTTGTGTATAGTTTCCAAATGCTATACTTGAGGTATTACTAAATTAAAGAATTAATTAGAACAACATGCTAGATTTTAATAACAAGTACGTGCAGTGGGGTGTGAAGGCAGCGGTAGTGGCAATTGGGCTGCTCGCCGTGTTTTTGCTCTCAAAAACAATTTCAGAAGTAGTGTCATGGGGTAAGGATGGAGTGTACCCGACCAAAACGATAACGGTGATGGCAGAGGGTGAG
>JAYTLZ010000040.1:0-5380 GCA_043728995.1 Minisyncoccota bacterium
CTTTCCAGAAATGGAATTAACATCGAATGTGTGTCGCGGGATTAACCTTTGGGACTTGAGAGCGAGTGTTCCTTTTGGGAACTTATCAGTGATTGTCCCAAACCCGAGCGTCGCGACAGCGACGCTCGGGCCCTCATTGGAACGCTTGAACATTGTTCGAGTCTTGCAATGAGGGTGGTGGAATTTGGATTCGGTTTTGTCAAAATATACAAGATCTTTCCGCCACCCTTTTGTTCTTTTACGTTTTGCGTCGGAGGCGTGTAATTTGTAGCCCTTGTCCATCTGGACTTGAAGGCGTTTTTACCGTCTCGGCGCTCCAACTTGGCACGGATTTAATAAGACGCAGATGTCCTTTGTGGACTATTGTACGCTTTTCAATCCGCGCCTCAGCTTTGGCAGGGGGAGAATATAGGGGGGATGACCAATGGTCTTTTTCATGAATTTCTCTCCCTGCCATCAGCTTTCACGCGGCGCACTTTTACCCCAGCTTCCGAAAGGGGAATTATCCCTACGTGTGCGCCGCGTGATCAACTTTGGGACTTAAGCAGCGTTGTTCTTCTAGAACTAAAGATTATTTGTCCCAATCCTGTCGCGTCCGCGCGACAGGATCCTTTTGAGGGTTTTGGAATTAGCATCCAGTGTTCTTGCGAACTTTGTACAGATTTTCCAAACTCTCAACGCCCAGCCGGCTTACCGGCTGGGCGTTTTCTTTTTAATAGCGCCGCACGCTCCGACCGTGCACGGTCTGAGCGTGCGGGTATGGTAGAATATTTCCATGTCACCAACCAAAAAACCCAAGCTCATCGTAGCTAATTGGAAAATGAACCCTCGATCCCTGAAGGAGACCAAGAAGATCTTCAATGACTTCAAGAAGGAGAAGATAAACTATGCCGGCAAGACTGTTGTCTTTTGTCCGCCAACCGTATTCTTGCGGGATCTCAAGAACATGTATCGCGGAACCAAGATTTTCTGGGGAGCGCAGGATGCGCACTTTGAGGACGATGGACAGTTTACTGCAGAGGTGTCCGTACCCATGGTCAAGGATGCCGGTGCGCGATTCGTCATTATCGGACACAGCGAGGTGCGTGCCAAGGGTGACACGGACGAGGTAATCGCCAAGAAAGTGTTCAAGGCACTTAAGGAGGACATGCATGTTCTGTTATGTGTGGGTGAGAAGGTGCACGACGCGCAGGCGACCTATCTGAACGTCGTGGCCGACCAGCTCAAGAGC
Source organism: Minisyncoccota bacterium (assembly GCA_043728995.1). Lineage (GTDB taxonomy): Bacteria > Patescibacteriota > Minisyncoccia > Phycocordibacterales > JAACPR01 > JAULZV01. The sequence continues at coordinate 1,232 of JAYTLZ010000040.1, forward strand.
GCGCTGCGATTCGTTTCTCCAGGATTGGTCAAGAAGCTTAACGTGGTATACGAACCTGTCTGGGCTATCGGCAAGGGATCGACAGCCATGAACACGCACGACATCCACTTCATGAACCTCTTTATCAAGAAGGAACTGATGGGCAAGTTTGGAAAAAATATCGGAGCAGTAATTCCTGTTCTGTACGGTGGTTCAGTCGATAGTTACAACGCTCGGGCAATCGTTGAGGAAGGTGTCGTGGACGGACTGCTCGTTGGTAGATCAAGCCTCAACCCGGGCGAGTTCGCTAAGATCATCAACTCGATCATATGAAGTGCATCCACGAAATAGCGCCGGAACTGCTCGAGGGTAAGCGCGTGATCGTGCGAGCTGACTTTAACGTTCCAATATCAAAGTCTGGATCCGTTGATGAGCCGGCGCGTATCGACGGTGCGATGAAGACCGTCACGTATCTGCGCAACAGTGGCGCGCGCGTTATCCTGATCAGCCATATTGGTCGGGATCCGCAGGAGACGCTTCGACCCGTTTTTGAATATCTAAAGAAGACAACGGACGTGGCCTTCGTGGACTCGTGGGATGAAGGAAGAATCAGCGAGGCCGTGAACATGCTACAGAACGGCCAGGTCGTACTTCTTGAAAACTTGCGAGCCAAGAAGGAAGAGGAGGAGAATGATCCGAAGTTCGTGGAGTTCCTTGCATCGCTGGCGGACACGTATGTGAACGACGCATTCTCCGTGTCGCACCGTGCGCATGCCAGTGTCGTTGGAATCCCTGAGCATCTCAAGTCATATTGTGGATGTCAGTTCAAGTCCGAGTTTGAGAACATCTCGCGCGTGTTCAATCCGGGACATCCGTTCGTTGTGCTTATGGGTGGAGCAAAGTTTGAGACGAAGATTCCTGTAATCGAGTCGCTTCTCGATAAGGCAGATTCAATCTTTGTGGGTGGTGCTTTGGCGAATGACATTCTGAAGGCGAACGGATACGAGGTTGGTCAGTCCAAGGTGAATGACATGGACAAGGAATACGCGAAGAAAATTTTTACTCATGAGAAGGTGATCCTGGTAGAGGACGTACGAGTGCAATCGTTCCTTTTGCCACAGAACAAGAATATTTCTGACGTGACGCCCAAGGACAAGATTATTGACGGAGGCGCGAAGACCGCGAATGTTCTCGCACAAAAGATTAAGGAGGCAAAGTTGATCGTCTGGAATGGTCCGTTTGGAACATTTGAGCAAGGTAACAGTTTTCTTTCGAGCAAGGTGATCGAGGCAGTCGCAAAGTCTGACGCGTACTCGATCGTGGGAGGAGGAGATACCGTCGCGGAGGTCAAGAAGCTCGGACGAGAGAAGGAGTTTGATTTCATTTCGTTGTCTGGTGGTGCGATGCTCGAGTTTATCGCGGACGGGACGTTGCCCGGGATCGAGGCATTGAAGTGCTAATCTATAAAATGCTTACACAAGGAAAAGTCTTCTGGTCAAATCCACACCATGTTCAGCATCCGCTGGCTGATGGCCGTCTTGAGTGCGACTTTCTTATAGTGGGTGGTGGAATATCGGGGGTAATGACCGCGTATCTTTTGGCTACGCATAAACTAGGGAGTGTTGTTCTCGTCGAGAGGGATTTGATCGGCAGCGGGGCAACGGGTGCGTCTGCTGGCATGATCGTGAAGGAGTTCGAAGGAGTTGATTTTGATACGTTAGCCATGACATATGGCAACAAGGCTACTCGAGCGTATTGGAAAGCCCATTCTGAAATGTACGACATGCTAAAAGGTATCCTTAAGGAAGAAAAGTTTGAGTGTGACATGAGAGAGGGTGATATATACATAGTGTCCAGAAATGAAGAACAGAAGAAGAAAGTGACCGAGGATATTTCCATGCGAAGGAAGCTTGGTGTAAATGTTTTAGCTGTAGACCAAAACCTTCTTTTGGAAGATATCAGACTATCAGGATTCAATTTTGGAGAAAAAGTCGAGAAAGGATTGTCGGTTAATCCGGTTAAGCTCGTTCAAGGGCTTGCCGAGGCTGCGGTCAGAAAGGGGGTAAGGATTTTTGAAAACAGTTCAGTCACAAAAATGGGTGAGGGTATTGCTTATACAGCTCATTCGGAGATTAGGTTCAAGACGACGATCGTGGTGACTGATAGCTTTGGGCCTGAGAATCCCATTGATACGTTTAGGACATCTATCGGTCTGACAAGACAACTTACTCGTGATGAGCTTGAGGCCTTGAGACTTGATGACTTTGACATGGTAGTCGAAAGTGAGAGTCGAGGATACCATTATCTCAAGGTGACACATGATCGCAGGATCCTGATAGGATTCGGGGACGAGCTTGTATCGATCGGTGACAAGGCGCACCTCCCTATAGCTCAGCATGTGATCGACATGAATCATTTTGCAAAGGAAATTTTCCCCCAGACCGACCTTGCCTTTGAGCATGTATGGACGGGAACGTACGGGTTGTCGAAGAACCTGATCCCGCATCTCAGCTTTTCAAAATCAAAGATCGTCATGTGCGGAGCTGGGCTGCAACTTACCTCTATGATGATGACGAAATTCATAGTTGATCGGTTACGGAATAAGGGTACACTTTTAGATTGTTTGTACAAGTAAGGTGAGTAAAAAGCCGGACCCCTAAGGGGTCCGGCTTTTTCTGTGGATAGGACTTTAGAAAGTCTTTATTATTTCTTTAGAATTCTATGAGGTGAGCTGTGCTTTAATCCTATCTGCATACTCTGACATTTGATCTGGACTGGAGTATGCGACGTGGACACCTGGGCTGAGGGTGACGCCGTCCCTGAGATACCGAGGGATGATGTGCGTATGGGTATGGAAGACTTCCTGCCATGCCGCCTCTTCGACGTTGATAGTGAGATTGCACCCGTCTGCTTCCAGGCCTTTCTTGACCGCTTGAGCAACTTTTTGCACTACTGTAAAATACTGTCCGAGTGAGTCAGGATCCATCTCGAGCAGGGTCCGGGAGACAGTCTTAGGGATGACGAGGGTGTGGCCCAGCGACTTGGGTGCAATGTCCAGGATGGCAATCGTATCCTCGTCCTCGTACACGATATGGGCCGGTATCTCGCGGTTGATAATCTTCTCAAATATTGTTTGTTCCATGTGACAGTTATACCACATCTGAGTGGGCGGATTTGGGCTGGAAAGTTGTGCTGCACCTTCTACTTGGTCGGAGCATGCATGCTCCGACCAAGTAGAAAAGACAACCTATAGGACAGGCGGTCAACATGTCCTTAATGGTACAATTCTCTGATGTCCAAGATTATTCTCAAAGACCAGCTACTGAGTGACGAACGAAATCTACTTTCGGCATACGGTGATCTGGAAGCGCATCTGTTGTTCCATCGAGGAGTAACTACGAACGAGTTGGCTGATTCGTTTTTGAATCCAAAATACGATCTCCACTTCCACCCTCCGTCCCTGTTTGTCGGAATACAAAAAGGAGTTACACGGGTACTCGAAGCGATGCAAAAAGACGAAATGATTTGTATCTATAGTGATTACGATGCAGATGGAATACCTGGAGCTGTGATTCTCAGTGACTTCTTCGAAAAGATAGGTTATTCGAATTTCTTTGTGTATATCCCTCATCGAAACAGGGAAGGATTCGGATTGAACACGATGGCACTCGACACGATTAAGGACAAAGGTGCGTCACTCGTCATCACTATCGACTGCGGATGCGCGAATGTCTCTGAGGTTGAGTATGCAAACTCGCTTGGCATGGATGTGATCATCACCGATCACCACGAGGTGCATGGCGAAATACCCAATGCATACGCCGTTATCAATCCAAAACAATCTGATTGTGATTATCCTGAGAAGATGCTGTGCGGGAGCGGAGTGATATTCAAGTTCGTGTCCCATATCCTCAAGGAAGGAAAGTACGACGTGATAGAAGGTTGGGAAAAGTGGCTTCTCGATATGGTTGGCATCGCGACGATATCGGACATGGTTCCGCTTGTCGGTGAAAATAGACTGCTCGCGTATTACGGACTTGAAGTCCTTAAGAAAACTCGACGACCAGGTCTATTAAAGATCTTTAACCTGCAGAAGATAAATCAGCGGTCATTGTCTGAGGATGACGTAAGCTTCCTTATTACTCCAAAGATTAATGCGGCATCACGAAT
>JAYTLZ010000041.1:0-7771 GCA_043728995.1 Minisyncoccota bacterium
AAACTTACCAAATTCCGCGAACGAGTTGCAAAGATCAAGATATTTGACCCAGCTTGTGGATCAGGTAATTTTCTCATGATTCCAAACATACCATCAAAATATTCGTTCATTTGGTGCTGTGCCAACCAAAGTGAAAGTCGTGCAATCTCATGTGCAAAATCATCTATCTCTATTCCGTAAAATGAATTTAATGACACGCCAGAATAAGGCATCACATCGTGCCCTAAATCTTTAGCGTAGCTGATTATCTTAGATTCCAGTTTTGAGAGTTCTTTGTATGAAATAATGAGAAAATTACCTGATCCACAAGCTGGGTCAAATATCTTGATCTTTGCAACTCGTTCGCGGAATTTGGTAAGTTTTTTAATATCACTCTTTGAATTTTCTAATTCCTCATATAGATCATTCAAGAAAAGAGGTTCAATGACTTTCATTATGTTTGGAACGGAAGTGTAATGCATTCCTAGGTTCTCACGCTCTCCTGGGTGAACAACTGCTTGAATCATAGATCCGAAAATGTCTGGATTGATCGAATCCCAGTTCAACTTTCCACATTCAATAATCAATTTTCGTGAGCTTGCAGTAAATGTCGGAAACTTTATATCGGTTTCAAAAAGACCTCCGTTTACATATGGAAATTCCAAGAAGTGCGAAGCAAATTTTGATCGATCAGAATCTTTGGTATTCAAAACATCAAAAAGTGATGAGAAGTAAGTATCCATCTCATCTCCGCTTTCATGAGTATGAGAGTTCACAGAGTTAGTAAACATTCCTGTTTTATGGAAAATACCAGTATCCTCAGCAAAGAAGCAGAATAGAAGGCGTGACAAGAATATGTTTAAATCGTGACTGTTATTTTTATAGTATTCAGGATCATCATTCACAATTGCTTGATAGAGCTTGTCCATTTTGTAAGCAGCACGAATATCAGCAGGGTTCTCGTTTACATGCTGAGACTTTTCCATTCCACACCAAGGCAAGAAGAATGCGTAGTGCTTACCAAGATCTTCAATTTGAATATCAAGAGTTTCTTTAGTTTTTGTATCTATGGCCAAGAATGTTACGAAATCTGTAACAATAATAAATCGTGGATTGAATTTGGATGAATTCTTGTCTTTTTGAAGAGTATCAATAGCGACATGCTCATCTTCTTCGAGAGTAGTTATATGAAAAAGCAGTTTATTCTTAAGGATGATTTGATTACTTTTTCCTGAGAGTTTTGATGGGTTTGACTTGAGAATCTTTATTGTACTCTTAGGTAATCCATAAACATCCAACAGGTCAAATATAAAAGTTTCTCTGCCTATCTTTTCAACAAGAGTTTCCAGGTTTTCCTGTACGTTTGCCCAAACCATTATTGTTCATATTAGCATATCGGTAAGGAGTAAACACGTTGACACCCACCCCACCTCCCTATACTCTAATACAAAGCCCTTTCATCCAATTCACCTTCCAAACCACCCATCACCACCAAGACCCATGAATACCCTGTTACCCATCAGGCTTCCCCGCTGGTGCATCGGATGGCCCACAAGGCTGTCCGTCGCCCGCACGAGGCTCCAGGAGGCATGCAGGGTTTCCCTGACAGCCTTCCGTCCCAGCGACTGGCTGGAATTCCAGACCGGAGGCATCGCGTCATACGATTCCGTCGGGATCCGGATACCGCGCTTCAGGTGCAACCGTTCGATCTTCGCGTCCTGCGGCATCAGCGACGAATGGACGCTCGTGGCGAGCATAGAAAGCGCCCTGCGCACCATCGGTCTCGACACCGAGATTCCAAAAGCACTCGCCTGCCCCGGGAGCACATACGAGATCAGGATCACCGGCGTACGCTTCGTGACCAGTGCGGAGATCTTCATCCGCCCTTCCCTGACGCAGCCGCGTGACACGCTCTTCAGGATCATGCTGACGTGATGGCACGTCTTTGGAGAAACCCCGCCCTCACCGGCGGGGTTTACTTTTTACACAAATATTGTACAGTACATAGGAATTCCAACCGTACCCCACAATGAATAAGAAAGTCACCTCGATCAATTTTGGAGTGGTCAATCGCCGCATGCTCTGCGGCGGCATGATCCTTTCCTTGCTCCTGTCACTGTTCCTGTGCGGCGTGTTCCTGGTCTGTGTCAACAACGCGAGGTCCATGGGCGATATCAAGCAATTTCTGCCCATGACGGCCATCGTGCTTGGGATCTCCTTTGCCTTGTGTGTCAGTGTCTATGCTTACTTGTGCTTCACGGCGCTCGATGAAGTCATGGCCACAGTCTGCGGCCGCACCCAGTTCGACTACCGACCCACCGATGTCTTCCAGGTCAATGAGATCTATCTCTACGGAGGCTTGCACGAGGACAATGATAACTGGTTCTGCATCTGCAACTGTGATGTCTACCACCTTGTCGGGCTTGCCCAAACAAGATTGGGCAGTGCTGCCGAGCCGAGGTATCGTAGGCGATGCACGCGCCAGCGCGTCATGTTCTGTTTCTCGAGCGGCGAGGCTGTAGATCGGTTTGTCGAAAATTCTGCGGAACACAAGTTCTGGCGATGCGACGGTGAAGGCGGCCTTAGGGATTGTGACCGCCCCAATCTCGCCAACCTGCGTCTGGTGGCATCGGCCTAAGCCGTGCCTACCCCAACCCTCCCCGCTCACGCGGTGAGGGTTGCTTTTTTATATATTCGTTGTATTATATTTTACGAGAAACCAGCCAAGACCGCACATACCAAAAAACATGAATCCTAACGCTATTCCTGACGAGAGTGGCCAGAAGACCTCTTCCAAGATGTCTACTTGGCTCATCACCCTCCCCGGCGCTTCCCTGATCGTACTCGTCGGCAACGTGTATCCTCCCGCACTCTTGTGTCTCGGAGGTGTCGCGATTGCCTATGTCTTGATGCACAAAGTCTGTGCTCCGAACCGCATGTACCAGACGATGAGCTTTCTGGAGCGGCACATCAAGGGGTTCAAGATGGAACCCAATGACCTGTTTGAGGACAAGTCATCGCCGGTGGATCCCGTCCGCAACTACACGCTCACCTTTCGGGGCGAGTGTGATCTGTATATGGTCAGATCCGCGCTCAAGGTGCTCTTTGGAAATAGTTTCCATTGCAAACTCGAGGATCTGCCTTCCGGGAATTTCCTGGCAATCAGCAGGAAGTCGCCGTCGAAGGGATACGAGGTGTTCTCCCGGGAGCACAAGAAGCATCCTGGACTCTTTCGCGTCCGCGTGGAACGGGTGTACCTGTAAGTTCAGACACGAGAGCATTCAATGCCCGGCAGCCAATAGGCTGCCGGGCATTTACTTTTGTCTGCTCGGGTGTAGTATCAAATAAGATCTACCCACTACCTCATGAAACCCATGTACTTTTATATGCCAGAAATCGGCATCGGGGCCTGTGCCCTGGTCGCTCTGCTACTCGGTGTCGCCGTACCCTACCAGATCCTGCTCGCGCTTCTTGTCCTGACCATGATCCATGTCATGCGAAGGGTAAGGAGATTCCAAGATCATGACGTTGTAGCCAGTTCTGTTTGTCCACAGATTGAAAGTCCTAAGCAGTTCTCTGACGAGCTCGTCAGGTTCTGTGCCAAGCAGGTTCCGGACTTCAGTCTGGTTCCTGAAAGGCTGACTGTACCTGGTCCGACAGCTGGATACCCCGGAACTTCGCTTGTTCCGCCCTGCGAGGTCGAGCTGTACTTTGGATCGTCCGGAAGTCTTGCTGGGATCGTCACCCTGCTTACCGACTTCCTGGTCGTGCATCTGGGGTGCGAGATCGAGCATTCGCGCAATCCGGGTCCGGGCAGCACGTCGTGCATCCTCGAGGCACGGCAGTCTGGCCGACGCGGCAGATATGTCGTATCCGTGTCGCCCGCGCTCGTCCGGCAGCATTTCAGAATCCAGGTCGGACGGGTTCTGCCTGGCACATGACTTCGCCTGCCTGGCCTCACCCAACCCTCCCCGCTTGCGCGGCGGAGGGTTGCTTTTTTATAAAAAAATTGTATGGTGTACACGAAGTTCCTATGAAAAATACCTACAATGAGATTCAAAAGCGTCTCGGTACCGAGCGCTCCCAGTTTGAATGGCCGGTCACCCTGCTTGTGATTGCACTTCCGTTTCTGGCAATGTTCGCAAGCTATGCGTGCGTCGTGTTGTTTGGCCCTAAATGGGCTGCCCTTTTTGCCGCCTTCCCACTGGTCGGCATGTTGCCCCTGATATCGCGCTTTCGCACGCTGTCAGCTCGCGCGGCGCGATCACAGGTCGCATTCGATAAGCTGGTAGGCTATCCGTCTGCGTACCTTCCGTCCGATGTCATTCTGAAGCATGAGAAGCTCGTGAGCTCAGACGGCTATTGTTTTGATCCCGTGACGGGAAAGTATGTGGTCGTCTGTAGTGTGCGCTGCGGAGTACACGTGCGTACCTCAAGAGGTTATCAAGAAGCACCGTCAGGCTTGGTCTCGTTCGCGTTCGGTTCGGATTATGCCATGATGGAATTCCTTACCTTTTTCAAGGTTGGCACCTATTGCAAAATCGGCGAGGACGGCCCTGTTCCTGCAAGCTCTCCGTACAAAGTCAAAAGTGTTCCGGCCAATAACAATCCTGTTTGCGCACCTGCGTGATCTCGTGGACATGATGATTGTTTGAGGCATACTGAACCAGCCCGGCGCTACGCGCCGGGGCTTTATTTACATAAATATATAATCATTGTATAGTGCTATTCGACAACCCAGTTCTAGCCCATGAAAATAAGTTTCAAAAGTCTCTGCGCCATCTTCATGCTATGTGCCCTGTATTTCGGCCTTGCATGGATCGTGATCAGTCTGTCACCCTGGCCACAACAGGTCTTCGGAGTGACATTCCTGACGGCCTGCCTGTTTATTGCAGTCGCCGTCGTGTTCATTCGAGACGCGTCTGCAATTGTCGAGATGGACCTGGACGTGCACACGCTCGTCTTCCGCTCGTTTATCAAGCACTTGGACAAGCCACGTCAGATCTCCGAGAGGACATTTCTCGGACCAAAGGAACCCAAAGGATACGTGCACGTATTCCTTGGAGACCGGGAAAGGAGCTTCCAGCTCTTCTTCTCAACCACGAGTGACCTGTCCAAAGCCAATCGCATCGCGCGTTCCGCGTTGATGAGTTTGGACGGATGCGACATCGTTGACACCGACGTGTCCAAATGTGGCATGCGCGGATTCGAGGCAGTGTCCGAAGCTCGCAACGAGCTGTATTACGTCTCCGTCTATCAAAATCCGGACAACAGGCATATCCGCGTGTACGTCTGCGTGCAGACTCCTTATCCACCTGGTCGCGTGAGCGAATCGGTGTGAGAACGTTTCAAGGCCCGGCGCGTCATGCGCGCCGGGCCTTTCCTTTTTATATTTTATCCACGTTTTAAAAATTCATTCACTACTTATTTCAAACACGTTCCCGCGTGCCGTTTACTTTCAACCAGGATTTCCTTCTGGTCGGTAATCTTCCCGTCCGCGATTGTGATGTTGACCATCATTCCCGTGGACACTGCTGGCTCCCAGTACTGGTCAAAGATGAAGTTGCCCAGCGAGTAGTAGATCGGCACCTCCTTGTACGTCTCGGATTCTTGGATAACGTGCGGGTGCGCGCCGATAATCAGGTCAGCTCCCGCATCCACGAAGGTGCGTGCCAGCTGCTTGATGTTTGCCCTCGGCGGAACGTACTCGTCTCCCCAGTGCGGGAAGATGACCTGCATGTCTGACTCAAGAGATGCGGCTGCCAGGTCGCTCAATGTCTGCTCAGGCGTTCCGAAGAACTCGTTGTATGCGATAAGTGCGATCTTGGTCCCCTTCACGTCTTGTACGGTGTATCTTTTTACTCCGGGTCGCGGGTCTCCGAAGTGCGGCACGTCGAGCGTGTCGAGATTGGCAACTGTCTGCGCGATTCCTGCGTCCCCGTAGTCACGAATGTGATTGTTCCCGATTGAGACGATGGAAAGGCCCGTGTCTACGAGCGCTTTCACTCCTGCGATATCAAACGTAAACCGGAAGCTTTCCGGCGCCTGATACGATGCATCACGGCTGACCGACGTATAGTTAGTCACCGTTCCCTCCAGGTTTCCAATCACCTCGTCATATCCCGCGAACATGTCCGGCAGACATGAGAATAGCTCGGCATATCCCTGCGCTTCCCCGTCCTTGCGGATCGTGCGGTCCAGCATGATGTCTCCGACAAACAGCAGTGAGATCGGCTCCGTCGTCTTTTTCTTTTCCACAAAAGTTGCCAGCGGTGTGTCCGGCCAGGCATACTTCTTTTCAAAATACGAGCTGAAAATAAAAAAGCTCGCGATCGGCAGCACGAAGGCGACGGCGAGGATAAGCGCAAACTCTGCTTTTGGGTTCATGGAAATAGTATAGCTCCACCACACAATAAAGAAAAGATAAAGACTGCGTTTGACAAGCATGCTCGGGCTGCTATATACTTTTACTGTTCACGTATGGAAAAGACTACCTCATGATGTTCCGTCTTCATGGGGCCTTTTCTTTTCTATTTTTGATCTTAAGTCAGACAAATACGTTATGTAAGGTTTCAATACGTTTCTTTTGTACAGTATAGAATAACTGCTTTTGTTCGGAATAAGTAGTTTAAGGAACTTATCCTTAAGGACCATGTATTGTATCAAGGTATAAAAATCTCCATCCCCGGTAATGAGAACACACTTATAAAATTCATTGATAGTGATAAGTGCATGAAGTGTGAGATCTACATCACAATTGCCCTTAATTCCTCCATTTGGCAATTTTACTGTTTCTTTAAAGATAAGGGTAAATCCAATCGATCTCAATCTTTTATAAAGTTTAGAATTACTACGTAAGTAACCTAAAAAGAGATATGCTTTTGTAACCGAGTGTCGTTCTCTTAAGTAAATAAACAGCTTTTGAAAATCGACTATCCAGCCTGCTGATTTGGTACCAAGGTGTAGGTTTTGCAAGTCGATAAAAGCATAGTTGTTCTCATGTTTATGCACGTATCAGAGTATACGTTTTGGGTATAAAGAAAATATAAACTTTAAGACTTAAGGAGTTACGCAGTCTGTCCCGAAGACATATCCAAAATAATCGCGATGATGCACAGGTTGATCATCAGCGCGGTTCCTCCCAAGCTGACGAAGACGAGCGGCATTCCCACCACCGGCAATATGCCGAGCATGGACGCTATGTTCACGAAGCTCTGGGTGATGATGAGCGTGATCGACCCGACGATGAAGTACTTGGAGAAGTTATCCTTCATGTGGCTCGCGATCCGAAATCCCCTGAGGGCCCAGAACGTGTACAGGAAGATCAGGAGCGTTCCCCCGATAAATCCCGTTTCCTCGGCATATACGGCGAAAATTGAGTCTCCTGCGGGCTCAGGAAGGTATTTGAACTTCTGGATGCTCTTGCCGTATCCCCTTCCTGCCACCTCGCCGGATCCAACCGCGATTAGGGCCTGCTGCACCTGGAAGTTCTTGCCACGCGAGTCGGACTCGGAATGGAAGAACGACATTGCCCGGCTGCGCACGTGATCAAACGAAAGTCCCACTCCAAGGAGCAAGACCGCACCGATTGATCCGAATATCAGGATGTCCTTGATCGGCGCCTTTGATACGAAAAGAATTGCCACGAGCGGAACCGCGAGCAAAAGGATGGCATCGAAGTCAGGTTGCAATGCAAGTGGAATCGCCGCAAGTCCGACGATGACCGCAAGCGAAATGATTCCAAACCGTGTTTTCTCGTTTCTCTTCTGGAACTTGGCGATCCATGCGGAAA
>JAYTLZ010000042.1:0-8701 GCA_043728995.1 Minisyncoccota bacterium
TCCTCGTCCAGGAGCACGAACCGTATCCAGTCCTTGCCATCACGTTCGAACTCGCTGACCAGGCTGACATGGATCGCCCCGCTATATGCGCCGGTATCAACCTTTGCCTCGATTCCAGCTAAATTGAACTCTGGTATGTCTACCCGCTCGAGCCGTCCAATGATTTCCTTGTTGAAGCTGTCTTTCATAATTAAAAATTCCCCTGCTTAACCGTCCGGGGAACCTGCGTATTGTGTACTTTTTTATACATATGTCAAGAAAATTGGTTACTCGAGCCCGGCCTCGATATCGACCGTGGTCGAGGCGGTTGTCGTCGCGATTGGTTCGTCGCCATCATCTTCGTCCGTTGTCGAGCCAGTATCTGTCGGGTTGGGTCGCGGAACGACAGGTGCCTGCGTCTGGGTCGTCGGGGCCTGCTCCACGATCGGTGACTCGACCGGCTCCCCGGCAAACAGAAAGTACCCCGCCAGCCCAAGCAGAAGGACAATCATGACAAGGGGAACTATATAGCCTTTTTGGGTGTTTTCCATACGACGAATGTTGTCCTTATTGTACTCCTTTGATGAGGGAGGTAAAGGTTGACTTGTGGGACGGCAAGCGTACTATCAAGAAGGAACCAGAACATATCTTGCACCATGAATCCAAACACAGTCCCCGTGTACTGCTATGCAAACTTCTTTACCAACATTAATCCAGCAGATGCTGGAACATCTCTACTCAGACGTCTTTTGTTAGACGAAAGCAAGTTCAGACTCGTGCCTATCGAAGAAGCCTTGGCCGGTATTTTCAACGACAGCCTAGGCGCTCACTTTGAGGTAAGGAAATTAAAGGGAAAGTTGGGTAAACCCTACCCCATGATCATTACAATTCTACCCCTGCATTCCAGATTGGTTCAGGGTGTTAGTTCCGGTAACCATTCATACCTAAAGGCATCAGCGGGTCAAATCTACGAGTTTCTTACGGACATGTACGAATTACTTCGACGACATAGTGCCCTGGAAGAAAGGAAACTTGCAGAAACCGGCACTTGAACGCTTCTTTCCTCAGCCCTGCGGCCTCTACCGGCCGCGGGTTTTTCTTTTGACAATACAGTTCAAAAAGGTAGTATCTAGGAGAAATCAAACAGATCCCAAAACTCATGGAAAGAACAAACCTTCAAGTGTGGTTCGGAAAGAATTGGCCGCCATCGAAATTGCAGACCTTAAAGGAGCTGCTCGCCGATACGTGTGACTTCGTCCCTCAACTCGAGAAGGCGGAAATCATGTTGATCGAGGACGGAGCAGAAACAACGGAGCTTGGGGACACTATGCCAGAAGGCATCCTGTGTGTCTGCCTCCAACATCACTGGAAGGCAACCAATTGCCAATCCTTTGCCCTTAGACTCAATGACATTCCGAATATCTTCGAACTTCTCTATCATTTTGGCCTTAGTCGCGCTGGTCTCGTACCAATCACCTGACCAACTCAACCCTCAACCCCCACCCCCTGGCCTTCGGCCAGGGGGCTTTATTTGTATAGGCATATGTGTTATAGTGACCACCATCTTGATTAAAGATAACAACAAGTAATTTTGCCAAAATTCAATTCAAAAAATTCAAAAGACCGCGTTTATATAAACGAATGGATCCGAGCCAAGGAGCTCCGGGTTCTCGGTCCTGATGGAGAGAATATTGGCGTAATCAAGACTAGTGAAGCCCTTTTAAAAGCGAAAGAATTAGAACTCGATTTGATTGAGATATCTCCTATGGCAGTCCCGCCGGTCGCCCGGATCATGGACTACGGGAAGTATCTGTACGAACAAAGCAAAAAGCTCAAGGCTCAAAAAGCAAAGGCCCACAATGTTGAGGTAAAAAGTGTCCAGGTAAAAGTGGCCACTTCCGAGAACGATCTCGGCATCAAGGCAAAGCGGGCATCCTCATGGCTTGCCGAAGGACACCGAATCAAATTAGAGCTCTTCCTCCCGGGACGAAGCAAGTATCTCGACAAGAATTTTCTTGAAGATCGCCTCGGTAGGATTCTTAAACTTTTGACAGTCGACTACAAGGTCGCTGAAGAAGCAAAAAAAAGTCCTAAGGGCCTCACGATGATAATAGAGAAAGCAAAATAAAATGAAAACAAACAAATCATTCACAAAGCGACTCAAGGTTTCAAAGAACGGCAAAATCCGTGGCCGACAGGCAGGACAGAACCACTTCAACGCAAAGGAGAGCGGACAGGCGAACATCGCCAAGAAGCGACCCCGATCGATTGAGTTCTCAAACCAGGTGACGCGACGATTTTTACCAGGTATGAAGGCAGAAAAGTAACATGACAAGAGTAAAACGAGGAGTCATTTCCAACAAGACGCGAAAGAACAAGCTGAAGATGGTGAAGGGGTACCGGTTCGGCCGAAGCACAAAGGAGGCTCAGGCGAACGAGGCAATCCGACACGCAGGTAAGTCAGCGTTCAATGACCGACGAAAGAAGAAGGGGGTGTTTCGAGCCCTTTGGATCGTCCGACTGAACGCTGCCCTACGGCCGTTCGAGATCTCGTACAGTCGATTTATCGACAAGCTCCACAAGAGCGAGATCAAGCTCAACCGAAAGGTTCTGTCAGAGATTGCAGCAAACAATCCTGAGAGCTTCGAGCGAATCGTAAAGCAGATTCTGAAGTAATTGTGTCATTCCTGCGAAGGCGGGAATCCAGGAAAAGAAAAAAGGCGCGCCTATCGGCGCGCCTTTTGCATTACTTGAATGCAATCCTACTGCTTTGTCTTTTCTCTCAGCAGAGCGTTGACCTTTCTGAGTGCCTGCGCAATGAGCAAGCGGATTCTGGCTTTCGTTTCTGCATCCTCAATAGCTGTCGAATTTTCAGCATCCTGCATTAGCCATCCGCGAACATCCTCCATGAAGTGAAATCCGGTGAATCCTGCGTCAATCCTGATCATGGTCTTGTCCAGATCATGAAGGCGTTGCAACTCATCATTTTCTCCGGCCTCAAGATCACCTTGTTTGACCCAAGCGTAATAGAGCCGGTCTGCCTCATTGCCTTCAAGAGTTCCAGGAACTGAGAAGGGACTTAGGATGCCCGCCTCAACAAATTGTCCATAGGCAGCCACCACCTGTTCGCGCGTTATCCGCTCTGGAGTTTCTCCAGTTTTCTCGTCAGACATAAATCAAAGGGGTTGGAATTAATGTACTCGAATTTATATTACAATATATTTTATAAAAGTCAATAATACAAACGATTACAACTCCACAATCTCACCCTCATTCGGTACCCTTGCCTCGATATCCAGATAGTCCTTCAGTCGCTGGGCAAGGAAGAACGACGCCTTCGGCTCGCCCATGCAGACGAACACTTTCTTGAGCTTCTCGCCTATTGCCTCGACGTAATCCAGAAGCTGGCTTGAATCGGCATGCGACGAGTATCCATCCACCTGGATGATCTCGGCATTCACGGGAACGTCAGTTCCATCTATATATACCTCCTTTTGTCCTTCAAGAATTCTTCGTCCAAGTGATCCGAGAATCTGGTGTCCGATCAAGACGAGCGCGTTGTCCTCGTTTGGCAGATATCGCTTCTCGTGCGCCGTGATTCTCCCACCCTCACTGATGCCTGATGCTGAGATAATTATCTTTGCGCCCTTTACCCGGTCGATCCCCTCAGATTCTGACTTGTGCAGAGTGAACTTGAGCTTTGGAAAATCAAATACATCATCACCCTTTGCGATCTGCGCCTTCACTGTGTCGTTAAAAAGTTCCGTGTTGCGCGTGTAGATTTCGGTAAGTCTAATCGCAAGTGGAGAATCGAGAAAGATTGGCACGTCCGGAATCAGATTTTGCTCAACCAAGTCATTCAGCTCGGTCAGCAGCATCTGCGTCTTCTCCAAAGAGAATACGGGCATCAGAATAGTTCCGCCACGCGCCACCACCTTTGAGATGATGTGCTTCAGTTTGCCCTTTCTTTCATCCATCTGCTCATGCTCGCGATCTCCGTACACGCTTTCCATCACGAGATACTCCGTCTCGAACTTGGTATCCGCATCTGGCAGAAGCGGATTAGGCGAGTTGCCCAGGTCACCGGTAAACGTAATTCTCTCGGTAGTAGCGGTGTTCGTAAAGACATATGCGCATGATCCCAGGATGTGCCCCGTGTTGTACGGCACGACCGACACGTCTGCCGTAATATCAAACTTCTTGCCATACTCGATGACATCCCATCTGCTGAACGCGTCCTCGAGCTGCGCCTCGTGATACATCGGTTTGATGTTCTTGCGCTCCGCATGCATTATGTTGATTGCCAATGCATCCTCGAGCATCAGTCGAGCGAGATCGCGCGTCACCTCCGTAGAATAAATCTTCCCACTGAACCCGTCCTCGATCAGCTTACCGATCCGACCAATATGATCGATGTGCGCGTGAGTTATAAAAAGATATTGTATTTCGCTCGGCTTGTATCCGAAGGCATCATAGTTGGGATCTCGATCCTTGTGGATCCCCTGGATCAGTCCGCAGTCCACAAGTAACTTAGTTTCATCGACCTGCAGGAAAAAGTTCGCACCCGTCACGTCGCCTACTCCGCCATAAAATCCGACCGAGAAGCTACTCTGCTTTGGTCCTGAGTCTTTTGTCATAATATATAAATCCGATTACTGAGCCAATAATGTCCATCACGAGGTCCGATATCGTATCCACCTGCTCGCTCTTTATGAACGGGTCGGTGAAGCCGACGAATATCTCCCACAGTTCCCATACCACGCCGACCGCGAAGACCGACACCATTACGAACGTCACAAGGAACAACTTGCGTGGGAGTGTACGCGGCGAGAAGCCCGCCTTCTGCAAGACATAGAATATGATCAGCGTCCCCAAGAATCCTCCGAAGATATGCATGAACGAGTCGAGCCAGTCCGTCGTCCAATAGAGTGACAGCTTGAGCGCCGTAATATGCAGGCCAGCAAACAGAGCGGACAGCAATGCGATATGACCCAATATGGTCCCTTTTTTCATAGCTTAAGTATACCACGAGGGCATTTCCAATTTCTAAATCGCTTCGCTTATAGAAATTTGGGTCTATCAAAAACGCCATATCGTGCGATATGGCGTTTTTGATTGGTGGCCGGTATGTACCCTAGTTAAGAAATTAGGTGGGCAGCCTCAGGATACGTACCACGGCACGCACCGATTCAGCCAGCCCATGTACATGATATCTAGAAACATCCGGCCTCCGGGGTAATTATAGCACATCTGACATTTGACCATTTTATTGGAAAATAAGGATATCTTTAGAAATATTTGAGAAATTCCTCCTCCTATTCCAGATTACCGTCCACGTTCACGTCATAGAGAATTTCTTCGGCAATTAGTCTGTAGGAAATGATTTCCTCAGGTGCAAACCATACCTTGATTTCCTTCTCGGCATCATCAGTGCTGCTTGATGCGTGCAGAACGTTTCGCACGCTTCGTCCCTCGATATTTGAGATCTCATACGAGTCATGCACGAAGTCTCCCCGGATGGTTCCGACGTCGCTCGTCTTTGGTTCCGTGCTGCCGACCAGCTTGCGCACCACGTCCACGACATGAGCACCTTGCCACACCATGATAACCACCGGACCAGAGGTCATGTAGTTCTGCAGTTTATGTAAAATAGTTCCGCCGTGTGTCAGCGCGTCTATTCCTGTCACATCCTTGCCGTTCCGTACATCCGCCTCCAATGCTTTCTGGCCTGTCTTCTCAACCCACTCAGGATCAATCGTATAATGCTCAGCAACCTTTTCCTTGCTTGGCAATGCGAACTTGAGTGCGATCAATTTGAAGCCAACGCGCTCAATCCGTCCTATTACCTCTCCGATCAGCGTTCGCTGTACTCCGTCTGGCTTGATGATGACGAGTGTCTTTTCCTGGATGTGTTTCATGTATTTTATATTAATTAGATTATTTCATTCTGTCATAGAATGTGCTAAATTGAAACCAGGTAGAACAACCCTCACTTATGAGTAAAAAATCGGATAACGAATTGCCAGGAGATACCCGTGCGCCAGCCCAAAAGGAGTTTGCGCCCGCACTTATGCCGAATGGTCCCTGGAACCACAATAAGCCTAAATGGATACAACTTGATGGGCCTGGAAATCAGAAATTTCTTGAGAATCCATTGCTTCAACCGGATGGTTCGGCTGTTGTAGAATACTTCGACCTGGAAGAAGATCTTGGAGACCATTTTGTCATAGAACTAGAGAAAGAAGACGGGTCCACCATTGTAGCAGGAATCGAAAAACAGTACTTGCTCGATCGTTTAGGTGAGCCATTAGAGGTCGGTACTCGTATCAAGGCCACACTGACGCAACACTCGAAAGAACCGCACCTGGAACGTGTAGAAGGCATCAGTTTTTCACTTAAAGAATTTCCTTTGCCACTTGAATTGAAATCCTGAAAGAGAAAGGCCAAGAAGACGTCGAGCAGAACTCGACGTCTTTTATTTAGTTAGAATTATCGGTCCCTTCTCCGTAACGGCGATCGTATGCTCGAACTGTGCCGACAGGCTACCGTCCTTGGTCACATATGTATACCCATCTCCTTCCAATTTGATCTTGTGCGTACCTATCGCGAACATCGGTTCGATGGCGATCACGAGCCCTTCCTTGATGTGCTCGCCCGTTCTCGGGTCACCCTCGTTGGGAACGTACGGATCCTCATGGATCGCGTACCCTACCCCGTGTCCGGACAGTCCTTCCACGATAAACAAGTCATCCTCGTACGCGCGTCGCTCAATCGCATTCGCAATGTCGCCGATCTGCTTGCCGACCTTGGCATTTTTTATCCCCGCATACAGAGCTTCCTCGGTAACTCGGAGGAGCTTCTTCGCCTCCTTAGAAATCTCTCCGACCGGATACGTCCATGCGTGATCGAGATAATACTTCTGTTGGTAGATCAGTCCGCCGTCGAACGTCACGATATCCCCCTCCTTGAGAACGTGCGGGTTCTCGGTCGGAATGCCGTGCACGATCTCGTTGTTGATGCAGATGCAAATGTTGGAAGGAAACGGTCGCTTGGCACCATACGGCGTGTAGTTTAAAAACGCAGGAACGCACCCGGCCTTCTTGATCTCGTCACCGAAGAATCGGTCCACCTCGTCTATCGAAACTCCGGGCACCGCAAACTTTTTTGCCGCACGCATGATATCAGCAAGGATCTTTCCTCCTTCTGCCAACGCCTTGATGTCCTCTGGTGTCTTGTAAGTAATCATATCTGGAGTGCATTGACGATGTCCGTGTGCACCTGGTCAATGGACTGCTCGCCATGGATGGTCATGACCTTGTACTTTCCTGCCTGCTCAAAGAAGGCAAGGATGTCCTGCGAGTTCTGGGCGAACCACTCCAGGCGGTTGTCGACGCTTTCAGACTTGAGGTCGTCCTCACGTCCGCGCTGGGTCAGTCGCTCCCGGGCCCACTCGTCCGTGACGTTCAGGTGGACAATGATTCTGTTCTGCCGGTTGTAGAAATCGAACATCTCGTCGAGGATGTACGCCTCGTTAAGCTTGCGAGGTGCGCCGTCCACGCAGACGATCTTCTGACCCGTGAAGTCGTTGATCATCTTGTTGGCACATGCCCATACAGCCAGGAACCCAGGCTGCAACTTGCCGGTCATATTGCCAGACTTGGCCAACTTGCTGGTATATGTATCTAACGCGATAAAGTCCCGCAGGCTCTGCCCGGCCTCCAGGTATGCGATGTTTGTCTCCCCCTTTCCTTTCAGATAGTCAAAGAGTCGCTCGATCTGCGTTCCCTTGCCTGCCCCTGATTTTCCTATAAATATAATGGTATATTCTTGCATTGTGCCTTAACACTACCATATTTTTTCTTTTTCCAATATATAGAAATTCTTGGGCAAAAGACGTGTGCCGGCTTGGTACAAAAGGATGGATATGAACATAATCGAATGCATAACGATAGGAATCCTGATGCTCGGCGGCCTCGCCGTCTTTGTGGGCGGCTTGCCCGGGGTACGCCACGAGCTGGACGAGTTCCAGAGGCTAGACGACTAGTGCTCCACGGACAAACGCTGGCAGCCTACGGCTGCCAGCGTTTCTTGGGATAGTACAATATTGCTCGCCTAGATCTCTACCTGCCTACTCTCAATCATCCTTTTAGCCTCCTCGGCACTCTCGACCGCAGCCTTGTTCTCCTCACGCTGACTCGTTCCGGTCTCCTCGTTCTTGGACAGATACATGTATGCCATCAGTCCCACGACCGCGAGCGTTGCAATCATACCGATTAGTGAGATAAAACCTTTCTGTGTATTGTTCATAGATTCAGTATACCAAAAGACGCATAACTACTTTGCTGCCCAGGGCTCAAGGCCCACATGCCGCTCAATGCGCTCAAACCTTGCGTTGGTACCCTCCATCAAAAGTCGGATCTGATGCCTGTTGTCCTCCATCAACATGGTCATATGCCTACGACTATCTTCCATATATCCCTGGAATTTGAGATCCATTGCCTCGAATGAGGCTCCGACATAGTCCTTGGTAGCATAGTCTTTCTTATCCAGGGTTGCCTCTAAAGTATCATGAAAATATTCTTTGGTTACGTAATCCTGATCCTCCAAATATCCCTTGGTTACAGACTCATTTCGCTCCTTTTGTGATAGTTTTTTCTTTTCCATTACACTCATCATAGCATGTCGCTCATAAGGCTTTTCCACAGAAAAGTACATGGAATTA
>JAYTLZ010000043.1:0-16906 GCA_043728995.1 Minisyncoccota bacterium
CGCGGATGAAAATAGGATCAAAAGTTCCAAAGAACTAAATCAAGGCATTCCATCCGCGCAAATTTTGGAGCGCCGGGGAGGTAAATTTGAACCCAAATCCCAGAAGGATAAGAAGCTTTAATTACAGACCCCGGCGCAAAGTATCAAAGAGCATGAGAGTGGTGGAAATCTTCCCAAAATTTCCGAAGAAAAAGATACTTCAATTCCACCAACTCTCATTGCAACATTCGAACCAAAGCTCGAATATTCTAATGAGAGTCCGAGCCGCGCGTACGCGACTCGGACATTGGGACACAAGTTGCCAAGTTCCTAAGAAC
The DNA here is from genome assembly GCA_043728995.1 of Minisyncoccota bacterium. Lineage (GTDB taxonomy): Bacteria > Patescibacteriota > Minisyncoccia > Phycocordibacterales > JAACPR01 > JAULZV01. Next base: position 318 of record JAYTLZ010000043.1, read on the forward strand.
AATTGAACTCAAGTCCCAAAATACAGATCAGGCAACCTTCTGACGCTCGCCGCCAACCTCAGCACCGCTGAGTTCGGCTTCAAGTTTCTTGAGTTCCCTGAACAGCCACCGACTGAACTTGTTCAGCGTCTTCCAACGGGCCATGTTCTGGATGTGCCCGTCGGTGTACCGCTTTACCTTCCGTCCTCCTTCGAGCACTTCCTCGACTGGTTCCGGGTGCTTGACCCGATACGCCGCCTTGATGAGCTTCCGTCTCGCGCCCCAGTGTGATCCGGGATTGCGATTGAGCTGGTCATCAAAGAGGAAGAGTGCCTGCCGAAGCGTCGGCTTCCAGTCGCAGACGACCCCACGCTTGCGGCGAGGGAATCCTCCACGAGCCGCAGGCGGGGTTTCCCCTTTCTGCATCTTCTTGCCGTTCGAGCCGAGTGCATGCACTCCGCAGAACGCGCAGAACTGTGCCGCCGTCTCGAACGCCGTGATGTCCGGAATTGAGGCGATAAGGCGGAGCGGTTTGCCCGTTGGAAGAGGCGCAGTCCGCAGGCCTTGCGGTCGTTCTGGACTTCCTCGAACAGCTTGTACAGCTCTTCGATCTCGACCTGTGCACGATGTCGCGGCAGCAGTTCGCGGAACTTCTCCCGATTGAACTCGTACATCCAGACCAGGGCCCGGTGCATGTGCTCGATCTCGGCGAATTCGGTGGTACTACGAAACTCCTTGGCGCGAGCCGCGGAGGTCCGCATGACCTTGCTTCCGATCTTCTCACCCACTCGCGAAAGCAGGTGTGCAAAGAGGTTGCCCGAACCGCCGCTCAGCATGACGACAGTGTCGCCTGGCTGATAGCTGGTGAATTCGGACGGAACCTTGTGCAGGCGTTCCGTAGTCTTGCCGTCCTTGCGGAGATGGAACTCGGGAATGTTGTCGGTCGACTCGTCCTCCTTGACCTTCTTCCACTGCAGATGCCATGGACGAAAGTTAGCGGGATCGTCTTCGGAAGTTGCCTCCCTGAACTTGATCGGATAGAACCCTTGGGCCCAGTCGATCTCGTCCTGTTCGGACTCAAGCAGAAGTTCGACGGTGTTGGCCGGATCTCCTGCAGGTGCAATGCAAAGCGCGGTTGGACGTGCTTCGCCTTCGGTAGTCACTTTATTGCGGTGACGGACGCCGATCACGCGGATCGATGGTTTCATGTCTGTGGTTCTGGTTGGGGTTCGGGTTGAGAGGTTCTTGTGAAGGACATAGTATGTGAATTTCATTTAAGAAAACGTCGACGTAAGTCCATCACAAGAAAGGGGTTGGCAGAAATGAAAGTGAAGGCATAGTCCCAAAGGACACATCCAGCGTATTCATTTCCGCCAAAGTGGCTGCGCCGAGGCGGTAAAAAAGCCGTAAGTCCATAATCGGACATCTTGATTGAATACGCACCTCGACACAAATCTGTATATGTTAAAGAACGAGAGGTTGGTGGAAAGTAGTCGTAAATTTCCAAAGGAAAACTCGGATCTAATTCCACCGCCCTCGTCAGAAGAGACAACGTGTATACGGATGACGATACTGGTATGCCAGTATGCAAACAAACACATTGCATTCTCTGATGAGGGCCCGAGCGTCGCTGTCGCGGCGCTCGGGTTTGGGACATGTTGGGCTAAGTTCCGAAGAACAAAAATCTTAGAGTCCCAAAGGTTTGTCCCACGGCGCACACGTAGGGATAATTCCATTTCGGAAACTGGGGTGGAAGTGCGCCGCGGGAAAGCTGATGGCAGGGAGAGAAAATTTCCTAAAAGACCGTCGGTCAAGACAAGGACATTCTCTCCCCACCAAAGCGGAGGCGCGGATGGAAATCTTGCGCATAGTCCAAAAGGACATGGCTGTAACATTCCATCCGCGCCAAGTTGGAGCGCCGAGACCGTAAAGGAGTCGTTAAGTCCACTTGGGACAGGCAACGATAATTACGGTCTCGGCACAAAGTATCAAAGAACAAAGAGTCGGCAGAAATAGCATCTGAATTCCGTACGGAAGGATATCATCAATTCCACCTACCCTCATTTCATCGTCCGAGCAGCAATAGCTCAGGCACTGGAATGAGGGCCCGAGCCGCTTGTGCGCGCGGCTCGGGTTTGGGACACGCTTGACATAGTTCTGAAGAACAGCGGGTCTCTAGTCCCGACCAAATAATACATATCATTGTATAAATGTCAAGCAATCCCCTTGTATCCGCATGCTCCGAACATGTAAGGTCGGAGCATGCGGATAGCTCAAAGGGCCGGTCCTGAAGGGACCGGCCCTTTTCATATTCGCTCCGACTTAATTAGATCTCGATTTGCTACTACTCCACCTCCTTCCAGCTATCGATAACCCATGATCCGGATGGCCCGGTCGTAAAGCTTGGGTTAGCGAGTCCAGACTGGTAGGTCACGACGGAGTTAGGGCTCATGACGATACTATTTGCCGTCGCTTGCTGTGCTGATGCGCCGTTTGCAAACTCGAGCGTACCGCTCTGCGCGTTCAAGATTACGGAACCTGCATTGTTTCCGACGTCAATCGCGTTTGCCCCGGAACACCCTGTCCCGTTTGGACACGTGCTGGTTGTCACAACCATGAGATAGCTCCCTGAAGTTCCCGTACCGTTTAGCTGGGCACCGTTTGAGATACTTACCCGCCCATCTGTCACCACTATTGCGCTTGCAGACCCAAGCACAGGGTTGACCATGATTTGTGAGTTAACTGAAAGGCTGATGTTCCCTGTTACGTAAATTGTTCCATTAATATACAAAGTCGCGCCGTTTGTAAGTGTAAGGTCGCCGTCTATCATGACAGGGTCGATTGTAACGGGCGAACCGCCCGAGATGGTCAAGGTAGTCGTCGCTCCTCCAGCAGTGGCAATGCCTTTCCACTCCAGGATATTGGCATCAGATACTGGCCACGCTTGTTGTACTGGATCTGGTCGTGAAGCGTCGCACGCCTTGTTGTTACCCGTTGAGCCCTGGCAATAGATCGTTCCTGTTACATTTGAGCTGTTTACGGTATTGGCCCACGCGTCACCTCCAACAACAATATTACTGATCAGTCCAAAGTCTCCTCCGACATATACGTCAAAGTATAGATCACGAGTTGCAGGAGACGTAGCGGCCCAAGTTGAGCCGTTTGCCGCGATCTTAGCGACACCTCCTGAATATGCCGAATCATTGGCTCCAAGCGTGTAGTACTTTCCTGATCCGTAGTTTGTGGCGTCAAGCACGATCCAGTATGTTGTACCCGGGGTCAGGGAGACAGTCGCACTCAAGGGCAGAGAAAGATATCCGTACGAGGATGTGACGGTCGCAGCTCTTACGGTTACAGATGCAAGTGGTGTCGCAGTACTTGGACTTCCGGGACTCCCTGTATTGCTTTTCAGCCTAAGAGTAAAGTCCGACGGAGTACCGGTCTTTTTGACCAAAATTCTAATGGCAGACACCGGAGTCGTCGTACTGACCGTAAAGCTCTGGGCGACATCCTGCGGGATAGCTGCGGAATTACCTCCAAAGTCCTGGCTATACAGTGGGTCAACTATTCCAGTATTTGAAGCTCCTACAGAAGGATTGGATACGTTAGCAGCCACAGCAGTACCGGTGACCGTTGCCCCGTTGCTCCCTATAATGTCACCGTTGGCATACACGTTTCCATTGATGGTCGAGTTATTTTCCATGATGAATCCTCCTTGTCCAACCTGCAGACCATAACTGAAGCTCACGCCCTCACCTTGCGAAAGGACAATTTCGTAGTTACGTTCGTAGGCCTCTACATCCGAATCGATCCTTACAGTCTTGGTCGTACCGGCATCAGATACGACGATATCTGCAGTTCCTTGTGCGAGCGTAATAGTCTCAGAGGAGAGATCCATATTCGAGTTCAACCTATAGATCGCCTCGCTGGATGCGGAGTTGGCAACCATGAACGCCTGCTTTGACTTGAGAAAAGATTTTGTTGTCTGGTAGCTTGAGACGACCGGATACGTCACCGCAAAAATAATTGCGGTAGAGATTGCAAAAAACAACAGCGTATTAATGATGACAACCTGGCCGCGTTCGGTATTGAGCATATGTTGTTTGGTGCGATTATTCATATGATTCTCTTAGTATGGCGAACCCGCTGTACGCCTTGGTGGTCGTACCTCCGTTTGCCTGGAACTGTATTTCAATAGTGATGCGTACCGCCTTTGACACATCAGTTGCGACCAGAGCGAGGTTGAAGTTTGAAACGTACAGGTCCTTGGGTGTAATGGCCTGCGCTGCCTCAGCGTTCTCTTGGTACTTCACCATTCCATTTTCTACATAATATCGCTTGGTGGTGGTATCACCGTTATCCAATGAGGCAAACTCGATCACACCGTTTGGCGTGAGAAAGTTGCTTTCAAACGGATCAATGTCGTCACCTGCGCGCAGATCCTTGGTCAGGCGGTCAATGACCTGAAGAGCCGTTCTATCGGCGCGAGGAATGGAGATAATCTCCCTGTACAATCCGTAAAACTGGACGATCAGGACGATCATGACCGCACCCAACGCAAGCATGCCTGCGATATAGATGAGCAGTTCGAGCAGAGAAAACCCTTTTTGTGTCGTATTAGTTCGCATAGAGGTCATGAATTAGCATCTCCGAACTGATTGTCGATGTTGCTCCCTGGTACGGCCACGCGATCGTAACTGTCGCGAGTTTGGTTGATTCGTCATTCGTTCCTGATACGGTGATCTGGTCGTTGCCACTATCACGCTCGACCTCGCTAAACACAATGGTTCGTATCATGTCGTACGGCAACACTATCGTGCTGGTAGCCAACTCGTACCCTGTCCCGTTCCAGAAGAGCGTGTACTCGGCACCTTCAGTAGACGCGTCAATGTTGTCAGCGTAACTGACGTCACGTAGGTACTGAATCGCCTCAGCAGTCTCGTCCATAAGCAGTACGGCCTGTGTCTCGCGCGAGTTCTGGTAGGTGATCTTAAGATAGATCTGGATCGCACCGACGATTCCCACGACAGACGTCGCGATGATCGCAGAAGCGACCACAATTTCCACAATGCTGATTCCTCGAGAGGCAGAATGTTTCATGTGAGTTTATTTTATCACGGAAATGTTCCCGCTCGACTCGATCGTGATGTGCCGTGGAGGAACTCGTCCACCGATCTGCGATACGGTGACTGTCGCTGTCTCGTTTGCTCCGCCCGTCAGCTTTGAGAAGAAGATGGTGTTGTTTGAGTTTGTGATTGTCTCGGCCAAAGAAAAGTCTTCATCAATGGTGATTGTCTGGTTTGAGGATGCACCTGCACTGTATACGGTTCCTGTGTAAAGCACATACGTACTCGACGCGAACTTAACGCCGTATGCAGATCCACCCTTTCCTGCCTGGGTGTCCGCTTTCTGCTTCTCCAGGTGTGCAGCGATTGTCTGCACGATTCCGTCCTGCTCCTTGCGGACCTGCGCGGTACCAAAAGAGCTTGTGACGATCGCGGTTAGTATTCCCGCGATCGCTACGACGAATACCATTTCGATAAGTGAGATGCCTTTGTTCATTACATTCAGTATACCGTCATGTCAGGAATAAAAAAACAAACTCTGTGTACAGAGCATGTCGTAACGCACGGTTTTATGTTGAAACTAAATCGGTTTGCCGAGCTGCTCAAAGTCCCTTTTCAATTCTTCAAACTTTGAACCTGCATACAGGGCGACGGCCGGATGATATAGCAGCACTATCGTCACCCCGCCAAACGCCGCCTTCCCCTTGAATACCTGCCCGTGGATGGTGGAGATTGCAGAAATCTCTTTCTCAAGACCAAAGGTACGCATGATGAAATCCATCGAGAAGCGCCCAAGCGTCGCAATTACCTTAGGCTGGACGATTTCGATCTGCCTCATCATACATGGGGCGTACAACGCAATCTCCTCAGGTGAGGGATCACGGTTATCGGTCGGACGGTCCTTTACGATGCTCGTAATATACACGTCCTCACGAGTGATGCCGACATGGGCCAACAACTTGTCGAGCACCTTTCCGGAGGCGCCGCAGAAGGGTCTCCCGGTCAGTGCCTCCTTCTTGCCCGGCGCCTCCCCTATAAACATGATCTGAGCGTCCAGACTACCTTCGCCTATAACAGGCAGGTATCCTTTTGCGACGCGTTCCGCATAGAGGGGTGACTCCTTGAGATTAATCAGGTTGTCCATAATCTTCTGCATTTCCTCTGCTTTTGACATGAAAATAGTCTATCACAAGCACTATTTGTATTCGTTTTATAAAAAATTAGAACAGCTGGAAAGCCTAGGCAGCTTTGTCATGCTGACCCAATCCTCTTTCCCGCTTGAAACGAACGATCTTGTCGTTCATTTCCCTTACTGCACGTATCTGAGAACCTAGCCGATCCTCAATCCTCGTATAAATAATCGTGGCAAGAATTCCAATCGTCAGTTCAGGCAAAAAATCACTTAAAACAGGGATTAGTCCGATCAAAAACGTTGCCGTCATTGTGGTCATCTTTGCAATCCACTTGTTTCCCTTCCAAAACGGAGCCTTGAGCATCCAGAATATACCGATGAAAAGCCATGACGCAAAATCCTTTACGAATCCCCCGACACCGACTGTCAGCAAGGATAGTATTATCTCAACCAAATCCAGCACTGCAGCCAATGCAACAAGCAGGAAGCCGACCGGAAGGCTAATTCGGTACTTTATTTCTTTTTTTTCTGCTGCTTGCCCTTGTTGCACGCTCCTCTTAAGTCGAGTGATCCCCTCCTGGTTATCAGCGCCATCTTCAAATTCAAATCCAGCAGCCTGCGCCCTTTCTTGTATGTCCCTAGCTGACCTTATAGGCGAAGGTGCCTGTCTCGTAGTCGTAGCCGGAACGTCTGAACTCGCAGCTCGCATACCCGCAATTCTGTTCCCGCTAGCGGGAACACTACTCCTAACTCCTGAGGAAGCCGCTCGAGCGGCAGTACTTGCCCCACTACTTGCAGCAGAACGCGCAGCCGCAGTTCCAGCAGCCCGCGCACCAGCAGCGGCTATAATTGGCAATACCATAAGTACATTTTAACACGTATTAATTTTGTCCACCAAACTCCATCTTGGCCTTCTTGATAGCGAGCACCTGCGCGGGATCAGACGAGATGATCTGGTCCTCCGTATAAGAAGCAATTACCTTGATTGCAACGTGCTTCAATCCTGCAAAGAAGATTCCCTCTCCCACGTCAGACTCGAGCAAGAGATATTTCTCCTCGTCAGTCAGGTTAAAGGTCTGCTGCACCATGTCGATCGATGACGGAGACTGCTTCATCAGCATCTGGATCGATGAGTTCGTGATAATAGGCAATCCGTATGGCGAGCGAAGGAAGTCCTCGACGTCCTGCGTAATGGTGGAGATTCCGAGATAGTACTTTCGTCCTCGCTTGGCCAGACCGTACAGGAACGATGCGGTATCCTCCGACTTCATCATCCACCATGCCTCGTCAATGATCAGCAGTCGCTTTTTGATTTCCTTTCTAATCGCACTCCAAATAAAGTCCGTAATTAGGTACATGGCGACAGGCTTCAACTCGTCCTCCATCTTCTGGATCGAGAACACGATGAACTTTCGGTTGATATCGATGTTGGTCGGCTGGTTTACGAACCCTGCCCATGTTCCCTTCGTGTACTTTGACAGTTTTTGCACGAGACTCTCGGCTCCTTCCATTCCAGCGAGAACAAGCTCAAAATCAGAGAGAAGTGGCGGCTGCGCTCCGGTAAAGTCTGCATCTGGGGTAATGTCCTTCAGCGCGTATGTCTCAGTAAGTGCTCGATCGACGATCGCATCCTCCTCAGGTGTCAGTCCTCCAAGCATAATTCTGAACAATCCCACGAGGTTCACGATCTTGGAACGCAAAACGTCAGACGGAGACTCGTCCTCCTTGGGCGCTGCCAGATCAAACGGGTTGATGTGGTGCTCGGAGTTAAGCGAGATGCTGAAATATCGTCCGCCAGTAGACTCAGCCAGATACTCGTACTCACGCTCGGGGTCGATTACGATTATTTCCGTATCGAACATCAGCGATCGCAGAATCTCCAATTTAGTCATATACGACTTACCTGCTCCCGACTTGGCGAACACCACCGAGTTGTAGTTCTCAAGAGAGAATCGATCAAAGAGGATAAGGCTCGAGTTGTGTCGGTTGATTCCGTACAGGATTCCCTTGTCAGTCGTCAGGTCAAACGAGATGAATGGGAAGATGCTTGAAAGCGGAGACGTGTTCAGCTTGGAATATACTCCGAGCAAATCCTGTGCGACCGGGATCACACTGTTAAACGCCTGCTCCTGTTGGAAGATGGCTGGCTTGGTGTACACGATCTGCGACTCCAGGATGGACTTCACCTCAGACTCAAACTTGTTGAGCTCGTCCACGCTGTCCGCATAGATAGAAATGTAGAGTCCAACATCAAAAATCTTCTCCTGTGCCTGCTGCAGGTTGTCTCGCAGCGCCTCAAGGTCCTGATACGCGGTATCAAGCATCGGGTCACGCACGAGTCCCTTCTCTTCTCTGGATGAGATCTGGCTTTGTACCTCGGCAACCTTTTTCTTGAACGTTCTAAGAACCTTTGCTGTGTCGATTGGTCGCACACTGATTGAAACGTCGAACACTTTGTCCAGGTTGATGATCGGAGCAAACCATCCATCGTTCAGATATCGAGGGTATGAAAGTACGAACAGAGTTCGTACAATCTTGTCACCCAGGTGAATCTCACGCGGAGTCACTTTCAGTGCAGGTGGAGCGATGATGTCCTGCAATTCAAGCACACCAGCCTGATAGATCTCCTGTGGCAGGAATGAGCTGATCTCAGGAATTCCCTTCTTGTCATTTCCGTTTTTAAAAAAGCTAAAGATTCCCATATTAGTTTGAAAGTACGAGAGGCTTCTCGGCTTCTCCCGGATTAAAGAGCTGATAAAATACCTCGATCACCTCCTCGGTTCCCAACTGCACTGCACGCACTCCTGTTCGAGAGACTCCTGACAACACCACGTCGATTCGCTGTGATATCTGTGAGCGTGCCTCCACAAACGAGTCACTTGAAGCCTGCTGTTGTTCCTGAGTGCTCTTCTTTCCTCCAAAGAAGCTTCGCGTCTTCTTGGCATCAATCACCATAGGCGCATAGGGCACTACCACAAAGAACCGCTTGGTCATGATGTTGGCCTGCTCAGTAAAGCTCCTGACGAACTCCATGTACTCCTTGATCTGGATTTTCATCAGGTCATCGGTCTGCACCTTCAGTCGCTCCTGCAACAGTCCGACATACGGTCGGATGTCCAGGTTTCGTGACTGGATAAAAATCTGGATATCAAAGTTGAGCGAGTTGAGGAAATTCTGGAACTGGTAGATGATGGACTTCTGCTCGTCCTCGGACTTAAGCGCAAAGTTCACTGATGACGTCATCAAAATTGCGCGCATCGATCCGTCCTTGAGGATAATGATTCCGTCTCTCACCTCTTTGATCGGCACGAACGCCTGCGTCTGGTTTTTTACGTCTGACATGTGCTAGTAGTATAGTATGTTTAGTGATTGTATAAAAGTCTCAACTCGCACAAGGTGCAAATTTTTATCGCGCCTTCTTCTCAAACGTGTCGTGCACGTCCAGCCCCCACGAAATTTCTCGCAACTTGCTCTGGGAAAGTTTCGGCAGCTGCACTTGTGCCTGTACTGCCCGTACTTCCATATTCTTCTCCGGCTTCTTCTCCGTCTTTTTCCAGATGTACAGCTTTGCACCGGTCGCATACTTGATCGCTCCCTCGATGAACATCAGGAACGGTCTTCCATTTACCTTGTAGAACGCCGCCATCATGAAGAACGTTACGATCGGGCCACCGATAAGTATCGCCAGTATCTTCGGAAGCATCGTCCAGATGATAAATCCGATCGCGGCACCTCCTCCCACATACAAGAACTGCTTGAACGTCAACGGTCCAAAGATCTTGTCTTCTATCTCAATGAATTGCGGGACTTGGTATTGCATAATTATTCAATCGATTCACGGTATGGATCTGTCGCTCGAGTTATTGGTCGTGTGGACTGCTGCGCCTGCGGCGCAGCAGTTGCCGTTGGAGCAGTCAGTCCTGAGGCTATAGGATCTGCCTGGATTCCGGGCTGCATTCCAACAGGGATTCCTTGTGACGGAATAGCAGTGCTTGGTACGGGAGCAGGTGGAATTGAAATCGGATTAATCACACCCGGACTTATCACCCCTTCGACAATCGCTGTCTTGCGCACTTCAACGGTGTTGGAATCGCCCATCATGAAAGGCTTGGACATGTTCTTTGGGGCAACTGCAGGAATATCTCGTAACCCAAGTCGGTCAGACAAAGGCTGCTTCGGTGCAGGAGGTATCTCGATCTGTGGCTCTGCCTTAGCCTGTGGAGCAGACTCTGTCATCGTTACAGGTGGCTGTCCTCCCATACCCGGCATCACAGACACCTTCTCCATGCTTGCAGGAGGAAGCGTTCGTCCACCAGGCATCACGATGTTGTTTGCCGGCCGCTCGATCTCCACGTCAGTCTCGATTTCTGCCAGAATGGAGTCGCGCGAGATCTTTGTACTTCCGACCACTGGCTCATCTTCCGTTATCTCCACACCATCATCCTCATCACCCGGAAGCTTAGACAACTGCTCAAAAAGCGGATTGAAAATACGCTCTTCGACCTCACGCAACACTTTTTGCGCCTTTTCATCTGCAATTTCATGAACCTCAATCAGGCGGAGGTATACGTCCTCAACTTTGACTGCGCCAAGGATCATCATGTACACGCTCTCCTCAAGGTCAGAACCTACATCAAGCATAAGATTGTTATCTCGGACAATCTCTCTCAGCTCACGCTTCCAGTCGAACTGGTTGATCGTGTTCATGATGTCAGGCGGCATGGCCTGCTCGTATTCTCGAATCATTTGCTGTAGTGTTTTTTCGTTGTTCATATGTTTGTTGTGTAAGCTGATAAAATGCGTTCGTTACTAAGGTGTCGGAGGAGGGGGCGTCGGTCCTGGTGGAGGGGGCGTTCTTCTTTGAGTCGTCTTTTTTGCCTTTCCGTCTTCATGCCACCTCTTTCTCATATCTTCCTCCATCTTCTTGAACGCTTCTCTTTGTGAGGCGCTCATTCGATTTCCAAGTCGCGCCTGTTGTCTCCTCATAACCTCGAGGTACTCCGCTTCCCCCTTATTCTTCTGTTCTCCAACCTTCTTTTCAACAGTCTCAAGCGCCTTCTGAGCATCAATAACTGCCTGCCTATTTACAGTGTTGTCATTGAGCTTGAGTGTCTCTTTCGCCACCTTAAGCTTATCTGTCTCAATGTCTCGCTCACGCTCTGCCGCAACGATCGCATGCTGATTGTCTCGAGCCATACCGTCGTACCCAAGTCGCTTCATCTCCTTCTTTCGCTCGGCCTCCATCTTCTTCTTCTTATCCTCTACGGCACCGTTCCAATTCTGGATTCCCTTGCCGAACTTCTTATCAAGACCAAGCGCCTTAACGTTTCGAAGGTCGTATGTTCGCTCCCTTAGTTTGTCTGCCTTACCTAGCGCGCTCAGTGCAGTACTGTCACCATTTCGAGCTCGGAGCTGCAGATCCTTAAGGTGGTTCTTTCGATCTTCTTCTGACTTGTTCTTATATCCCTTACCATAGAGCAAATTGTTTGCTCGTCTCCCAGCATTTGCCCTACCTGCACGAGCAGCAGCGCCCATGGCAGTACGTCCTGCAAACCTACCCGCCATACCCGGCATGCCGCGCACCTTCCCGGTAGCCCAACTTCCGAAGTTGTTCATGGCACCCGCACCAGCCGAGGCTATCCTGTTCGGGAGAAGAATCGGCAACAACAAACACCCAATGCACAAAATGTATGCAAACAACGTATATATAAAAACATTTATTCCGCTGACCGCGATAGCCCCTAGTTCTGAGTTGATACTACTTGCCGTATCAAGACGTACACTGGACATGTTCGCGACGGCCTGCGGACCGAGCGTGCCTATGATATTGCTCATAAGTGACATGGAAATATACAGGGTTATAAAAAACGCCGGAAGGTACAGTGCCTGTCCCTTTAGCTGACCCCACCACGACTTCTTGACACCATCCAACCACGGAATGAAAAAAGAGATAAGTCCGAGAGGAGAAGAGATCATAAGAAGTACAAAAATGAAAAATCGCTTAACAAGAACGAACGAGAACACAAAGAATATGACTGACAGACCGATAAACATCAAGCTGGTCAGGATACTGGAGTTGAGTGTGCTCCACATTCCTGACCAATCGTTATTATCTGGAAAAATATTTTTCACAAACAATGCCTGAAGACCGAATATTTGCATCACTCCAGTTGAGAAGGAGCCAAGACCCTCACCTCCGAGCTTTATCTCGCCCACAATCGCAGTACCGACCTCATTTGAAACCTGGTATACAAATTTTGTGAAAAATAAGCTGAAGTTAATAAAAAGTGCTGCAACCAAAACTCCAGCAAGCACCTTCTTGTCTGCAAATCCGTTACCGTCAATGATTGTTTTTATTGCGAGGTACAAAAGTGAGAAGACGATGATGATATTACTTACATCACGAACGATCCTCCAGCACAAAAGAATGCTCGGTTGAATTATGTTAAATAAACCCTCACCCGTAACCGTGGCCCCAAGTACAAAATCAAATGCTTCTCCTGAAACCATGAGAATCAGTGCTGCCACTGAAGTAATGCTAAATCCCGCAGTTCGAACAATTTTGTCAACAACGTACCTAATTGCCTCACCACCCATTTCCAAACCAGCCTTTACCGGCCCTGAATTCTTCACAACAGCAATCCCTCCGCTGACACCGCCACCGGCTCCAACATACGTCCCGGCCGTACCGGCGACTTTCACACCTATATCCGTCACCCACTTATCAAAAAAACTGCCACCGGATGATCCTTGCTGAGGACTATTGGCATTGGCATTTTCTTGCGCATACGCATGCAAAGGAGCGCTCACGACAAATAGACAAATAGCGAGCAGTAAAATCTTTGCAAAGCACTTCTTCATTACCCTGAATTATATCAGACAAAGCGAAATACTAAGCAACAACAACTGTTGATTAGTATTAGTTCTGAGTGGCTTCGTTGATTGCGATCTTGATCAAAGAGTTTACGAGTGCATTCACGACCTCATCAAACTCATCGGCAATCTGGATTCTACTTTCTCCGCTGAAGAGTCGTTGATTGACCTGTCCTTCGATGACAGAACCGGGACTCGTGATCTTGCCTGTCGTAGGATCCGTATGAGAAAGGAATCCTCGTCCCCATCCAAGGAGTGTTGATTGCGTACCGAGACTCTGTGCAATTCGTCGATCGAGCTCAATATTTCCGTACAATGTTGCTCCTACAGGGTTATTCTGGGGATTCTGGGTATATGAGTACCAGTCATTCCAGTTAAACGACTCTCCTGACATAAATCTTTCCATGTTTGCTACTGATCCACTAAACGTACACTGCGCCTGCTGTCCGTAGGGAGAAATCTTGTTATTATAGCTGTTTGCAAGGTTCACACGGACTATATTCTGGATTGGAGAACATAAAAAGCCGTTGCTGAGCTCGTTTATGAACTGTCCTGCCTGAATATCGGCGATATCGGCAAAGAATTGCTCTGGATTGTCCACGAATACAGGGTTACCCTGGAACCCGCTGTTAATCCAAGCCACCGTTGCCTTTCCGATATAGTCGATAATGGCGTTGATAAGGCAGAAACCGATCTGGTCCCAGCTCATGCCCAGGCTCGTCAGACCGCCAACTTCCTTCTCTACCAGCTTTACCGGCTCAGTTGGAACAGCCGAACTCGTATATGAGCTGGTGTAGCTGCTTACCAGACCGCTTACATATTGCTTTGCCAAGTTAGTGAGCCCGCTGGACGAGATACAGCTGGCCGCGTTTCCGACTGATCCTGCAGCGCTCGCCCCCTGGGTTCCTGATCCGTTTGATCCGTTCAATGCTGCTCCTGCCTGATTGTTCGTGTTTACCTGCACTGGCTGCAGCGTTGTCTGGTCTAGCTCGATTGCTCGTGGAGGGTTTGTCGTTGTCGTGTTCTGCTGGTTGTTCTGCTGCGCCCGTAGGAGTTGAGGCGAAATCGCAAGAAGAACAAGAGTAAGTGCGATTATTTTTTTGAATGGCTGGTGCATAATGTTATTCAAAAGATTTCCAGAAATTGATAGTAACGGTATCGGTGAAAATTATACCATTGTTTTTAAAGTACTGAGCCAAACTTGTGTACAATGCGCCTTCGTTTTTCTGGCCAGCGTCATATTGTCCGATGATCATCATGGCAGAAACAGGATCCTGGTCCGATCGAGTCATGTAGTCAAACATTATTCCTGCCTTATACAGCTGGTTGATGATCTGGATATGGACGTCCTGAGTTACGGTAGGCACGTTAATCTGGGACATCGTCATGGCAAAGTCCTTGTATGTCTGGGACATGTTGGTCAAATAGGCCCCTTCAGAGAGGTTTTTGTACGAATCCATCTGTTTCAGGTAACGCACGGATGTCTGAGCGAACTCATTACCATATGTGGCAACGCTCGCGTTTGACGAAGGCACGGTGGTCAGGTCACCCAGGCTGAAATAGTTCTTAAGCTGCGATTCACTTACGATCTTTTGCGCGACGTCATCAGCCAGCTTGGTCTGCTGCTCTCCCGTCACCTCTCCCTTGAGCTTTAGGTTAAGGTATTTTGAGAAAAGATCCACAGAAAGCTTGTCACTGACCGTTCCGCTCGCAAAGTTAGAAAAATCAACCTCGGACTGGAAATAGTCCGATGGCTGGATAAGGATGTCGTTTGGCCCTTTGACTGAAGGGTCTCGGTCCGCAGCGATCTCTGCCCCGTCGTCTGTTCCGTCACCGTCCGTATCAGGATTGCTTGGATCAGTTTTCCACAACTCTTCCTGCCAGTCGGCGAGTCCGTCCTCGTCAGCGTCACCTGACTTTCGAATGGTGTCTGTGTTTCGTCCCACGAGCAGCTCGACGTTCTGCAGGTCTGTCAGGCCGTCATTGATTCCTATTTTTGTAAAAAAGATTGTGCTCGCAACGCTGAGTACGACAAAAATCAGAACGAATCCTACCTTGTTGCTTGGAAGCTGCATATGTGTGCAAAGTATACCACAGGAGTATTAATCGCTCCCTAACTCGCTTCGCTCATAAGGGTGCGATGTCTATCACGCGTTATTGTGGTAGAATATTTTCATGAAAAAAGGTGTGTATATTTTTGCCCTCTTGGCCGTACCGCTCTCATTGAACGCGTACACATTTACCAGATCGCTCAACGTTGGGAGCGAGGGTGAGGATGTGCGCCAGCTGCAGATCTATCTCAACAGCAATTCCCAGACACGAGTAAGCGAAAGTGGTGTCGGGGCGCCCGGCAGTGAGTCTACGTACTTTGGTGAAAGGACCAAGCAGGCAGTCATCAAGATGCAAAACATGTTTGCACCGCTTATCCTCTACCCGGTAGGTCTCACATTTGGGAGTGGATACGTCGGCAATAGTACGATTTCATTTCTCAATAATATCCAAGGGAATTCGCCCATACCTCAGACAAATACCCCGGCCACTAATGCCAATGCCCCTTTTATAGAATCGATTTCCCCAAAGGAAGTGCGTGACGGTGATACGATCACGATCATTGGCAGAAACTTCTCAGACAAGAATAGAATCACACTCACCTTTGAAGCAAGCGAGCCGTACAGCGACATTCCAAGTACTGATAACGGAACTAAAATAGAGTTTACGTACGATTCCTCAATCCAGAAACCGTTTGATAAGAAGTTCAAGACTATCGACAAGGATGCCACGGCGGCAGTGCTCGAGATGTTTCCCAAGGTTCCGATTTCAGTGGGCGTTATTGATGAGAACGGTGTCGTGAGTAATCTGCAAGACATTACTTTTAATCTTAAATAATCATGTATAAAGCCCTAAAGGAACTAAGCTTCGGAACGTTGTGCGGACTGTATGTCTTCGGATTCTCAATGCTCGGTGCGCAGTATGTTTTCTCAAAGCCTGTTAGTACGGCGGACGCACAATTATCCGGAGGTTCTAGCAGTACGGGAGGGAGCGGTGGAGGGTCATCTTCTGGCGGAGGGTCCGGAAACACCTCGACGCAATACACCGCCACACTGATCGGAGGAACGACCGGTGGCGTAAACGATGACGAGGTCTGCTGTAACGGAATCGTTCTGGATTTTGAATCAAACTTTCCTGGCAACCCACTTATCCTAGATGGATATGCCCTCTTTGTCCCAGGATTATCTAAAGGATGGGAAACGGACAACAATCATTACGAGGAGGATTACAATACTCTTGGTTCTGTACGACAAGGGTTATGCTTTACCCCAGAAAGTGAATGCTACTCTGTTGAAACAATTCTAGAAGTCGTCCACGTAGGAACAAGTCCTGACAAGCCAGGAAGCACAGGATCATCAGCTGGAGGTGCGGGTGGAGTTGGAGGAGGCGGAATGGGTGGCGGAATCTAAAATAGTATAAAAAACGAAATCAAAAGAGGGAGTCCGATCGGACTCCCTCTTTTGATTCCCTACTTGGTCAGAGCATGCATG
>JAYTLZ010000044.1:0-6484 GCA_043728995.1 Minisyncoccota bacterium
TATCCAACAAGTCCACCTTCGAATATTCCTTTGGTAAATAAATACTCATGATGGCTGAAGACAGAATCAAGAGAAAGAATCTGTGGGCCGGCATGAACAATGTCGATCAGGCTGATTGGATCCGGGCGGCACATAAGCTGGGTCTGAGGGTTGTGCATGCAACTTCTGGAACTTCCCATACTATTACGTTAAGAGACCCACGTAACGTGGACGACGATGACATACGGACGTTGATATCGACAGTTCAGACTAATTTGTACAAGCAGGCAAATCAGGCCATTTTCAAGAAAGTTGTTGATTTTGGAATTGAAGAAGACGATATTTGGAGAGCACTTAAAAAGCTTTAATTGGAGGAGCCTTTGCTACTAAGATTATTGACTTTTTCTATTTCTATAGTATTTTAAGTTTAAGTTGTCCCAAAACAAATGAAAACGAAATCTGCCCCTGAGCGGGCACGAAACCAGCCACTTCTGAACAAGGAACTCTTGCGACAGTATCTTGGCGAAAAGCTCGGATTTCAGGATCCTGCTCACCAACTCGTCGAGGCCAAAGTAATTTTCTTCGACGATACACTCAGCCTGCCATATGGCAAGGCAGCTGCCGGCAGAATCGAAGTTCATATTCGGAGCGGACATTTCCATCGAATATCTTCCGTTGTGCCACCAGAAGACGACTCCGCCTCTGTACCCAAATTTGGTGATGAGATCTGGGCGTTAACCTCTCTTGTCCCGACAAAAAATCCTGAGGTGATGAATACCGTCGCTTTGCAGTGGGGGTATGTCTCGGAACTTCCACACTCCTTTATGATCGAACAGACATGGAAAGTCAGGCTTATCCGCAAAATTGACTCACATTATCGCAGTTGGCGAAACAGTAGCTGGCGCAAGGAGCTTCGCAGGCAGTCCGGTCACTAGGTTCAGAATTTTCCCAGCCGCCACGGAAACGTGGCGGCTTTTTCTATTTCCAATTAGGTCAGACCTAATTAGGTCTGACCTATTTTATGTATGCTCTTATCTTGCATAACCCTTGTTTTTCAACGCTTTTTTATCCACAGGCACGTGGTATGACGATAACTAAACTAGGGCAGAGTGGGGTATAATGTAATACAAGTGGGATAAAGTGGTAAATCAAGAAACATGCTGATCGGCGAATTCAAACACAGACTGGACGACAAGAAACGAATCTCGATCCCGAGTAAGTTTCGAAGTATCCTCGGAAAGAAGGTCGTCATCACAAAAGGACTTGATAATTGCCTCTCTATGTACCCACTTAAGGATTGGAACAAGATTGCATCACAGCTTGGCGAACTCAGCTTTACGCAGTCAGACGCCCGAAACTTCAACCGGTTTTTGCTGGCAAGCGCCCACGAAGTTTCGATCGACTCTGTCGGCCGAATCCTGATTCCTGAGAACCTCTGTTCGTTCGCGAAAATCAAATCCAAAGTTGTCTTTGCTGGCATTTACAATAGGGTTGAGATTTGGGACGAGACTGCATGGGAAAGCTTCAATGAGCAGGTCTCAAAGAATGCCGACTCGATTGCTGAGAAGCTAGGCCAGATAGGCGCAATCTAAGCCATGAGACACAAATCAGTACTTTTACAGGAAGTAATAACGAATCTAAACCTCACCGACGGTGCGACGTACCTCGACCTAACTCTAGGATCGGCAGGCCATGCCCAAGCAGTGTGCACTCTTGGACACAAAAGCCTGACGATTATCGGAGTGGACGCGGACGCCGAAGCCATCGAACGATCAGCCAAGAACCTTGAGGGATGCCATGCGAATATCATTTTGGAGAAAGCTAATTATAGAAACTTTCCGGACGTATTGTCCAAACACCACATCAAACACGTTAATGCAATTGTAATTGATCTTGGTATTAGCTCCGAACAGCTCGATATCGCACGAAGAGGCTTCTCGTTCAGGTTTGACGAGCCGCTGGTGATGACACTTAACGACGCTCCAACGGAAAACGAACTGACTGCTAAAGTTGTTCTCAACGAGTTTTCCGAGGAGGCACTGGCGAATGTCATCTTTGCCTACGGTGAGGAACGGTTCGCACGGAGAATCGCACGACGGATAGTCGAGTACCGGGAAGAGCAGCAGATAGAGCTCACGTCCCAGCTCGAAGCAATCGTCCGCGGCGCGATTCCAAAAAGACTCCAGTCCAAGAAGATCAACCCCGCCACCAAGACGTTTCAAGCAATCCGCATCGCAGTCAACAACGAGTTGGAGACTGCCCGGGAAGCGATCCTGAAGGCGCCGCGATATCTTGCACCCGGAGGCCGGCTTGCAGTCATCTCGTTCCATAGCCTGGAGGACCGAATCGTCAAGCAGACGTTCCGGGAGCTTCAGGCGCGGGGCGACGGCAAGATTATTACTTCCCGGCCAATAGTTCCAGGAGACGACGAATTAGTAGAAAACCCACGAGCACGAAGTGCCAAACTAAGAATCTTTGAAAAAATATGAACACCCAAACATACACAATCTCATACAGAAAAATAATGATTCTTGCAGTCATGATATTCGTCTCGTTGCTCCTTACGTATGCCGTACTGATGAACGCGGTAGTGTCGACGTCAAAGAAGCTCGTGGGTCTACAGGAGTCGCTCGTTTCAATGCAAACAAAAATTACGCAGACTGAGCAGGAGATAGTTGCGCTCAAGCGATCTGTCACGAAGGAGTATGCGCTCCTGAGTGGGTTTATCGCTGCTGAGAACGTGACGTACATCAAGACTGACACTGCTAAGACGGCGTTTCTGAATGAATAAGAAAAGCATATCCTTCATACATGTTCTTTCGACGGGCGTTATACTTTTTGCGCTCGTCCTGATCGTGCGCCTCTATGACGTGCAGATCAGAAAGGGTGAGCACTTCAGCGAGATCTCGGACAGGCAGTACAGCTCGCTCAAGCTCGACGAGAACTTCGACCGCGGACTGGTTATTTTTTCATACAAGGACGGCAAGGAC
Source organism: Minisyncoccota bacterium (assembly GCA_043728995.1). Taxonomy (GTDB): domain Bacteria; phylum Patescibacteriota; class Minisyncoccia; order Phycocordibacterales; family JAACPR01; genus JAULZV01. Next base: position 2,970 of record JAYTLZ010000044.1, read on the forward strand.
TTCTTTGCCGCATCGAACCAGACTGGCTACACGCTGGCAATAGACCCCTCCCATCTTGATGATCCAGAAAAGATCTATCAGGAACTTTCTCGTTTCGAGACGATCGATCGGGCTGACTTTGACGAGAAGGTCGCAAAGAGCGACGACCCGTATGAGGAGCTTGTGAAGCAGATTACAGAGGACAAGGGTAAGGAGATTCTTGCACTGAAACTGGACGGAGTTATTTTGGAAAAGAAGAGATGGCGATTCTACCCAGGTAACGAGCTTGGTGCCTCGATTCTTGGATTCATCGCCGAAAAGGACGATACGCTGAAGGGACAGTACGGACTCGAGCGATACTACGACGACGTGCTCAAGAAAAACAGCGAGGACTTGTACTCGAACATCTTCGTCGAGCTGTATTCGGGACTCAAGAAAAGTTTCGGTGAGGGAAGGTTCAGCGGAACGATCGTGACGTCCGTTGAGCCGAGCGTGCAGTCGTATGCAGAGGAGCTGATCGTCAAGATCCAAAGTGAGTGGTACTCGAAGAACTCCGGCATCATTGTCATGGATCCGAGCAACGGGGAGATTATTGCCATGGCGCAGCATCCGACCTTCAACCTGAATGACTTCGGTAACGTGGACAGCGTGTCGCAGTACAACAACAATACAGTCGAGGACGTATACGAGATGGGCTCGATCATCAAGCCGATTACTATAGCAATTGGGCTCGAGACTAAGGCAGTCACTGCGGACTCGACGTATAACGACCTTGGAAGCATGACACTCAATAGCAGTACGTTTTACAACTATGACAAGAAGGCACGCGGCGTCGTGGACATGCAGACTGTTCTCAACAACTCGCTCAATACCGGAGTGGCTCATGTCGTAACGCAGGTCGGCAAGGAGCGTTTCTCTTCCTTCATGAAAAAGTTCTTCTCGCAGGAGACGGGGATCGATTTGCCAGGAGAGGCCGGCCCACTTGTCGACAACCTGGACTCGCCACGCGACATCGAGCATGCGACTGCGTCGTTCGGACAGGGAATTGCGATTACGCCGATACAGACCGTGCGTGCGCTCGCCGCGCTCGGGAACGGCGGCCTCTTGGTACAGCCGCACCTGGTGCGCGAGATACGCTATGACTACGGCGTGACCAAAAAGGTCAACCAGCTCGAGCCTGAAAGAATTTTTACCCGAGAGACGTCTGAGGAGATATCGCGCATGCTGACGCGTGTAGTGGACGAGGCATTGCTGGACGGTTCAGTATCCATGGAGCGATACACGATTGCTGCCAAGACAGGAACCGCGCAGATTGCAAACAAGGCGACGGGGAAGTACTTTGAGGACAAATTCCTGCACTCGTTCTTTGGCTATTTCCCAGCTTACGACCCGCAATTTATTGTGCTATTGTATACGGTCGAGCCGCAGGGAGCAGCGTACGCCTCCGCGACGCTGACGCATCCCTTCTTTGATATGGTGAAGTATCTTATCAATTATTATGAGATTGAGCCGGACAGATAATTTTATACATCTATGAAAACACTTTTTAAAAAAATAATATTCACGATTCTGAAATGGGAGGCAATGCTTGTTCTGAAGAGATTCAAGCCGCGTGTCATCGGTGTGGCCGGAAGCGTTGGTAAGACGTCTACAAAGGATGCGATTTACGCTGCGCTTGAGAGCTTCGTTTCTGTACGAAAGAACAAAAAGAGTTTTAATAGTGACATCGGTGTTCCGCTGACAATTCTCGGACTGGAGACAGGGTGGGGAAGTCCGACCGCTTGGCTCAAGAATATTTTTCTCGGACTGAAGCCCCTATTTGGAAAAGAGTATCCCGATTGGCTTGTTTTGGAGATGGGAACAGACAGGCCAGGTGACATGAAGAAGTTGGTGTCCTGGATTTCACTCGACTATGCTGTGTTCACTCGGTTTCCTGACGTACCAGTTCATGCGGAATATTTCGCGCGTGCGCAGGACGTGAATGACGAGGATGCGCAGATGATGTTTGGTCTCAAATTGAACGGCGTGCTTGTGTTGAACGCTGACGACGCGAAGATCTCAGAACTTGCGCTCAAGTCCACCTACAGAACAATGTGGTACGGATTCGCAGAGACTGCGCATGTGCATGCGTCCAATATGGATATCCAGTATGACGAGGAAGGAATTCCGACCGCACAAAACGTAAAGGTAAATTTCGGCTCAAACAGCGTGCCGCTTTCAATTGATGGCGCGCTCGGTATGCAGCACGTGTATCCCGTCCTTGCTGCGATTGTCGTTGCGATGGAGATGGGCATCAACGCGCTCGATGCTATGGAGTCGCTCGGCTCACATCGCGTTCCGCCAGGACGAATGAATATCGTTCCAGGTGTCGGTGGCATTACTATTATCGATGACACGTACAACTCATCTCCGATCGCGCTCAAACAGGCGATTATCACAATGGGTGATATCAAGGCTGATCGCAAGATTGCGATCCTGGGCGACATGTCCGAGCTCGGCAAGTACACCAAGCATGAGCATGAGAACATCGCGCATGTCCTAGAGGAGCAGCATGTCGATCACCTGATCACACTCGGCGAGCGTGCGACATTTATATACGAGGAGGCGGTACAGATTGGCATCAAGCACGTGCACAAAGCGGCGAGTCATGATGACGCGGTCCAGAAGGCGCTCGAGTGGGCCAAGGAGAACACTGTCGTACTCGTAAAGGGCTCACAGTCATCTCGAATGGAGAAGGTGTCATTTGACCTGTTGTATGACAAGCAGCGCGCTGACGAGCTGTTGGTGAGGCAGGACAGCTACTGGAAGAGCTAAAAGGGTACAAGGGGATAGGGTGTTAAAGGGTCTGGCCAGTTCGCCAGACCCTTTACTTTTTACATAAAATGTGTTATTATACATACCAGAAATCCGGATTGCATTACTGACCCAAAAGCTAAGAAAGGGTAACAGGATTCGGGTTTAAAAACGCACATTGATAGATACCAGAAAATGATCGCAGAAAAAAGAATGTTGAAGCTTCTCGGCCTGAACGAAAAGCATGTCGTGTCCCTTGCCTCGGCAACCGGGTCGGATGACATGTGCTTCGACCCAGGCATGAAAAAGAAATACAGGCTCACGGGAGCTCCGTGTCTCATGCTCAATTCGTCAGCACACAAGGCAAGGCTCTTCGTCTATACGAGTCCTCGTGCGATCGAGCTACTCGACCTATTGTTCGTGGTTCTCAATCCTGAGACGCGGACAATCGTGGCTTGGGGATTTGCGGACGACCTCGGTCGTCTGGCCGATCTTGAGCGCATGCCCGAATTCAGTGTCGATCGCACAAAGCCGTCTCTGCCAGACCATGTGATTCTGTCGCCAGGATTCGGCGTAAAGATTGCTGAACTGGTCGGCCCGTTGCCTGCGGACATCGGTTTGCCTATGCCTGCTGTGCTCGAGGTTGATCATGTCATCATTCAGTCACTGGATGAAACCCTGATGCGTGAGACCTCCAGTCTCCATGTCATGGATCGTGCCGCCTAAGACCGGTTAACGTCTTA
>JAYTLZ010000045.1:0-9512 GCA_043728995.1 Minisyncoccota bacterium
AGGGCCCGGCGATCGCCGGGCCCTTTTGCCTATCTCATGTTTTATTTCTTATGATCATCAACGATCTTACCATCATCCAGGTGCACGATTCGCTTCGCCATCTTTGCATACTCCTCCTCGTGCGTGACCATGATAATTGTTTGACCACCCTTGTTCAGTTCCTGGAATATTTCCATCACCTGCTTGGAGGAATAGTTGTCGAGGTTCGCAGTTGGCTCGTCGGCAAAAAGAATCTTGGGCTTGTGCACGATCGCTCGAGCAATAGACACGCGCTGCTGTTCACCCCCAGAAAGGTTTGCCGGAATATTAGTGAGCCGGTGTCCCAGACCAACCTTCTCGAGCACCTCCTTTGCGTGTCGGTATGCCAAGGACTTCCCTTCCCCTTTCATCAAAAGCGGCAGTGCTACGTTCTCAATCGCGGTCAGGTCAGGCAGAAGCGCATAATCCTGGAACACGTACCCTAGGTTCTTGAGCCTAAACTGCGAGCGCTTCTCGGATGCGAGACCGATGACATCCTTGCCGTCGATGACAATTGATCCCGTCGTCGGATCGTCCAGCATACTCATTTGATACAGGAAGGTGCTCTTGCCGGCACCGGAGCGCCCCATAATCGCGATGAAGTCCTTTTCCTCGGCATGAAAGTCAATGCCCTTGAGCACCTTCGTCTCAATCTCTCCGTCCATGTATGTTTTTGTAAGATTTTTTATTTCAATCATATATCTACATGTTATCGGCCAAGGATCGAGTCCAGCGTGTTCTTGCGCACGATCATTCGCGCTGGAACGTATCCAGCAATGATCGTCGTGATAATCAGCAGTCCCATTCGAATCATCGTGCCGGCAAATGATGCCACGAGAATTCCGTCACTGAACGGGAAGTCGATCGGGTTAGCGGTGAAGTATGGCTGCAAGAATCCGTACACCATCGTAAGCCCAATGAGGGATCCGCAGATAGCATAAAAGAATGACTGCATCACGTACGAGAACTCGATCGCACGTCCGCTGATTCCGATACCCTTTGCGATACCGATGAACTTTCGGCGCGTGATCGCGTTGATGAAAATCACGATGAACACGGTGATAGACGCGACCGCGAGCCCGATTGATGAGATGGCATTACCCAAGAGCGCAAATGTCGCCTTGATGTCCTTGAGGAACTTGGGCTCCGCCTCAGAGAACGTCTGTACCTTGGCGAACTCATCCACTCCCGCCGCACGCAATCGCCGTGTAATCTCGTTCACATCCGTTCCTGGAGTTACCTTCATAGAAATCTCGTCCACGTTAAAGTCGTTTCGACCAACCAGTCTACGGAACTGCGAGTCGACAAAGTACACACCCATGCTCACCGAATCCACCTTTGCTTTCACGATTCCCTTTACGATAAATTCTCGGGTCGTCGAGCCGAATGAGATCTTTACCTTGGTTCCCGGAGCGATATTCTCAAGTGCGCCAAATCCTGGCGAATCAACCGGTAGATACTTCTTGAGCAGGTACGCGCCAATCAGAACCTTGTCATAGTCAGTCGGCTCGAGATATTCCCCTTCTACGACGAATCGAGAAAGATCCGTAAGCTCATTTTCCTTAACTGGATCAATTCCAATTCCGTTTCCGCCTGAGGTGTTGGGCTTGGCCTGGTCGTCCGTTCGTGTCCTGTAGTTGGCCTCAACCGTTACACCATCAACGTATCGCGCGGAATATCTTTCAATACCCGGCATCTGATCAATCTGCGAAATGATAGCGCTGGAATTTTCAATGTATTCTTTTTCCTGCAGAGTAGAAACAATCACGTCACTCGTATAATGATTCTTGTTGGCCTGCACGGAACCCTCAATAAGTCCGACGAGAATTCCACTCACTACAACCAAGTTCAAGAACGTCAGCATCATCACGCCGATAATCAAAAGCGTCGTCCAAATGTTTGAACGAATGATCTGGCGTGTAGCCATGAACCATGCAATTTTGATATCAAGCCAAAGCATTGTTTATTTCTGTTTCTCAAGTACAAGCTCGTCGCCGACGATAAGACCACTCTTGATCTCTACTTCGGTCTCTATTCGCTCACCTGGCTCTACCCTTCGCAGCTCTACTGTCTCGCCACTCCTTACCTTTACATACGTTGCTCCTCCCTGGTCGATCACGGCAGCAGCAGGAACCCAGAATGAAGGGTTGACCATCTCGGTCATGATCTCGACATCAGCAGTCATCCCAGACTTGATTCGCTCGTCGTTCGCGTCGAACACAAGTTCCACCTTGTATGAGGCAACACCGTCTCGAAGTGATGCGGCGGGATCGATATACGCAACGGTTGCGGCAAAGTTCTCGGTTGAACCGTATGAGTTAAGAATTACGTTTGCCTTGTTACCAATCTTGATCTGGGCGATGTACACCTCTGGCACAAACGTCTCAATACCGTAATTTGAATCGGAAATCATGGAGACGAGCTCCTGATCTGACATCGCGCTCATGCCGACCTTGGCATCCTGCTTAGTGACCAGTCCGTTGAATGGTGCGGTGATGACAGCCTTGGCAAGTTCAGCCTGATAGCTCTGCACGACTGCTCGCGCTGACTTTACGCGCGCCTCTTGAAACGGAATCTGTGAGGTTGTGCTTCGCAGAGCTTCCTCTGCATCTGTAATATTTGCAAGCACTGTGTTGAGATTGGTTCGTGCCGTAGAAATATCTACGCGATACTTGTCGATATCAGCCTGAGTGGCGCTTGCACCTGGCTCAAATCTGCTCACAACCGGACTGATCAAGTTAAGGTATCTTTGGACCTTCTCGATGTTGTTTCGCGTGTCGTTCAGCCTCTCCGTGTAGTTACTCTTGTTGACCGTGGGTGCCCACATCTGCCACTCCTTAAGCACAAGCCCGATCTGGTACCGCTCATTGTTGATCGTTTTTCGCAAGTCATATCCGTCAAATAGCTGCTTAATCTCTGGAAATCGAGACTGCGCATCCTCGAAGAACTGGTCGTTCTTGTTCTTGATGGCATCTTCAGCAACGGAGTACGCATTCTGGATCTCACGAGCCAGCTGGGTCTTCTTGGTGTCGACTTCCGTAAGGCCTGATCCTTCCATGGTCTGATACTCGTTCAGCTTTGCGATCTCGGCATCCAGGTCACCCTGCGCCTTGAGCACGTTAGCTGCGAGTGTTCCCGTGTTGAGTGTTGCAAGGACGGTCCCTTGGGACACTCGATCGCCAGCCTGACGCGGCACACTTGCGATTCGTCCTGACATGTCAAAAGAAAGGCTCACCTCTTCCTGTGCAACGACAGTTCCACCGACGGTCACGCCAGTTGTCGCCAGCTTGTCAGACGTCAACGTAAACACCTCCAGTTCTCCTCCCTTGTTCTTGAATGCAGAGAATCCAATGATGGCAAGCAGTACAATTAATCCAATAATAACGGTCTTGCTCCGGAGAAATTTCCAGAGCTTTGTGGTGAATTTCATATGGCGCAACTATACCATTTTAACGTTGAAAATCAATGGTGGATAAGGGTGTTTGTACGTACCTAGAGCAACGCTCCTTCCTTTGCCAAAAGTCTCGACTTAGCCTCGGCTCCCCCTCTGTTATATCCAGCCAGAGACCCGTCTGATCTGATCACGCGGTGACAAGGTACGTCCGGCCGATAGTTGCGGCTCATGATCATGCCCACGGCACGAGATGCATTGGGGTTGCCCGCAGCGAGCGCCACTTCCTTATATGTCATCGTTTCCCCTTCCGGAATCCGCGCAACGATGTCGAGTACTTTTTCCTTAAACGGTTTCATGTTTACATTGTAGCAAATCAGCATTATAGTTTGGACAACCCAACCCCGCTCCTTACTACAATGAACAAGAACACATGGCCCCCAATACACTTGCTGACCAAGTTGGAACCCCGAAAATATGACCCTTCCGAAGTTGTTCCCCTTACCGATAGCGACCCACTTACATGGAGCCGCGTCGATGACGGGTGTCAATCTGCACAATGGGCATTTCAGGCGTTTTGGTATCTGTTTGCAGTTACAGGTAGAAAAGAATTTTTTGAGCATGCTGCAAATGTTGCAATGCGTTGTCCAGCGGAACGCCGTTCGTTTGCCTTCTCGGTCAAGATATACAGTCCACTCCCGGATCACCAAAGATATGAGAAGTTACACCAGAATCCAACAGGCATCGACCTGTGGTTCGATTTGCTAGACAAGCTTCCTACCTTTGGTCTCCTTGAGAAACACATGATCAAACAATCAGGGGCCGTCCCGCATTTTAATCCACAGCTTTTTCCTGAAAGGAGATTAGGTGAGACTGAAACACTTACGAAAGCACTCCTTGAGTCCTCACCTTGGCCAGAAGCAACATGGATTACTGTGAGAAGAGAGGGTGACGCGTGCAAGGTGTGCGTCCATTCAGAAACGAATGGTAAGAAACGCAGTCTTCCTGAGTTCAGAACAGACTACGGAGGAGTTCAGAGGATCGTCGTCCTTCCAAACGGCACTCCCATCCGCAGTTTCGTCGCTCCTCCTGGTCCGCAGACCTACGGATAGCCAACACTGTTTCAAAAATGCCTGGGGCGCGTACGCGCCCCAGGCATTTCTTTTTGCACCCTTATTTACAAAATACGAATTAAAGTATATGGTTTTCGGGAACACAGTACAGTACAACCATGAATACCCATTCAGAAAACAATGCCGGAGCAAGAACGCAACTCGCTATCTTGTACTCACTTCTTTTGAACCACGTCTTCGTAAAATCCCCTGTCACGCTCAGCCAAGTGCTGAAACACGCAGGGAAAATGTCAGACGGTACACTGAAGACGGTGAAGAAACTTATCACGAGGCTCGAGGAAAGGAACCCGCTCCTCTGGTTCAAGCTTCTGATGGCACTCCGTCAAGGCGATTACTGCCTTCAGACCCTCTTACGTGAAGGGATTGTTTCCGAGTCGCACATGAGTTCCGGAAACGTCAGGACAGAGTTGGCAGAGCGTGTCATAGCGACATCCCCCTATACACTCGCGAGCTGGGTGATGGTCGAACATCCTTACGACAAAAAACCGGTAAAGACCATGCTCCACGGTCCCGAAATCAGCCTCCGCGTCCTGCCGCACGTCCAGTCCAATCAGCGCCTGTACGCCGTCGTCAGAAAGTCCAAGAGTGATCCCGTTCCATTCAAGCACGTGACTCTCATCAATAAGGAGTGATCCAAAGTGGGTCGCCAGCACAGCTGGCGACCCACTTTTTTTAATACACACAATGTTATATAAAATCTAAAACAACGCCCTCCCTGTCATGTCGATCGGCTGTTGGATATCGAGCAGCTTGAGTACGGTCGGCGCAAGATCCTGAAGCGAGCCTTCGGTATGCAGAGATTCTGAGCTATTTGAGATGATGCACGGCACACGACTGAGTGTGTGCGCTGTGTGCCTGTCACCGGTGGACTCGTTGATGTTCACTTCCGCATTGCCGTGATCAGCAGTTACCACCGCACACCCTCCTCGCGTATGCAGCACGTCGCACACCCGCTTGAGCTGTGCGTCCACGAACTCTACCGCAGTGATGATCGCCGGAACATTCGCCGTATGACCAACCATATCAGGATTAGCAAAGTTTATAAAAATAAATTCAACGCCCGCCTCGATACGGGCGATTGCCTCGTCTGCAATCGCTTCGGCACGCATCTCTGGGGCCTCGTCATGCGTCTGCACGTCCTTGCGGCTCTGGAGCATCACATGTTCCTCGCCGGTGTGCGGTTCCTCTTTTCCTCCGTTTAGGAAATACGTCGCATGCGGAAACTTCTCCGTCTCAGCGATATGCGCCTGACGCATTCCTGCCATTGATACCTCGTTAGCCAGCGTTGTCCTGATGACTCGCGGAGGAAACGCGACCGATACGTCCAGTCCTTTTTGATATTCTGTCAGTGTTACGATTTCCAAATCCAAATCCTGCTTTCTCTCTAGCAGGCGCTGCGTGATCATGCGAGCGCGGTCGGCGCGGAAGTTGAAGACGAAAACTCCGTCATCTTTCCTAAGCGGAGCTTCCACCACAGAGAATGGTTCGATGTGCTCATCTGACTTACCTGATTCATACTGTCTCTTGATCTCATCGATTGGTGCAATCTGACAGAGACCGTTCTTACATTCGAATACGTGATCCTCGAACTTGCTCAGTCGGTCCCAATTGTTGTCTCGATCCATTGAGAAGAACCTGCCGGACACGGACGCGATTGTTCCGAATTCCAATTCCTGACAGATGTTATCCAACTCAGTCAGCGCGGCAACGGCGTCATACGGTCCCGAATCCCGTCCGTCGGTGAATAAATGTATGTAGCACTTCTCAATTCCCTGACCCTTTGCCATCTTGAGGAACGCGTACAAGTGGTCGCTGTGTGCGTGTACCCCACCAATTCCGAGCAGTCCCATGACATGGAGTGCGCTTCCCTTTTCCTTCACGTGATTGCAAAGATTGATAAATGCCCCATTTGAGTGAAACGTTTCGTCGTTGATCGCCTTTGCGATTCGTACCAGGTCTGTATCGATAATTGTTCCAGCGCCAATAGTCGTATGACCGATCTCGCTGTTTCCTACCTGACCCTCAGGCAGACCGACGTAACCCTCACCTGCATAGAGGAGCATGTGCGAGTAGCTTTCCCATATAGAATCGAAATACGGCGTTCGCGCCTGCGCGACCGCGTTATGCTCCCACTCCTCCCGATATCCCCATCCGTCCAGGATGATAAGTGCGACTTGTTTGTTGTTCATAGGGGTATAGTATATCTCAAGTTTTTAAAAGAAAGAATGCGCGGTTTTACATACGGCTGTACTTATTGTAGTGTTGGGACAAATGAACATTATCGAAGAATTTGAACGACTAAAGGCGCTTATGGCTACAGATGAAGGCTGGAAAGAAATTGACGAAGCCTGGATGGTTGCTTCAAACTATGAGAAACGAGGCGGAGATTGGTATAAAAGAGAAGCGTCTGCTGGCGACTTGGTTGCAGGCTTTGCAATCGATATCGAAACCAAAAAGTTCGTGCTTGGAGCCCACGGACAAGACCATGACTGGGCATTCTTCAAGCTTATCGAGCGCATGAAAAAGGAAGACGGCATTAAAGATTTTGATGCTGCCAAAGCCAGGATAGTCAAAGGCCATCATGCCATCGTGGATGGATGGGAATCTGGCTTCCTTAATATCTTCGGTGGATGGAATCCGAAGTATGAGGAAATTGAGGCATTCATCCTGAGCGAAGGTATCGGACTGCCAACTCGAGGTTTGTTCCAATCAAAGATGGAGCAGGTAGATTGATTAAAAAATTCAAAAGGGCCGCGCTGTAAAGTGCGGCCCTCTTTCTTTTATGTTTATAAAATCGGATTACTTCCCTCCAAACGCCTTCTTGCCCGGATACATAGCCTTTGCACCAAGTGCTTCCTCGATTCGAAGCAGCTGGTTGTACTTTGCAGTTCGGTCAGTTCGAGACAGTGATCCTGTCTTGATTTGTCCCGCTCCGGTTCCGACAGCGACGTGCGCGATGCATGAGTCCTCGGTCTCTCCTGATCGGTGTGAGATGATTGAGGTGTACCCAGCCTTTGCCCCAAGAGCGATCGCATCAAGCGTCTCGGTCAGTGTTCCAATCTGGTTGAGCTTGATCAGGATAGAGTTGCAGACCTTCTGCTCGATTCCCTGCTGAAGTCGCTCAACGTTGGTTACGAATAGGTCGTCTCCAACAAGCTGCACCTTCTTGCCAAGCTTCTTGGTCAAATGGGCATATCCCTCCCAGTCATCCTCGGACAACGCATCCTCGATTGAGATGATCGGATACTTCGAGACAAGATCCTCGTAATACGCAACGAACTCAGCACTCGTAAACTCCTTGCCCTCTGAGTGCAGGTGGTACTTGCCATCCTTGTAGAGCTCAGTCGACGCAACGTCCAGTGCGATTGAAATCTGTGTCTTCGGCTTGTATCCCGCCTTTTCGATCGCCTCAACGACCAGCTTGAGCGCATCCTCGTTCGTCTTGAGTGACGGCGCAAATCCTCCCTCGTCTCCAACTGTCGTACTGAATCCCTTGTCATTCAGAATCTTCTTCAGCGTATGGAATACCTCAGCTCCGGCCTGAAGCGCCTTTGAGAATGTAGGCAGCCCGTGCGGCACGATCATGAACTCCTGGATGTCTGTCGAGTTTACCGCATGCGCTCCTCCGTTCATGATATTCATCATCGGAACAGGAAGTGAAATAGTTTTTGCACCAGCAAGCTTCTGGACATGTGCGTAAAAAGGCTTCTTGGCAGAAACTGCAGTCGCTCGTGCGAACGCAAGTGACACTCCGAGAATCGCATTTGCCCCGAGTCGTCCCTTGTTGGCAGTTCCGTCCAGCGCGATCATCTTGTCATCAAGTTCTCGCTGAGAGAAAGACTTTCCCTTGATCGTCTTGAAGATCTCCTCGTTCACGTTGGCAACAGCCTTCTGAACACCCTTCCCCATGTATCGCTTTCCGCCATCTCGCAGCTCGACTGCCTCATGACTCCCAGTAGATGCGCCAGATGGAACGGCAGCTCGTCCGAACGATCCGTCTGACAGAATGATCTCTACCTCTACCGTTGGGTTTCCTCGTGAGTCGAGAATCTCCCGTCCGAGTACTTTTTTAATAGTTGCGCCTTTCGTCTCTTTCTTTACCGGCTTCTTGGTTGCCGTTCCTTTTGCTGCTGACATGCTGAATATGTTCTGATATTTATTTTGTAATGGTCTTCTATTATATATGAAAAGGAAAAAGAGCAAAATAAAAGGCCCGGATTCGCCACTCCATTTGCTACAAGTCTGCCTGTAAGAGCGCCAGCGCCCCAGAAATCCCGTTATACGCCCCAAGCTCGGCCCTCTTGATCACAGGAATATCAGGGAAGATGTGGAGGTTCTTCCTGACCTGTTCCTCTACCTCACCAACGTCGATGTCCTTGGTAATGCTTCCACCCAGAACGAACACGTCCGGGGACCAGTGAACGATGGTATTGGCTAGCGCGACACCGAGAAGCTGCGCAATCCACTCGTACACCTCAGGTTCCTTGATTTCCTTGGCAGGTTTCTTGTACTTCTTCTCAAGTGCGTGACCGCTGATCATGTCATGCAAAATCTCACCCGTCTTGTAATTCATGATCTGGTGACCAGGTTCGTGTCCGTACCTTTTTCGCTGGATCTGTCCGTCGATGATAAGTCCTCCACCGATACCGGTACTGATAGTCATGTACGCAACAATTGGATATCCCTTCCCTGCACCGACCGTAGCCTCTCCGAGCGCGGCCAGGTCAGCATCGTTCTCCAGACGTGGCGCAACGCCAAAGATTCGTTCCAGCTCATAACCCAATAGCTTACCCTCGAAGTCAGGCAGGTTCGGCGAACTGAACACCTTCTTGTCAACGATTGTTCCCGGGAATCCTCCGATCGCCTTGAGAATTTTCTTGTGCTGCGTGACCTTCTTGGTTGCCTCATGAAAAGCAATGATCGCCTCGGGATAATTCTTGGGGGTGTCGATGATCAGCGGCTCGTCGAAT
>JAYTLZ010000046.1:0-6175 GCA_043728995.1 Minisyncoccota bacterium
CCGCCAACACATCCCTCACGACCTCGGCATCGCTCCATGGAGTCTTCTTGCCGTTCGCTTCCATGATGTACGGGTCGGTTCCTTTACCCGTGATCAGGAGCGCGTCACCGTGCTTGAGTAGCGAGATACCTTTCGCGATCGCTTCCTTTCTATCCAAAATAATTTCAAGCTTGTCGGCACTTACGGAATCCTTCATGTCGTTGATGATCTGCATTGGGTCTTCGTCATACGGATCCTCGTTTGCGAGGATGACATGATCGCAGTATGAGTTCGCAATCTCCGCCATCTTGGGCCGCTTCCACGTGTCGCGTCCTCCTCCAGTGTTACCGAGGATGCAGACCGTACGCTTACCCTTGAACGACTCGTATAATGCGATTAAAGAGTCAGGCGTGTGTGCGTAGTCTACGACGATCTCTGCACCCAGATTATTCTCGATCTTCTGCACGCGTCCCGCGATTTCGGGTTGCGTTGCGAGTGCCTTCTGGATCGTTCCAAATGGAATGTCAAAATGTCTGCATGTCTTGATCGCCGCAAGAATGTTGTATGCGTTGAACTTTCCCTGCAGTGGGGAAGTGACCTCCTCACCTTGAAGCGTGAACGAGATGCTCGGCTCGGTCACGATGTTCTCTGCCTCAAAGAGGGAGTACGTTTCGGTCGGTCCTTTGTATGCTGCGGTGAAGGCACCCGACTCTGCATCGTCTGAGTTCACGATGAGTGCGCCTTTTTTCTTTTTCAAATTATGCACCATGCGCACTTTGGCCTGCTTGTACGCATCGTACGATCCATGCGACTCGATATGCTCGGGCGAGAGATTGGTGAACACGAACGCGTCTGTATATATAAACTTGTGCCTAAATTGCTTGGATCCCTCTGACGTCATCTCGACAACGGCGAACTCGCAACCCGCCTGTACCGCATCGTATAGAAACTTCTGCATAAAAAACCTGCCAGGCATCGACATCTTGAACTTGTTCGGACGCTCTTGGTCCGCGATCTTGAACCGGATTGTTCCAGACACGGCGGTCTTCTTTCCTGCCGTTTCCAAAATGTGATTGATGATCTCGGTTGTCGACGACTTTCCTTTTGTCCCAGTAATTCCAATTATTTTGATCTTGTTTGCAGGGAAGCCATACGTAAGTGCGCCAAGAAGTGTCATGCCGTAATGATACAGGGGCTGGCCCATGTGGTACAGCTTCTTGGGGATCAGGCTTTCGATTTTTCTGAGAATTTTTTCCATACGTGAAAGTTATTTTGCCAATGTCTTGAGCGCCTCCTTGATAATCTGCTCGGGACTGAGATCACCCGCCATGCCGACCGTCGCGTCACGCGCCTCCTTCTTGGAGTATCCGAGTGCGACCAGTGCCTCGATGGCATCCTGCTTGTCACTGTGGCTCTCGCTCTCGATCGCCTCGACCTTGTCCTTGAGCGTGAGGATTACCTTTTCGGCAGTCTTGAGTCCGATACCTGTCAGCTTGCGGAAGTATGCCGCGTCGTGGGAGCCGATTCCTTCCAGGATCGTCTTGGGGGTAGAGGTATTGAGGATGCTGAGCGCGGACTTTGGACCGACACCCGAAACCATCAATAGCAATTCAAATACCTCTCGCTCATCGGCGTACAGGAATCCATATAATGTCTGAGACGTTTCCTTCACGTCCAGGTGGGTGAGGAGCGTAACTTCCTGCGCATTTCGCAGAAGCGCCCGGGTGTACTCGGTCGCATGTACCTTATATACGACACCCTGCACGTCCAGCAGCACGCCGTCATGCGTAATCTCGTCTATCGTCCCCTTGAGCTTGGCTATCATGGGTATATAGTACCAGACTTTCAATTGAAATGAACCGCAGCGGGTCGCGCCCAGAGTCTCATCGTGGCCTATGGAATATGGCGTGCCCTTGTGGTAGATTTGGAAATGAACTTGTTATTTACCGTTATGAAAGAACTGCCAAAACAACTCCCACATGCCCATTTCGAATGCCTGATAGTCGGTCTTGCAGCCTGTCTGCGTTCCGCCTCTCATTACCGGGTCACGGATATTCCGGAAACCTCCGCTTATTTTTCTCCCGACATGTTTTCCGAAGAGAACTTGCGGCGACTGGTCATATGCGTCCTGAGTGCGGCGACGCGCTACCCGGATGATCCTAAAGAACAGGCGCAGACCGACATATGGCCATTCGCCTGTGTGTCAGACCTAGGGCCCGATCTTGAATTGTATGAAGACAAGTCGAAGGAGGCGAGGCCGCTGCCCGTTTCCAGAAGGACACACATTGCAGGCGTCGTTCGAAAGCGGGTGGTCGATCCTCATTTTGTTTCTGACATAACTGCGCCAGAACACCTTGGGTTCAAGCGGCTGACACTTGTCGAAAAGACTTACGGACATGGACGTGACCTTGCTCGCCTGGTTATCGGCACATACGAGCCCGTTCTGGTCCGTATGTGCAAGGCTATTTTTGAGGAAAGTCGCAAAGCACCCTTTGGAACCGTGTTTGTCCAAGCAGACCAAGGACGGCTTAGCCAGAGCGCCTAGCTCGATTCGACCTTACCAGCAAACCCTGATCGCCACGTGCGGTCGGGGTTGCTTTTTTAAACAAAACTGGTACATTGGTGTGACTATGCCAATTACAAAGAACGCAAAAAAAGCGCACAGAGCTTCCGACCGAAAGGCGGTGTTCAACCTACGACGCAAGCGAGCACTCAAGGACGAGGTAAAGAACGTTCAGAGTCTCGTGAAGGCCGGCAAGGTGGACGAGGCTAAGAAGTCTCTTCCAGCAGCCTACAAGGCACTCGACAAGGCGGCCAAGATGAACACGATCACCAAGGGACATGCCTCACGACGAAAGTCGCGACTGGCCAAGGCGATCAAGCGAGTCAGCGTAAAGTAAAGAAGAACTCCCGTAAGGGAGTTTTTTATATAAAGAAAAGAAAAAGGGGTGCCGCTATCGCGGCACCCCTTTGCTTACAGGTGGTGAATGGTAACCATGCACGAGATTGTCCTCCCGTCCCGTTCGAGCCGTTCGGGGAAACGAAAGAAGAACATCTTGCACGGACCGGGCTCTCGAGAATTGTCGAATCTGCGGAAGTCGCTCAGCATAGCGCTGTGCAGCAACTCGCTTACTGGTTCGGCACCCCGTACGGATAATGATTCTCCGTCAAAGAAACCGATCCAGCCGGCGGCCGGGTGCTTGATGTCGTGGCATCCGTGAATCGGGTGCGCGAACGTCCTGTTCTGGATGTACGGAATCAGGTCGCTCGTGCCGATGATTCTGAGTGTGATCAGGTCGTGTGCCAGCTGGTACATTCTCCGGTCCGCGTAATGCGGGTCGGGACGAATGATATCGTTTACCAACTTGTCCGACTGCAGGAACTGATGTTCGCTCGGTAGGAACGGACGGCTGTTCCTCTCATCTTCGGCGCTAAGGAATTGGATGAAGGTTCTCGGGAACAGTCCCCTTGTCCACCAGGAGGCGTGCTCTCTGGAGGGTCTGCGTTCTGTCTGGGATTTCGACCAGTTGCGGAGTCAGTGTTGCGGTGCTCATGGTGTGAGGTTCATTGTTCTTTTGAACACTATCATATCGTTTTGAAATGAAAAGGGCCGGGTATCCGCCTTTATTTTTCCTCCTCGATTATGTACAGTAGAGCAACGTCCCCTGGGAGCAGAGCTTTCTGGGACCGCACTCGGGTAGAATGAAATTTCAATTTCATTCTGACCCTCATTTGTCCCCGTAGTTTAATGGATAGAATGTCGGCCTGCGAAGCTGGCGATCCAGGTTCGATTCCTGGCGGGGGCACCACAGGGGTACTAGTGTTTTGATAAATCAAAACATGTCGCACACGAACGCAGTGAGTGAACCACGAGAAAGACGCGGGGCGTCTTTCGCCCAGGAATCGAAGACCTTTTGAGAATCTTTGTAGCCTCTGGCGAACAAAGAGTCCAAAAGGTGTACTGGTCCTGTAAGGACCGATTCCTGGCGGGGGTACCATTTAAAAACAACTCCCGTCAGGAGTTGTTTTTAAAACCCAAACCACTCCATAATAATCTGGTACAGCGGCTCCTCAAGTTCCTCCTCGTTCAGATAGTCCAAGAGGTATTCCCTCAGTGACTCCGGGTCAGTCTCCGTACTGTCGAAAGGAATGATCATGAAAGGTGACAGCGGCTTCCGGGATCTCAGGATCAGCTTGTCCTCGAACTCTCCGTCATCAACCCAGAATGACTCGAACAGGGAATAGGGATACAGTACGGGACCGGTGCGGATTCCTTTGCGGGTTATCTCGAATTGCAGAAGCTTCGGGTGCTTTCTGACAAGCATGAACGAGGTCGCCGTAAAGAGAATGATGATAAGCGCGAACAGGTAGTTCTTGAAGAAGACCGAGAGGAATACTCCACCAAAGGCGATGATGCCGACCGTCCAGAACCAATCAGTAGTCTTGTCGACGTGATGGTGCTCGTGTGCCTGCCAAGAAATACGTTCCGGCTTGGGAATGTTCATGAACACATTATCAGTGCTGCGCGGTTTTTTGTCGAGAACGGATGTGTGCAATTATCCGATCGGACTATTGCATGATCTTGATGAACGAAACGATTGCGATCGCGGTTGAGATCGCGGCGGATGTCAGGCACCATGTGCACCACGACTTGATCTTGAATGCCTGCACTCCCGTGAGGTAAAGAGAGAAGAGGAACGCACCGATCGATACGCCGAGGATTGGCAGATATACCAGCGGTACGTGGAACTCGGGGTAGAAGTACATCACTGTATACGAGACCGTAACCATTCCGTAATACAGAAGCCCGTATATCTCAAGACCGATGCCAAAGAGAGTGGAGTAGTCTGACTTGAGCACGCTGTCGCAGTCACCCTTGAGCGGGCAGACGAGCGGCTTGGGACTCCTTTTCTTTTTATAAATGTGCACGCAGAGCAGGAATCCGAGGATTCCGAGCGCGATTATAATGATTTCTGACATGCAGATAGTTTATCACAGGGTCGCGATGCCTATCGTGTGACTCGTGCCCCAAACCCGCCGCATTGCAAAGCCTAGGTTTTTTGCTATTATCACAGTACTCGATTTCACTATATAGAGTATCGAATACCCCTGGAGGGGTGGCAGAGTGGTTGAATGCACCGGTCTTGAAAACCGGAATGTCCGAAAGGGCATCGAGGGTTCGAATCCCTCCTCCTCCGCACATGATGTGTACCAAGAACATACAAACCTGGTCAGGTTTCATAGGATAAAACCATACGTCCCTTATTCTCGGGATGGATTTGGTGTGTCTCACTCAATAACCTACATTTACTCATATGAATTACAGATCCGTTGGAAATCGCATTGCAGTTGGTTTTGATTCACTGGGCTTGCCGGTGCCCCGGCAGAAGGCTTTGGCAATTCTTGGGGCCAAGGGCTTTAGTGTTGTGGACGTTGATGTCGTTGTCCTTGCCCGAGAGCGTGTCGGGGTTTCGCGATTCAAGCGGGGTGCCCTGTCCTCAGAGGCTCCCGCGCTCGTGGACTGTTCCGGCCTCATGAAATGGCTATACGGGCAGCGGGGCATTTGGCTCCCGCGCCGCTCGATTCAGCAGTATCGACTGGGAGAAAAGATTGAGCTTGAAAATCTGTCAGCAGGTGACGCTATCTTTACCACTGGTCGCATAAATTATTACATGAGTGATCCTGCAGACAGGGTCGGCCATGTCGCTTTATATGTGGGTGATGGAAAAGTCATTCATGCCGCCAATTCAAAAAGAGACCTAGTTGAATGTTCTCTTTATGAGTTTCTTGAGAAAAAGGAATTCAGGGGTGCAAGACGATACGTTCCTGATAGTAGTGATGTTGTGACGCTGGAGATACCGTCGGGATTTGAAGTTGAGTTCGATGACGATATTCGTTGGGTCGTGCTGCAAACCCTTCCCGTGTAGTTCTTTGCCGTTTCTTGTGAGGGCCCGGCGGATTACCGCCGGGCCCTTTTCATTGTTGAAGTAAATAATCTCTTGCTTCTCGTATACTTTATTTTATTATAAAGGTCTAAAATCGTAACCCGAATACCTACATTATGAACTTCTACAACAAATATATTCTTCCAAAGTGTCTTGACCTCACGATGGGGAATAAGGATTTCGATACCCATCGGGCGGATGTCGCGTGCGAAGTAAGTGGCGTCCTGCTTGAAATAGGGTTCGGTTCGGGA
>JAYTLZ010000047.1:0-3878 GCA_043728995.1 Minisyncoccota bacterium
AAGCGAGAGGAGCAGGAAGCCAAGCAGGCTGTCCAGTTATTTGAGTCTAACCAGACGCAGCTGCACGGTATCGAGCATTCACTCAAGCAGTTCGGTCAGGAAGTGATAGTGCTCGAGAACAAGATCCGTGCCCTTCGTAACGCAAAGCTATAGATCATGCTATCGATTGTTATCTTTGGAGGAACTGGAGATTTGGCACGTAAGAAATTATTCAGGTCTTTGTACAATTTGTACGCAAAGAGAATGCTGCCGCAGAATACCAAGATCATCGGATTCGCGCGTCGCGATCTCAATACTGACTCGTATCGTCAGTTCGTGTCTGATGAGCTCCCTGACGATTTGGATCTGAAATCCGAGTTCTTGGAATGCTTTTATTATTTTCAAGGTGATTTGCATAACGAGCAGTCATATCTGGATCTGCGAGCCTTGTTGGTTGGCATGGATGAGCAATACAAGATCTGTGCAAGTAAACTATTTTATATGTCAGTGCGGCCAGAGCTGTATGCGGACGTGGTTGAGCTTTTGAAGAAAACAAACGTTCTGAATACCTGCAACGCAGAGGAGGGTGGCACATGGTCCAGGCTTCTGATAGAGAAGCCGTTTGGCACAAACTTTGAGCACGCCAAGTTCCTGGACGAACGCTTGGGCGAGGTTGTGTCCGAGGATAGGATATTTCGAATAGATCACTATTTGGCCAAGGAGGCGCTTGAGAACATTTTGGTATTCAGGTTTAAGAACGTGATGTTCAATGGTGTATGGAATAGGGAATTTATTTCAAAAATATCGATCAGGCTTTTTGAGAAAAGAGGAGTCGAGGGTAGGGGAGAATTCTATGACGAGGTGGGTGCGCTCCGGGACGTCGGTCAGAACCATGCGCTGCAGATGCTCGCGCTTGTATTAATGGATAGACCGTTGCAGTTTGATGGCGCTCACATCAGAACTGAGCGAGAGCAGGTGCTTAAGACGCTACAACCCTATGAATTTGTTCCTGAGTACTTTGAACGAGCACAATATTCGACTTATGCGGGCCATGCGAACGTGCCGTCATCTGAAACCGAGACGTACTTTAGAATTACACTGCAAAGTGACGATGAGAGATGGCGAGGTGTTCCGTTTGAGATCGAGTCGGGCAAGGCGATGCCGGAGGACAAGGCGGAGATCAGGATCGATTTTGCAGACGGTAATACTATGCGCTTTGAGATCCAGCCGGAGGCACGGATCACGTTCTCTTTTAACGTAAAGGAAACGGGCTACGACTACAGTACGACAGCTAAGAACTTCGAGTTCTCATATAAGGAACACGAGATGTTTATCCTGGACGCATATGAGAAGATTCTTTACCAGGCTGTAGCTGGTGATGTCACATCGTTCGTTTCTACTACTGAGGTACTTGAGCAGTGGAGAATTATCGACGAAATTCTTACGCAATGGAAAACTCTTCCACTCGGCTCGTATTGAGGTGATATACTATGACCATGATTGAGACTCTGCGCACGTATAATACGCAATTTGGGTTCGTACCCAAAGTGGTTAATGAGCATCTCATAAAGAAAAACTATCGGCACGTCATCCTGTGTGGCATGGGTGGATCGCATCTACCCGCTGGTCTTCTCAAGACGATCAAGCCGGGAATTGATATTTACGTACATAGGGATTACGACCTGCCACCTTTTGAGAAGTCATTTTTTGAAAATGCACTTTTGATCGCGTCTTCGCACTCAGGCAATACGGCCGAGGTGATTTCTTTTTACAAAAAGGCAAAGCAGCTGTTTGATCTGCCTGTGCTGTGCATATCGACCGGAGGTGAGCTGATAACGCTCGCGCAGCAGGGCAACGACCCGCATATTATTCTGCCTCAAACAGACTTTGTGCCACGGACTGCCCTCGGTATCTCCACAATCGCGCTTGCAAGCGTGTTGAAGGAGCGCGAGATATATCAGAACCTGTCACATGTCACGGTAGATGTAGTCGCAGCTGAGTCACACGGGCGGATGCTGTGCGAGAAGCTCGGAGACAGAACACCGGTTTTTTATGCCTCTTCAGTAAACCTCAACTTGGCCTATAACTGGAAGATCAAGTTTAATGAGACGAGCAAGATGCATGCGTTCTCGAACGTGTTTCCTGAATCCAACCATAACGAGCTGGAAGCGTACGAGTATGCGGGACCACTTTCTGGCGTCATGCCTGTGATCTTGCGCGACTCAGCGGATGATTCCAGAATCCAGAAGCGCTTCGATGTGTTCCAGGGACTGATGACCGAAAAGGGAGTCGAGCACATCGTGGTAGATATCTCGAACCCGGATGCCTATCGAAAAGTATTTCAGACTATCGTGCTTGGGGATTTTTTCTCAGCTGCGGTCGCGGAGGAGAGACAAGTTCCACAGGCAGAGGTTCCGCTCATTGAGTCGTTCAAAAAGCATCTGATTTGATATACTGAACATATATGATGAAAGATTTTTTTACCAAAAAGGAGAATATTTTCATACTTGCCACAGGAGCTGCATGTCTCCTGCTTGTGTTGATTGGATTCCTGTTTCTTTTTTTCAAGCCTGACACGAATGACGGACCCAAGAAGATTCCAGCTACCGTATCAGAAATTGTCTGGGACACCTTCAGCTCTGACATCATTTCAGACAAGATTGAATATCCGGAACACCTACGTGTCAGTCAACAGGAAGACCAGTCCGGGACGGGCATAACGTTTGCGGAATTTGAGCCGGAGGAATTTCTGACATACTTCTCAAACCAGAACCACGTATCCATATACCCGGACGGAATCAGCGCGCCGCTTTCATACGGCAAGACCAGGGAAGACGAGTACGTTAGCACGAGTGGTCAGGTCTACCAAAGGATAGAGCACCTCACTTCGGACAACGAGGTCTGGGGAGTGATGCTTGTTCCTAAGACACAGTATAAGGACTGGCAGTCACGAGGATTTGTGTGGATACAGGCCCGCATTAAGGACAGAGAGACCCTGTGTGTGTCAGAATCAGGAGCCGTAACTGACAGTGTGGATTGCGACCCGTTCGTCGGACAGAAAACGGTGTATAGTGGAACTGTATCTGATCAGTTTATCCGTACTGGATACGAGATCGTCAATAAGAATTCTTTCAAATAGCGCATGCACTTACAAAAGTACTTTTTAAAATTCGCCTCATCTAAAACGGGACTGACCCATGTGCAGGTAGAGAGCAATCGCGCGAAGTTCGGCGCGAACGTTATCACGACAAAAAAGCGTGAGCCTTTTTTCCTGATATTTTTGCGCCAGCTTGCGGGATTCTTCTCGGTAATCTTGTTCGTCGCGGCTTCAATCCTGCTTGTCTTTGCCGAGTATCTTGATTTCTACATCATCATCTCGGTTATTTTTATTAACGCAATCATTGAGACCGTCCAGCGCTTTCGTTCAGACTCAATCTTTGAGTCGTTGCTCAAAACCCTGTCTAACCACTCGCTTGTCGTAAGGGCGGGAGAGCGATCCAAGATTGACAGCGGTGACCTGGTTGCGGGGGATGTCGTCGTGTTGGTTGCCGGTGACAAGGTCCCTGCCGACGGACTTATATTTTATGCACAGGACTTCAGGGTGGATGAGGCTATCCTGACTGGAGAGTCACGACTTGTTGCCAAGTCAGAGACCCAGGGCTTGTATAATATCGATTCGATAATAGAGAATGCGCATGCGGTGTTCTCCGGATCGTATGTTCTGACAGGTGAGGCTCACGTGTTGGTGTGTCGCGTCGGTAACGAGACCCAGATCGGGCAGATCGCAAAGAGCATCGGTACAGCAGACTCGGAACTGCCCATCCAAAAGAACATCAAGCGGCTTTCTTTCTCAATTTTTATGTTCGTGCTTGCACTGTCGTTGTTTACGTTCTTTGTCG
>JAYTLZ010000048.1:0-14800 GCA_043728995.1 Minisyncoccota bacterium
CTATCGCGACTGCAGACATCGCGTCATACTCTTTCTCAGTAAATGAGGAGGGTGCTACAAGCGAGGAGGCTCAGGGCAAGGTAACAACAAAGGTCGACCAGGCTCTCAAGTACCTTAAGGATAACGGAGTTGAGGACAAGGACATCAAGACCGAGTACTACAACATCAATCCAAGGTATGAGAACGTGGCGCCGTGCTACGCATTCGACTGTCCTGCGCCAACACAGAAGATTATCGGATACGAGGTATCGCAGGGAGTTCGCATCAAGGTCCGAGATACGGACAACGCGGGCAAGTTCCTGAGCGAGATGACGAAGTTCGGCATCAACAACGTTTCAGGACTGGCGTTTACTATCGATGACGAGGACGTTCTCTATGACGCGGCCCGAAAGGACGCAGTAGAGAAGGCCGAGGCAAAGGGTAAGCAGCTTGCCAAGGATCTTAACGTGCGACTTGGAAAGGTCGTGTCGTTCAGCGAGGACAATCCTATGATGTATGGCGGAAACATGGCATATGAGGGTGACATGATGAAGTCATCAATGGCTCCGCAGGCACGTGAGGTTTCACTTCCGCAGGGAGAGAACACCTATACGACTCGGGTGTATGTCACGTACGAGCTGAAGTAAGACATTCGTAATTCTATAGAGTAAAGAAAGTGCGGCGTGCCGAAAGGTACGCCGCACTTTCTTTACTCTTCATACATAAATGAGTACACTACGCACATGATTATCTCGGGTAAGGACATCCAGCAGAAGAGGGCCAAGAAGTTGGCCAAGAAGATCGCGCGGCTTGAGCACAAGCCGGTTCTTGTCATTATCCAGATTGGTGAGAACAAGGAATCTACTATCTACGTGGGACAAAAGATCAAGTTCGGAAAGTCTATCGGATGCGGAGTCGAGCATTATCAGCTCGATAAGGACGTGACTCTTGAGTTCGTCCAGAAGCTGATCGGTGACTTCAACAACGATGATGATATTCGCGGAATTATCGTGCAGCTGCCGCTCCCAAAGAAGTTAGAGAAGCAGCAGTTTGATATTATTGAGTGCATTTCTCCTGAGAAGGACGTGGACGGGCTGACTTCCACTAATCTCAAGAAGCTCATGGCAAACGAGAAGGGGATGGTGCCGGCAACGGCGGCAGGCGTTCTGACTCTCCTTGCCGAGTCCGGCATCGCCGTTGCCGGCCAGCACGTGGTCATCGTCGGTCGCTCAGTTCTGGTCGGCCGCTCACTCGGCCAGCTCCTTTTGAATAATGACGCCACTGTAACCATTTGCCACTCCAAGACCAAGGACTTGGAAAAGATCACCAAGCAGGCGGACATTCTCATAACGGCAGTCGGCAAGCCAGGACTTATCACGGCCAAGCATGTCTCCAAGGAGCAGGCAGTTATCGATATTGGAACAAGTGTTGTGGACGGCAAGCTAGCTGGTGACGTGGACTTCGGACCAGTGTCCAAGAAGGTGGAGTACATCACACCTGTACCAGGCGGAGTGGGACCTGTGACCGTTCTGGGCTTATTTGAGAACGTGGTCAGCAATTCTCATTAGGTTTGACACCCTTTCCCCAAAAGAGTATAGTATGGACAAGAAACCCCTGCGGGGGTTTTAAAAATGATTAAAAAATATGAACATCTTTAATTTTTTAAGAGAGGTAAAGGGGGAAATGAAGCATGTAAGCTGGCCTACCAAGAAGCAGACGATCGCGTACACCACGCTTGTTATCGTTGTTTCGATCGTAGTAGCCGCATATGTGGGACTTTTCGACCATATCTTCACTCTTGGTGTAGAGAAACTTATCAACTAACCTTTTGAGCCATGTCTAAACAGCAACAGCCAAATCGAGATCGAAACTGGTTCGCCATTCACACATACGCGGGATACGAGAACGCCGTGCTTCGAAACCTCAAGCAGCGAATCGAGTCCTACGGAATGGAGGACTTCATCTTCAACGTGGTCGTTCCGATCGAGAAGAAGATCAAGATCAAGGGGAACAAGCGCGTGGAGGTAGAGGAGAAGGTGTACCCAGGATACGTTCTGGTGGACATGATCGTGACTGATGACTCATGGTATGTCGTTCGAAACACGCCTCGAGTGACCGGATTCGTCGGAGCGGGAGTCTTCCCGGTTCCTCTTTCGAAGAAGGAGATCGACGAGCTGTTCGCGCGAATGTCTAATGATACGACAAAGCATGCGATCGACGTTGAGGTTTCTGACGCCGTAACCATCGTCGACGGTCCGTTCAAGGATCTCGAGGGTAAGGTTGAGGAGGTAGACAACGAGCGAGGAAAGGTGAAGGTGCTTGTCTCGATGTTCGGTCGAGAGACGCCGGTTGAGCTGGATTTCCTCCAGATCAGGAAGATCTAATCCTGTCTTGCTAAATCGCAAAATTAAGATACTATAACGACACTAAAACAAATACAGTATGGCTAAAAAAGTAATGAAAACAATAAAGTTGATTGCCCCAGCGGGTAAGGCAACTCCTGCTCCTCCCCTAGGACCCGTTCTTGGACAGGCCGGTGTGAACATCGCCGAGTTTACTCAGCGGTTCAACGCCGACACCCAGGACCGAATGGGCGAGCTTGTACCGGTGGTACTCTCAGTCTTTGATGACCGAACGTTCGCGATGGAGTACAAGGTTGCTCCAGCGTCTGACCTTGTAAAGAAGGCAGCCGGAATCACGTCTGGATCAGGAACGAACATCACCAAGAAGGCAGGATCAATCACCAAGGACCAGGTTCGACAGATCGCCGAGAGGAAGATGCCAGACCTGAACGCAACAACGATCGAGGCAGCGATGAAGATCATCGAGGGAACATGCCGATCAATGGGAGTCGAGGTTAAGTAAATCATTTTAAAATCTATTTAGGAAAGGGGCCGCACGGAAGTGCGGCCCTTTTGCTGATGTAACCGAGGATTACTTTCTGACAAGATGATAGATGTAGTAGCCAACAATTTGCTTTTTTCCTCCTATTTCAACTACGTCATCTCGTAACATTGTTTCTTGATCGATGGTCAAGTATTCCATCCAAAAATCCGGAAAAAAGACGTCACCCCGTACATCAAGCATGACCGAGGTAAAGAAGATCTCTTTCACGATGCAGTTGGCGCGATTCAAGTTTCCTTTCTCGTCATATCCAAGCGCTTGGCGATAGATTTCACCTCCGCCGCAAATCCAGATTTTTTCTGGTTGTGTGTCGGTTGCTATTTCAATTGCCTGCTCGAGAGAGTTGGCAACCCTTGCTCCGGGTAATGGGTCATATCCCATGTCACGGGTGACCACGATATTCAAGCGATCGGGCAAGTTGATGCGGGTACCATCGCGGTTCTTGAAGGTCTCGTAAGTCTTGCGACCAACGATTATTGGATGTGGTGTTGTCTTCTTCCTAAAGTTCTCGAGGTCTCCTCTGAGCCTGGGCCAAGGGATGTTGGGACCATCCCCGATGACGAGGTTTTGGGACGCGGCTACGATAAGCGATATGATTGGTTTCATAATAATACGGTTCGGTTCGTGACAATTTAAACACAATTTATGGATATGTCAAAAGAAAAAGGCCGCCTTCGTGAGAAGACGGCCTTGGATAGGTACGGAGCACCTTTAGACCGCAATCGGTGCAGGGATTGCAGGATCAGGATCGTACCCCACAAGCTTTAGGTCGCTGTACGTGAGAGTAAAGAGGTCGGTTGCGTCCGACCTGATACTCACAGTAGGCAACTGCTTCGGCTTCCTTCTGAGTTGCTTTCGCGCTTGGCGGAAATGATTCTTGTACAGATGGACATCTCCGCCGGTCCACACGAATTCGTGCGGGGTCAGTCCGGTAACGTGCGCGATCATGATGGTCAGCAGCGCATAGGACGCGATATTGAACGGAACGCCGAGGAACGTGTCGCAGGAGCGCTGGTACGATTGACAGGACAGCTTTCCCTTGTGGGCCTTGAACTGGAAGAGACAATGGCAGGGTGGCAGTCCAGCTATGGCCATTTCCGCGGTGTCGCCTGGATTCCATGCGCATACGATAATGCGTCTCGAATTCGGACTCGTACGGAGCAGGTCCAGGACATCCTGGATTTGGTCGATGACCCTTCCGTCCTCGGTTTTCCACTGGCGCCACTGACGACCGTACACCGGACCCAAATTCCCGTACTTCGCGGCGAACTCGTCGTCAGTCACGATACGGTCCGTAAACTCCTTGATTCCACTTTCCCATTCGGGGCTATCCGAATTTGGTACGGGAAGTTGTTCGGAAATCAGGTAGTTTTTGTATGGCCAGTCGTCCCAAATGTGGACTCCGGCCAGAAGAAGTGGTCTGAGCTGCGTGTCGCCACGCAGAAACCAGAGAAGCTCTTCTGCGATGATGCGAAAGGGAAGCTTCTTGGTTGTAAGCAGTGGGAGTGATCCGTTGTTCAAATTGAACCGCATTTGGTATCCGAACACGAAACGTGTTCCTACTCCAGTGCGGTCGTCCGTATCTTCGCCACGCTTGAGGATGTGTCGAAGCAACCTATGGTATTGTTTCATGTCTGTCTGTGGGGTTCGGGTTCTGGGTCTGATGATACGTGGCGCGGCCCAAATGTCAATTGATTGACATCACCCAGTACTTCGATAGTATGACCGAGAACAACGATCTACAAATAACCATGAAAAAAAGACTCTACGGCGCATTGCCGCAGCAAGACATCACACGCCTCATTCAGAATGGCTTTGTCACCGGCGTGCAGGTGGGGAGCGAAAGCATCCAGCCGGCATCGCTCGACCTTACCCTGACTGATAGGGTGTATGAGCTTGACGGAGTTGCCTTGCCGGCTCGAAACGAGCACATGAGGCACTTCCGTGAGGCATTGGGCGCACGGGAGACTTCCTTCGATAAGCCGCTTGAGGTGGGCAAGGCCTACCTCGCACTGCTTGCGGAAGGGTTTCATCTGCCTGACAGCATCTACGGGTACGTCAATCCGAAGTCCAGCACGGGCAGGGTCGACGTGCATGCGCGACTCCTTTCCGACGAGTGCGAATCCTTCGACAGTGTTCGTACGGGATATCGCGGACCGGTGTGGGTTCACATCGTGCCGAAGTCATTCCGTACCAAGCTCCAACCTGGCATGTGCCTCAATCAGATGCGGTTCTTCTCAGGAGACACGCGATTTACCCAAACGGATCTTGAGGCCGAACATGCGGCCAATCCGTTGGTGTGGGACATGAAGATGGGATATCCAGTTCAGCTTGATCGAGTGTCGGCTCCTAACCGGAACGGTACGGTCGTGCTGCATGCGGATCTCTCGTCTGACGTTGTCGGATGGAGAGCAAAGAAGACGAAAGAAATCCTCGACCTCTCTCAGCGCAACATTGATCCGACTGTCTTCTGGGTGACTGCGCGCCCTGAAAACGGCAAGCTTCTCCTGAAGAAGGGTCAGTTCTGGATTCTCTCCACAAAGGAGGGTGTCGTTGTGCCGCCTTGGCTTTCGGCCGAGGTGGTGGCGATGGACGAGCGATTCATGGAAGGTCGCACGCACTACGCTGGATTCTTTGATCCCGGGTGGGGTTGGAGGCCTGACAGTCCGATGGGCGACACGGCCACCATGGAAGTCCGTACTTCCGAGGACGTGTACTTGCGTGACGGTCAGCTGTTCGTCGCGTTTAGGTTCGAGCGCATGACTAACGTGCCTGACGTCCTCTACGGTGCGGGATCTAATTATGCCGGTCAGCTCGGAGCCAAGTTGGCGAAGTTCTTCGCTCCGTTTCCCGCTGGCGCATAAGTGCCACGCAGAAATTCAAAGCCCTTCCGCTTCGGCGGAAGGGCTTTTCTTTTTCCTGTTCTGGTATACTCTTTCCATATGAAGGACCCCCTGATCAAAAAACTCATCAAGGCAGAAGTGAAGCGACAGAAGAATGTCGTGAACCTTATCGCATCCGAGAACTACGTCTCGACTGACGTGCTCGAGGCGCTTGGCAGCGAGCTGACCAACAAGTATGCGGAAGGATATCCTGGCAAGCGATACTATGGGGGGAACGAGATCGTCGACCAGATCGAGACGGAGTGTCAGAAGCGCGCTCTCGAGACATTCGGTTTAAGCGAGACGGAGTGGTCGGTGAATGTGCAGGCACTATCAGGATCGCCTGCAAACCTTGCGGTTTATACTGGACTGCTAAAGCCAGGAGAAAAGATTATGGGAATGTCACTGGATCATGGTGGTCACCTCACGCATGGTCACAAGGTTTCCGCATCAGGAAAATTTTTTACGCAGATTGCATACGGTGTAGATAAAGAGACTGGAGTTTTGAATTACGAAAACCTAAAAGAAATCGCGCTCAAGGAAAAACCGCAGATCATTGTCGCAGGATATACCGCATATCCGCGTACCATTGATTGGAAAAAGTTCCGTGAGATCGCAAATGCATGCGGTGCGTATTTGATGGTGGACATGTCGCACATCGCGGGACTTGTTGCGGGCGGTGCATATCCGAGTCCGTTTGAATTCGCGGATGTCGTTACGACAACGACGCACAAGACGCTTCGTGGTCCACGATCAGCGCTTATTTTTTCTAAAATAGATGAGAGAAATTTGCATACCAAAATAGACAAGGCAGTATTCCCGGGATTGCAGGGTGGTCCACACGTCAATCAGATCGCTGCGGTCGCTGTCGCACTTAAGGAGGCACAAGCAGATAAATTCAAAACATATGCCGCGCAGGTCGTGAAGAATGCTGCGGCACTTTCTGCCGAACTGCAAAAGCTTGGTTGGAACATAATCACTGGTGGAACTGATACGCATCTCGTTCTGGTTGATACCTGGATGGACGGAAAGGGAATATCCGGAAAGGAGGCGAGCGAAAGACTTGAGAAGGAGGGCATTATCCTCAACATGAACACGATCCCGTTCGAGACCCGAAGCCCGATGGACCCTTCCGGAATACGGCTAGGTACGGCCGCAGAGACGACACGGGGCAGGACCGAGCGAGACTTCGTCAAAACTGCACAAGAAATTGACCAGGTGCTCAAGAGTGCAAAATAAAGTAAGGGTGGTAGTATCTGGTTTGAACTAGAACCACAGATCATTATGGCTAAAAAAACACTGCTCATTAACCCTGAGGGTATCGAAGGATGCGGAAAAGATTCTCAGGTCGAGCGCATGGAGGTTTGGCTCAAGGGCCTAGGACTCAAGGTTCGTATCTCAAGGGAACCAGGTGGCTCCGAAGTCGGAGAACGGATCCGTCAGGTTCTGTTGTACCGTGATCGAACTGATCCATTGCAAGATGATGAGCGTCATCAAATTGCGACTCTCATGGATAACTTGGCAGAACGTATCGACGGCTCGGGAATTGATAATGTGTCTGCATTGGTGGACTACGTTAGGACATTCCGGGATCGTGTGGATTTCGATCTGCAGATCCAGGTTTCACTATTCGTGCTTGCACGACTGATTCATCTCGATGAGGTGATCGTTCCGTACGTACGCGGAGAGACCGAGGACGATGTTCTGATTCTGAACCGCTTCTGGCCCTCGACGTTCGCCTACCAGGTCTGCACGGATTCCAGGCTTACAAATGACAGATCCGCATTGGTGTTCACCCAGGAACTATACGGCTGGCATTTGCAATACCTTGAATCACTCGGTGTGGATCCGATCGTGATCGTGCTCGACCTTGATCCGACAATCGGACTCGAGCGGGTTGATAGGCGCGGTGACGGCAAGTCGATCTACGATCTGAAACCAATTGAGTATCACCGCTCTGTTCGTGACGGATTCTTGAAGGTTGTGCAACTGCATCCAGCCGCAACGCTCAGGTTGCGTGTCTGCCGGCCGCATCGCGTCGATGCGACTCCGTCGATCGAGGCGGTCGCCGAATCCATTCAGAAGGTGCTGCTCCCATACCTTAAGGAGCTCATTCCTCAGGCACACTGAGGTCAGCACCAGTTCCACGCCCTGCTGCGACCTATCGGTTGCGGCGGGGCTTTCTTTTGGATAAAGTACTGATATGAACATACGGGTTAAGAAGCTGCTGGATGAGGCGATAGTACCCTCGTATGCGTACGAGGATGACGCGGGTTGCGACATCTATTCTGCGGAGGACAAGGTGATCAAACCGGGTGAGCGTATCCAGCTGCGGACCGGACTGGCGTTTGAGATTCCGACCGGATACGTAGCGCTGCTCTGGGACAAGAGCGGACTGTCCCACCGGCAGGGCATCAAGACCATGGGCGGTGTGATAGACTCGGGATATCGCGGAGAGCTTCTGGTCGGCCTGATCAATCTGAGCGATATCGAGTACGAGTTCAAGAAGGGTCATAAGGTCTGCCAGATGGTAATTCAGGAAAAGGTGACCGCAACGTTTGAGGAGGTTGATGAGCTGACCGAAAGCCATCGCGGAGAAGGAGGATTCGGAAGCTCAGGAAAATAATATGCAGGAAGAAATAAAAAAATACATTTCAAAGACGCTCGCAGATCTCGGTTACCCCGAGGTGGATTTTGCAGTTGATCTGCCGCGTGAGATTTCGCACGGAGACTTTTCTACAAACATCGGACTCGTGTTGTCCAAGCGGGTGGGGAAGAGTCCTGTCGAAATCGCGCAATCTATTCTTGACGCACTGAAGGACACGTCGACGCCAAGCTTCGCCAAGATTGAAATGGCAGGACCTGGTTTCATCAACTTCTATCTTGCAAAGGACTACGTCGAGCAGGAAATCAAAAAGCTTCCAGAAACGTTTGATACGGAATTTACAAACAAGAAAATCATTACAGAGTTCACGGACCCTAATCCGTTCAAGCAGTTCCATATTGGCCACCTCATGTCCAACGCGATCGGCGAGTCAGTTTCGCGACTCTACGAACTGGGAGGAGCGGACGTAACTCGCGTTTGCTACCAGGGAGACATTGGTCCTCACGTAGCAAAGTGCATTTGGGGAATGATGCAGCAGCGCGATGCATTTCCGCAGGATCACGACTCAATTGATGACAAGATGAAGTACCTGGGAGACTCATATGTATATGGCTCAAACCAGTACGAGGAGAATCCTGATGCACAGGCAGCCATAAAAGAGATCAACAAGAAACTTTTTGAGAAGTCTGATCCTGAGCTGCAGATTTATTACGACAAGGGTCGGGCATGGAGCCTGGAGTATTTTGATACGGTATATGCAAAGCTTGGCACGTCGTTTAAACAACTTTTTTTCGAGTCAGAGACACACGCAATCGGAAAGACAATCGTGGAGGAAAATATTACGAACGGAGTTTTCGCAAAGAGCGAAGAGAGCGACGCAATTATCTATGAAGGAGAAAAGGACGGATTGCACACGCGTGTCTTCATAAACTCGCAGGGCCTACCGACCTATGAGGCCAAGGAGCTCGGACTGGCGATGGAAAAGGAGAAGCTTGGAAACTTTGATACGTCAGTAGTGGTAACAGCGAACGAGCAGAGCGATTACTTTAGGGTGTTGCTTGCGGTGATCTCCAAGATCATGCCCGAGGTTGCGGCCAAGACCAAGCATGTCGCGCACGGCATGATGCAGTTCGCCGACGGCAAGATGTCCTCGCGAAAGGGAAACATCATCACGGGAGACGAGCTACTTGCGCAGGTTGAGGCGAAGGTTATCGAGAAGATCGCCGAGCGAGAATACACCGATGCGGAGAAAAGTGAAATAATCTCAGCTGTTTCAATCGGCGCACTCAAGTACTCCATCCTCAAGCAGACGCCGGGAAAAAACATCATCTTTGATTTCGAGAAATCAATTTCATTCGAAGGAGACTCCGGTCCGTACATCCAATATGCCTACACGCGAGCGCAGTCTGTGCTCAACAAGGCGGGGGATATCGATGCGTCTGCACAGAACAAAAAAGAAACCTACGACATTGAGAAGCTCCTGATCCGCTTCGAGCCGATCATCAAGCGAGCCATCTCGGAACTGGCACCACAGCACGTCGCGACGTACCTCATCGAGCTCGCCGGAGCGTTCAACTCATGGTACGCGCAGGAGAAGATCATCGGAGACGAGAATGAGGCGTACAAGCTACTCGTTACAAAGAAGGTCGCGTATACGCTCAAGCAGGGACTTTTTGCACTCGGAATCAAGGTGCCGGGGAAGATGTAGCTAGGCCGCGCTCGTGCACGTGTTGTCATATGAATATAAAAATATTCCATGCCAGATAAAGGCACACAAAGGATTTACGCTCATCGAGCTCTTGGTTGTGGTGGTTATCTGTTTACTTAAGCTGTTTACTTTTGTTGGAAAAGGTGTAGTGTTCAATCTGGTTCTTCAAATCAACAGACCCCAGAAACAGAAACCATGAAACACAAGAATTGGCTCGCCCAGACCCTTGGTCTCGGCACTATCGCACTGATCATGCTCCTTTCGTCGGCACAGGCCGAGGTCAGGATCATCAACCTAGGCGGGGCGTTTCTGCCTCGCGAAAGCGAAACCAACGTCGCCTTTCAGGGTGACTCGTGGGCAGGAGCCAGTGTCAACTGGATGAACCTACTCAGGACCCGGTCCGCAGGGCCTCTTGGCGCAGGTCGTCAGCAGGTAACCACACCCCGGTTTGACCTCGGCGACTATTCCCACATGGTCACTTCCACGGCATTCAATCTGTGGAATGGCGAGTTTGAGACGTTTCCTCCAGCTCCGACAAAGGAGTGGGGAAATTTCTTCCATTGTGGCGTTCAGATTGTGGCAGATGACGGCGATACGTTTCGTCCTCTTGATGTCACGTACCGAACGCGATCCTTTACCCGCAATGCGGTCGGGGATTACGTTCCTGGTTCGATCGATCGTACGGTTACTTTCGGTACGTTGAACTACTTCAGGCAGGTCCTGAACAACGGCACCGACGGAATTCCCGGGACGGCGGACGACACAGTTTCGGCTACCCAAGACCCGAATGCGGCAACGACCAACTTCCTCTACGGAGGTGCAGGGTTCGCCCTTACTGCTTCCGGAAGTTCGCCGACCTCACAAGGGAAGATCGACGCTACGGCAGAAAACTGGTGGAACAACGATTACACCCTCCGGTACACCATTACGGTGGACCCTGTCGGCGAGTCGCCGCCAGTCAGCACGGTCTGGGAATTCACCAAGACCCAAGCAAAAGTTGTCGCGGTCGGCAACGATCTCGTGATCACTAACACGCTTGAAGGGAGGACCTATGCCGTTGAGCACACGCCAACCTTGAGCAACTGGGTGCCGCTCGTGACGTTCGAAGGCGGAACCAACCCGACAATCATTCCGATGCCTCATCGGTCTGGCACCGTGGCCAATCCACTCATGTTCTATCGGCTCGATTACTGAGTTGTCTGGGGAATAATCCCACAAGGCCCTGGCGCACGCGCGTCAGGGCCTTTTCTTTTGAACAGGCTATCTTTTGACAATATAAAAATATAAGACATAATTATTACAAGGTGTTTATTATTTGTTTATTTTAATTTTATGAAAAGTTTATCTATGAAGAAGTTTGTTTTTAGTTTTGGGGCTGTGCTGTTCGGAGTTGTCGCACTGACATCAGTTGCGTTCGCTCTTACAACAGGGGATGAGTTTGAGGAGGAGGAGACTGCTGTTGGCGGTCTTGCTTCGGATACTTCCGAGGATGATTTTAAGGAAGAGGGAACAGGAGTCGGTACAGAACCTTCCGAGAATCAAGTTGCTGGAGAGGATGAGTTTGGTGAGGAAGTGACTACGGTTGGCGATCCGACTTCAGAAGAGCCAAGTGACGAATTTGGTGAAGAGGAAACTACCGTTGGAACAACCGATACTACTCCTGAAACGATAGAGGAGACAGTGGTTGAAACCACTTCTTCATCACGAAGAGGAGGAGGCTCGAGATCAGGAGGTTCTCGGAATACGCCATCACCTGTAGTTCTGCCTACCGCACCTCAAGGAGAGGTTCTGGGCGCTACGACTGATTCAGGTACGTGCACCATGCTCACGACATACATGAAAATTGGATTGGCTAACGATCCAGAGGAAGTTAAAATACTGCAAATATTTTTGAATCAGCACGTTGGCGCAATGTTGCCAATAACTGGTTACTTCGGACCATTGACTGACGCAGCGGTTAAGAAGTTCCAACTTCAATTCAAGGATCAGATACTGCAGCCATGGGTAGAGCTCGGGATGCATCCCGCTCAGGGTGCTCCAACCGGATACGTGTACAAGACTACTCAGTACACGATAAACAAACTCCTTTGCCCAACGGCTGAGATAGCAATGCCTGTATTGAACTAGATTAATTGTCGTTAAAAAACCACGGACATCGAAGATGTCCGTGGTTTTTGTAAAAAATACACATAAAAGATGATTTGTGAGTATATTACAAAATTCCAAGCTCCTCCCTTTCCTGACGATTGGGGTTCTGACCTACTTTATTATTACGACGGAACATCGTATTCCTGTAACGGTGTTATTGCTAGACATTTTATTTTTTAGGC
This sequence comes from Minisyncoccota bacterium, assembly GCA_043728995.1. Lineage (GTDB taxonomy): Bacteria > Patescibacteriota > Minisyncoccia > Phycocordibacterales > JAACPR01 > JAULZV01. The sequence goes on from JAYTLZ010000048.1 coordinate 12,409, forward strand.
GTGGATCCAAACTTAGGTCTAAAATACAGCCCTCTCAGAAATTGGGGTTGGGATTTTACAACCGGTGATTTGGGTATGCCGTGTATCCTACTGTAGGAATAGGAAATCGTGCCAAGCTCATATAATCCTTAATTTAGCAGAATATGTTTAATATATCGCCAACAAAGCTCTGTAATGTTTTGGTTACGTATCCGTCTTATGTTTTGGAATAGTCTGATTCTGGCTTCATTACAGACACACAGGGCCAGCGGGTCAAAGTGAAAAACTTGACTTTCTCAATTTTATATGTAATATCCAAAACAGACTCACCCAAAAGGTGGTCGTTCTATCCAACCCCAGAAAGACACGAAACCATGAAGAAGACCGTAACCCTGGCTATCGCCAGTCTATGCTTGGCTGCTAGCCAAGCTTCCGCCCAACAGCCCATCATCAAAGTGGTGGCCGTCGGAGTCATCAACGGAACCGCCGACGAGGCAGCCCTTAACGGCAGTCCTGTCCGGTACCATCAGAAGACCATGGCAGAAGCCGCGGGTATCACCAAGATCGGTGCTGCCCTGAAGCTCAGCTTCGTCAGTTCGACCGATGGCACGACGCCTGTTGCCGTGAACGACTTTACGTTCACGTTCAACCGGTATCGGCTCTACCACAACGCCGGACTTGTCTGGGACAACCAGAGCCTTGGTGCGTATAACGTGCCCGGCGACAGCTCTCGTCCCGACATGCTGAACCGCAACACCGGTGGTACCCGGGTTTCCTTGAATGGAACCCAGACCATTGGGACGCAAGTGGACAGTGTGGCGAGCTTTGTGCTCACCGACCAGGAAGTCACGCTGGGAACGGCTTCACGGCCGTTCTTCACCCACGTAGGCGAGTCATACAGACTGGAGCGTGATCTCACGATGACGTTCGTCTACAACAGCGTGTCGTACACGTACACCGTGCCGATCGAGCAAACACGGGTGGATGTCCGGGTATACCCCGACAACTACCGGCTCGAGGTCAGTGAAAATCTGATCAATTGGTACAGTGCGCCGATTCCAGCGAACTCGTACGTCCCGTACCCGCCGTTCGATTCCCAGTGGAACTCTGGATGGATCGAGGCGACCATCGCCCTGTATCCAGCGAGCCAGTCGCACCCCAACCTTACTGGCAACAAGAAGCGTTTCTACCGCTTCGTCTGGTAGGAAAGGGCTTCAAAACCAAGCGTTTTGCCGAATTATCGGTATAAAGCGCCAGCCCTACGGGGTTGGCGCTTTTTCTTTTCTTTTGGCCGTGTCTATTGACAGATTAATCTATGAGTGGTAATGTCAGATTATTACCAGGGGTAATGTATTAGTTAACAATTATTTAGTATGAAAATTAAAAGTATTTCAATGCTCATTGCATTGGCATTCGTAGCCTTCGGACTCACTGTCTCAACCGTATCATCGGAAGAGGCTGAAGTAGTAATCGAGGCTGCAGTTGTCGTAACTTCGGAGAACACGGCTCAGCTGTGTTCAGACGGAGTGGACAACAACGATAACGGAAGCACGGATCTCGCAGATCCTAGCTGTGCCGCGTTCGTAGTTGAGGAGGTTGCTGCAGTTGTACCAGTTGCCGAGAATACCGCTCAGCTATGTGCTGACGGAATCGACAACAACGACAACGGAGCGACTGACCTTGCTGACACTGACTGCGCCGCGTTCGTAGTGGTTGAGGTTGTACCAGTTGCCGAGAACACCGCTCAGCTATGTGCTGACGGAATCGACAACAACGATAACGGAAGCACGGATCTTGCAGATCCTAGCTGTGCAGCGTTTGTTGGAGTAGAAGTTGTAATCGTTCCAGAGAACACCGCAGTGCTTTGTGCTGACGGGATCGACAACAACGACAACGGAGCTATCGACCTTGCTGACACAGACTGTGCAGCGTTCGTTACTCCAGAGGATAACGGAGGAAACAACGGTGGTTCTGATAACGACAACGACAACGACAACGATGACGATGACAACAACTCATCATCTCGCGGATCATCCGGACAGAAGAAGTCTTCAAAGCGACCGGCTCCTCAGGGAGAGGTTCTTGGAGCCTTCACGGGATCATGCCCATTCCTGACTACATACATGCGAATCGGTTGGGCTAATGACGTTGCCGAGGTTATGCAGCTTCAGGAGTTCCTGAACGCTGAGCTTAACATCTCACTTCCTGTTACTGGATTCTTTGGACAGATGACTCACGATGCCGTGAACGCCTTCCAGCTCAAGTACAAGGATGAGGTTCTAAAGCCTTGGGTAGACGCAGGTCTTCACGAGAGCAAGGACGTTCCGACTGGATACGTATATCTGACGACTCGATACATGATCAACAAGATCGTGTGTCCAGACGAGGATATCGCAAAGCCGGTTCTTCCAAA
>JAYTLZ010000049.1:0-6494 GCA_043728995.1 Minisyncoccota bacterium
TCTTCTGCGCCTCCTCGTCCACGCGGATAGTCGCGACCATTCGCGTAAAGGCAGGATAGACCTCTTCACCAACGAGCACTTCCATCTTGGTCACGCTGGCATCCCTAAACTCGCCAATCTCGTATGAGAGCGACGCGTATCCGGACGAAGCTGATTTTATTTCATCAAAAAAGTTTCGCATCAGCTCGCGCAGCGGCATGACAAACAGGATCGACTGTCGCCCTCCAACCGTATGCGTCTCCGTCACAGATGCCTCATGGATATACAGAACCTGCATCAGCGTACCGACATACTCGCTGGGTACCATGATATTGGCGTTCACCCACGGCTCCCTCACCCACTCCACCTCCCCGTGATCCGGAAACAGTGTCGGCGAGTAGATCAGCTTCTCGGGCTTGCCCTTGGTCTTTACCAGATAGTTAATTGTCGGAAGCGTCACCACCAGTTCCAGACTGAACTCGCGCATCAGTCGCTCGGTGATGATCTCCAGGTGAAGCATTCCAAGGAATCCGCAGCGGAATCCTCGTCCAAGTGTTCCGGATGATTCCTCCTCGAACATGTATGACGAGTCAGACAGTTTGAGTCTCTCAAGCGCCGTTCGCAGCATGTCGAACTCGTCCTGACTCTCAGGGAAGATACTTGCCCACACGACAGGTCTCGGTTCCTCGTATCCGGGAAGCTCCGCGATAGGGTTGCTGTCGTACACGATCGTGTCTCCGACCTTTGCGACTCCAGGCCGCTTGATACCCGTCACGATGTATCCGGTCTCACCAGCAGTCAGTTTGTCGCGCTTTTCCATGGCAGGAGAAAAGATTCCCACTTCGTTCGTGATGAATGACTCGTTCGCGATCTTGAATCGCAGCTTGGATCCCGACACAACCTCTCCGTCGAAGATCCGCGTGTACACGATCACTCCCTGATGGTTTGAATATTGAAAGTCGAACACGAGTGCGCGCAGGTCCTTAGGACTTGGCATCTCTACGTGCGGTGCGGGCACCTTTTCTATAATAGTCTGGAGGAGATTGTCCACGCCAAAGCCCGTCTTTCCGGAGGTCTCGATGATGTCATCCAGGTCACAGCCAAGCAGCTCGGCCAGCTCGATCTTGATGTCATCGATACGCGCGTTCGGCGAGTCCACCTTTGAAAGCACGGGTATGATTACAAGCCCCATTTTGCGGGCCATTTCAAGAGTTGTCAGTGTCTGAGCCTGGACGCCCTGAGCGGCATCCACGAGCAAAATAGAGCCTTCCACGGCCTTCAGGGCACGCGATACCTCATAAGAGAAGTCGATGTGTCCAGGGGTATCGATCAGGTTCAGGACATAGTCCTCGCCCTTGTACGTGTAGTCCATGCGGGCAGGGGTCATCTTAATGGTAATCCCCTTCTCACGCTCCAATTCCATGCTGTCGAGGACCTGGTCCTGCATCTTTCGCTTGTCTACCGTTCCGGTCAATTCAAGCATACGATCAGCCAGCGTGGACTTACCGTGATCGATGTGGGCGATGATGCTGAAATTGCGAATATGGGCGAGATTCATATGATTTGCACATTATACTGAAAAATCCTTATTTTTCAACCTACTCAATAAAATGTGTCAAACAATATGTAACTAATTTACTTGACAAGTATTGTATATAGTGTTAATATTTAAAAAACAACCAAAAGTACACTACGTGAAAACGCTCCACATGATCATCATCACGAAAGATCTCGAGGGTCTCAAGACCCATATCCGCATCCGCAATGTCAACGGCAACCACGACATTGAAGAGTGCGTGACTTCGTTCATCCAGGATATAAACTCTTCCCCCGAATTGGAACTTGTTTCATTTTCGCACTGTATTGTCTAAATCAATTTCCGATTCAGCAACCGCCCCTATGAAAATAGGAGGCGGTTTTTGTTGCAACAACCTACAACTCCTCCTTCACCTCCGGCTGCAGTGCTGGTACACCCTTGATCTTGCGGATACCAGTATGAAGTACCGTCATGACCTCCCTGTTACCGATCACGACAAGGAACGAGAATCCTGCAGCCAGTCCAATCACTCCGGAGATGATTCCCTGCGACGCGATACCGACGAAGGTATCGAGGTCGAACACGCCGCTCAAAAAATCAAGCGAGACGTAGCTGACAAGCGCGATGATCGCGGCACCGGCCGCACTCTGCGAAAAGCTCGTAAAGAATTGCTTCGAGAAAATCGTCTTCAGTCCGCCGATCCCAAAGAGGAGCAACGCAAACTGCACCCACTGCCCTATTGTGAACCCGATCGGCAGCACCAGGATCATGCTGGAAGCGACAATGTCCACCTTGAGAAGTGCCTCAAGGTACACGACCATGTCAAAAGAAAGAAGGTTCGGAATCAGAAGCAACGCCAGGAACCCGAGCGTCGCGGCAACGGACGTGATTGCGCAGAAGAACGGGTACCGAGTCTTTCCCATGGCATAAAACGCGCGGATCAGTACCTGCGACGAACTTTGTGCTACCAGTGACAGCGTAAAGATCGCAAGCGCAGCCGCAACGAGAATCGTCTCGTTCCAGTCGAAGTTACCTGACCCCAGGATCACACGCACGATCTGCGCACGCAGCACGATAAAGCACGCGACGACGGGCAAAGCCCAGAAGAACACGTGACGAATCGTCCCGGAAAGCAGCTCGTAGAATTTCTTCATCTTCTTTTCCTGGAACAGGAGCGCGAGACTCGGAAACGCTGCCAATGAATAGCTGACGCCGATAATCGCCATCGGTACCGACTGCAGGTTGTATGACAGACTGAATATTGAAATGGATCCAGCGGCGAGCATTCCGGCAAAGAACGTCATGCAGATCAGCAAAATCTGGTTGGAAAGCATCGCGAACGTTCGCGGAATGGAATTGCCGACCAAGAACCGTATGTCACGCAGATTGATTCGCGAGAACCTCGGAACATAATCGCGAAGCACGACAGGGATGAGAATCCCGACATGCAGAAGCGCACCAAGCACCACACCATATGCAAGCCCGACCAGTCCGAACATCGGATACAGCCAGACTACTCCAAGAATTATTCCGACGTTATACACGACCGGACTGGTTGCGTATGCCAGGAATCTCCTATTGGCCTGCGCAAAACTTCCAAAGAAACTCGACAATGACAATAAGAGTGGCTGAAGCAAAAGAATCCGAGTCATCCACACAAGGTTACCCGACTGCACCGCATAGATCTCCGGCACGATCGCTTTCAAAAAGTACGGCGCACCGATCCACGCGACAGCAAAGAACACGGCCGCAATCAGCATGACGAACGTGAATATCGAGTTGAAGTAGCGCCTCATCTCCTCCCCATTCTCCTGCTTCTCAAGGATAAGCGGCACAAGTACCGAAACGGCCACGAAGGTCGACAACAGCACGAAGAGCATGTCCGGCAATCTGAACGCCGAGTAGTAGACATCGAGCTCCGTTCCCGCACCGAATGTTGCCGCGAGCATGCGATCACGGACAAGCGCGAACACCTGCGACAGAATAGAGAAGGCACCAAGCACGTATGCAGCCTGGTGCAGTCCCTGGATCTCCGTGTTCAGTAGGTTGCGAATTTTCTTAACCATTCTTTTTCATTTCTGGGTTACTCCGCAACTTCGGCATCCTCGTCGACAACGGGATCCTCCTCATCTACCGGAAGTTCTTCGCGGTCCTCTGGATTCTCATCAAGCGGCGGCTGTGCCCCGTCGAGCGGAGCCTTACCGGCCCTCAGGTTGCCTAGCACGAACTTCACCTCGCTGTTCTCAGGATACATCTGCTCCAGATTCTCGAACTGCGTTATGGCAAAAGGAGTATTTCCATTCTGGTAGTAGCTTAGCCCGAGAAAGTACTTGGCGTTTCCAAAGTACGGGGAAAGCATTACTGCATTCTCAAATGACCTTACCGACTCGCTGTACCTCTGCTGGTTGTACTTGAGGAGTCCGAGCTGGAAGTGGAGATTCGGGTTTCTTGGTGCGACACCGAGCGCGGCCTGGATGCTGTTTACCGCCTGGTCGATCTCGCCCTTTTCTACCTGAATCTGGGAAAGAAGGAACACGGCATCAATGTAGTTCGGCTTCAACTCAACGGCCTTTCGGATTGCGTCGATTGCAGGATCATATTCCTTTGCAAGTGAGTACACGCGCGCCTTCTCAAGATAGAGGCTCGGATTGTTAGGAGTAAGTGCCTCAGTCTCGGTCAATACTTTAAGCGCTTCGTCCTTTGCTCCGGGAACCTGCAGCGGCACGATTCTCTTGTAGATCGATGCAAGCATCAGCCTGTTCGCGTATGACTGAGGGTCGTATGCGATTGCGTTCTGCGCGTATCCAACCGTTGACCTGAGCGTGGCGGTAAATCTCTCGATCGCCTGCTCTTGTGAGACGGTCTGGTCCTGCAGGATGCTGTCGATTTTCACCTGGCCCGCTTCTGCGAGCGCTCTTAGATAGGTATCGGAACTGTAGATGAACATTGCTCGCTGAATATTTGCCTCAAGAGATGCGATGTCGCCGGTTCTTCCGTACTCCGCTGTTGTGCGATCAAACAGGACGCGCGACGCATACTGACTGGCAATAATGTAGCCTGCGTAGATGAATACGATCAGGAGCACGACAAGTGACAGGATGTACGCGAATGAAATTCGCGGACTCTTGTCAATGTGCACTTCTCGAAATCGGGTAAGTCCGACCCCGTTTAGGTTGGACAGGAAGAATCCGAAGAAGATAAAGAAGAGTGCCGTAAGCACGACCGAAGGAACATACAGAAGCATCGCCATAAGGAAGAAAAGTGCGCCCAGTGTCGAATACAGATGAATGAAGAGATCAGACTTCTGCTCGAGGGGCACGAACATGAGCTTGAACGCGTAGTAGAAGACCATGACCAGGAAGAACAGCCATGCAAGCATTCCAAGAATACCGTGCGTAACCGGAATCGACATCAGGTTGGAGTATCCGTGCCTGAAGTCAGTATCCCAGAAGTTGGACTCATTGACACTCAGCGGCTTGTTCTGCAGCCACGACACTTCGAACCTGTTTACTCCGACTCCTACGATAGGATCTGACTTGAGCGTGTCGCCGATTACCTCAATCGTGCTTGGGAGCGTCGGTCGCACTTCCTCGTACTGGAATCCGAAGAACTCGTTTGAGAGCGTACCGACCTTTCCTCCAATGAGTATCAGGATGATAGAGACGACCATAATCGCCAGTGCAGGATAGGACATCCTATTGTGCACAAGCGCGTCATGCTGGATGATGGCGTTGAGTACGATGTATATCAATGCGAATCCGGCACCCAGGAACCAGATCAGAAGTGAGTTCACGAGCAGCATCAGCGCAAGAGAGAGGCCGAACCCGACCCATCCAAGAATCGTGTAGAACCTTGAGTGCTTGAGGAACTGAAGCACGAGAACGGACGACAGGGCTCCGAACAGTGACAGAAGTCCTAGGTCAAACCACTTTCCGATCGTATTGATCGTATTGTTGACGAAGAATCCCATGCTTGGGAAAAAAGGCAGCAGAATGTTGAGCAGGTGGATGAAAACACAGAAAATAATCGTAGTGTACGTTACCAAAAAGAACCTGCCCTTCTGCTTGGCGTCGGCAAACAACGACATTACTCCGTATGAAAGAGCAAACAAAAGAAAGATGCTGATCAGGGACGTCAGGTTGATCTGGCGACCAAAGAGTGAGATTCCCGGGTTGCCCGAGAATATGGTCGAAAGGAGGGAAGAAAGCAGAATCGCCCCTACAGACATCCACAACAGGTTGGTGGTTACAAAAAATGAGTTCTTCTTGATCTTGTGGATCAGGAACCCCATGCCCAGCAGAACTCCGAGCCCCAGGATGACCAAGGTCTTGAGCGGCTCAAGTGCGATCGCGTTAAGAGGAAGGAATAGATTGACTATGAGAAAGAAGGAGAGGAGAAATAAAAACTGACCCACTGTTGTGATTTTTGATGTTTGCATACCTGTGTAAAAATAATAATGGCTTTCCACCAAGTATACCAAAGACCATAGAAAAACCCACGGGATTTCCCCATGGGTTTCTCATTTGTGTGCTCATAAGCCGAATTCTGTCGTCGGCCGAAGCCGACGGATGATCATTTGTCTAGGCCCCAAATTGCTCGGGGGCTCAAGCGATTCTCCGATGTCGAAGTGAATCGTCATCGGCACGATCTTGCATGGATGTAAGGATTTGGCCGTTTCACCCGCATGTCTCCATGCGATTACTCCCGAAGGAGTCCCTGACCTTTCGGTCGCAGGCGTCTCTGCTCGCACCTCGGGCGGGCCGGCAAAGCCGGTCCGCCGATGGGTATTACCCACTACATTGCTGCACGTTGCCGTGCCCATGTTCGGACTTTCCTCTGCATGAAAAGACATGCAGCGATCATCGAGCCTTTGCATTATACAACGACTTTAATAAAAATCAATCTTATCGCCAATCTTGAGTGCCTTGTCCTGTACGAATCCGGCTGGCACCTCCAGTACATACAGGCTTGGAGAAAT
>JAYTLZ010000050.1:0-1026 GCA_043728995.1 Minisyncoccota bacterium
TACCGAACTGACCAAGACGTGCTACGCGTCGCGCAAATTCTATATCCTCAGCGAACCGTATTCTTTCATTAAAACCACGAACACGTTCAAACGCACTACGACGAACAAGTAAGGAGTACCCTGCTGCATACGGCCTAATACGCTGAGCAGCCCACGCAAGACCATCCCACCAAGCGTAGAAGAAGTGCCCTGCAAAACTTCCTGAAGAAGGGCTACTACGCGTTGACGCCACGAAGAGAGAATGTTGATTGAATGCCGCAACGTTTCTTTGAAGAAAATCAGGTGCTGGCTCAACATCAGCGTCAAAGAACTGGATAAGATTGGCACGAGCAACCGCGGCGCCTGCATTTCTCCCTTTGCTGGGCAAACCGCCTTCGACGACTTTCGCACCCCACTTCTTCGCGATTGTGCGCGTTCTGTCTGTACTCTTCGCGTCAGCAACAATTACTTCAAAGTCCTGGAATGTTTGCTTCGTAAGACACGCGAGAAGCTTCGGGAGACGTTTCTCCTCGTTCAGCGTTATGATAACAATGGAGAGCCGTGGTTTTACTGTACGCAATGCACCCGCCGGGATTTGAACCCGGACGATTAGCTTGGAAGGCTAAGATCCTACCGTTAGATGACAGGTGCGTCAACCGAAGGGAGGCACCGTCAACGGTTTATATAGTTTCGGGGCTGGCGGCACACTTTCGCAGACGCCGGAATACTTTCGGTTTCCGACGGTAAAGCTATATGAAGCTCAAAAATAATTGATTAAACATGTCTTCAGAAACCGGAAGTATAATTAAGTTAGACACACAGCCTAACTCTATGACGACCTCGTTTGAAGCGAAACCTAAGAAGTGGGGCAATTCCCTCGGCATCGTGTTGCCAGCAGACATCGTTCGCGACAACAAGATTGATACGAAACACACCATCGCAGTGCGCATTATGCCCAAAGACAACAGCGATATCCTCGCGTTTTTTGGAACTATGAAACGAGGATCGAAAAGAACCCAAGAAGAACTCGACGAGATGGATGAGGAG
>JAYTLZ010000051.1:0-1986 GCA_043728995.1 Minisyncoccota bacterium
CTTGCGGGCTTTGCAGCACTTGCGACATTGTGTGACCAGCAGAACATAGTTACCTAGCGCACGACCTTCGGGTACGGCGCTTTTTCTTTTTAAACTGCATGCTATCATTCACACATGGAAAACCAAGAACTTACAGCAGAGATAAAAAAGCTACGAGAGCTGCTGGAGGAAGTGAACAAAAATTATTTGGCGTTATACCTATTCTTTGGCGGCATGCTCAGGGGTATGGGAATTCTTGTTGGTGCAACGCTGCTAGTGCTGGTGGGTAGCACGCTTCTCAACTTGCTCGGGTTGCTTCCGGGATTATCGGATGTCGTCGGTACGATCGTGGACGCGTTTGAGAAATCCCGATTGCAGTAATCTATTTTAAATAAAGAAAAACCCGCGTCGCCTGGAAAGAGGGGACGCGGGTGTTTTGATCTGAACAGTTCAGTACGCTGGCAGGTTGACCTGCATCTGTTCGGCTTCCGATCCTTCCGGTGGAGGCAGGACAGTGCCGTCCTGGAGGAAATATTCTTCGTTGCCTTCAGGAGTGAGGACTCCGTCTACGAGTACCGCCTTCGGAACGAACTCCTGTGGCAGTTCGATTTCGGTAGTGGGCTTCTCGAGCCGGAAGGCGACCGCAGTGTCCTCCAGGTATCCATTGCATTTATCGGTGCAACGGTTTCCGAATGCAATCGCTTCGTCTGCTACCTTGTGGGCTGTGAGGCCTCCAAGCGTGTAGATGAAGACAATTGCGGACAGAATGGCAAACGGCTTGCTGAAGATCATGTTCCCAAAAAGGGCGCAGATTTTCAAAAAGAGACGCTGATGGCCTTTCTTGATCAGTTTCATTTGTGGATGTGGGTGCGTGTGATGTACAGCGATTTGCCAGCATTGTGCGGACAAAATCTGCATAATCATACACTATTTATGCATAAATGTCAACTAACACAAGGTCACGCTCATTGCGTGACTTATCAACACCTTTACATTCCACCTGGACGCGAGACAATGTATGTATATAAGGTAACAACATTCATATGGCAAAAGGACAAGACAAAAGAAAGGAAAAGAAGAAGCCTAAGAAGGAGGCTCCAAAGAAGTAGGTGAGTGAAGGCGCCGGCGGGAATATTCCCGCCGGCGCCTTCTGTTATCCCATACAATTCTACGAAACGCATTAGGAGTTTTGTCCAGTTTCTGGTATGCTAACCCCCATGTCAAAAGAGGAAGCGATCGTACGTTTTGAGAAGGTCTCGTTTGAATACGGACACACCAAGCCCATTCTGGAGGAGGTGTCTTTTCTTATTCGTAAGCAGAGCAAGCTGACCATCATGGGTCAGAACGGTGCCGGCAAGAGTACGATCTTCAAGCTGATCACGGGCGAGCTCAAGCCAGAGGAGGGGAAGATCAATATTGTGAGCGGGGTATCAATTGCTGTATCACGACAAGTAATCGCGCGACCGGAACTTGAGCTGACCGTTCGGGAATTCTTCCAGAAGTGCTTCGACAAGGTCGTGTACGATATCGACCCGCGAATCGACGAGGTACTTGAGACGGTGAACCTCATCGCTCCGCACGACCGTCTGATCAAGAGTTTCTCAGGCGGACAGCAGGCACGACTTCTTCTTGCCTCTGCACTTATCCAGAATCCGGACGTGCTCCTCTTGGACGAGCCGACGAACAACCTCGATAAGTCAGGTATCGCGCACCTTACCGACTTTATCAAGGAATACAAGAAGACTGTCATTGTGATTTCTCATGATGCCGAGTTCCTTAACTCATTTTCGGACGGCGTTCTCTATCTGGACGTCTATACGCGGAAGGTTGAGCAGTATGTCGGAAACTATTTCGACCTGCTAAAAGAAATCACCGCACGAATCGAGAAGGAGAACCGAAAGAACGCGCAGCTCTCCAAGGAGATCCAGGCCAACAAGGACAAGGCGAACTTCTTTGCCAACAAGGGAGGACAGATGCGAATGGTTGCAAAGCGCATGCGTGAGAAGG
>JAYTLZ010000052.1:0-2961 GCA_043728995.1 Minisyncoccota bacterium
CGAATATCGACGATTCGAAGTGACTCCTCGAGCTGCCTTAGGAAATCAAGGAACACCTCGTACTTGGCGGAGACGGAGAACGAGAATGAAATGATCCCGATCTTGGATGAGTCAACATACTTGATTGCGTCCTCCCCTGCAATCCCCTCGAATGATGAGCCTCCCGAGCGAACCGTGCCTGATGTGGTATTGCTACCCTCGTCAGTATTGATGCTGATATTCCGAATGACGATGCCGGACTTCTCTGCGATGTTATTGATGTCGATGATAAGTCGCACATTATCCACAGTGTCAGGCAGGAGCTTCTCCAGCTGGTCCTTTTCCTCCTGTGAGATTCTGTTGAACTTCTCACGCAGCTCGTCACGCTTGGCTCGCAGCTTGGCCGCGATCTCAAGCGTCCTGTCATTCTCCTCCACTTCGGCCTGGAGTTCCTGGACTTTCTTGTACTGTGGATCAATGAGGAAAAAGAAGATTCCTACGGAAAGAAGTATGAGGATGATGGGCGTAAGACTTTTCATATTATTGTTCTTCGTTTGTTACGATCGGGAAAGACTGACGATAGAGGACAAGTGACGGGTTAAGGGTCGCCTCAAAGGAAAAGCCTATAGGACCGTTGTCGACTGTCGGGGCCAGGTTTGTAAATATCACGTTTCGCAGGTACCCGCTCTTTCCGAATGCGTCTGACTGCAGAACAATTGTCTCGTATCGCGCGGCATCTCCGGAACCGGAGATCGTAAGTGAACCGTCCTGATTATCAAAAAAGGTGAACTGTTTGAAGGAAACTGTCTGCAAGGTATATTCCTCGAGCATGCCATACAGGGCGGAAGGAGACACGTGGTTATCCAAAATATTGCTTCCCTGCTCGATTCGAGTATCAAGTCGCGAGGCATCCTGCACGAACTTTTCGTCAAATTCCTGCTTGGCCTTCTGAAGGCTCTCGAGCTGTCCGGCAATCTGCGACTTGAGTTTGTACTGCCATGCGATAGACGCTCCGTATGCTGCAAGCGTCGCGATAAAGACGAAAGTTCCTACTACCGAAAAAATTGTTTGTCCAACCTTGTGCGGCTTGCGCGGCGTTGACGACAAATCAATCGAAGTCTCGATTGGTTTTTTCGGTATGAAAGAGGTTTTAAATTGGCTGTCCATATTTCTTTCTTATTATAGTTTGTTTTTCAGAAGTCACAATAGATTTTATTAACTTTCTATCTCCTGCAGCTTGCGAAGCGCAAGTCCTACCGCAGTCGTGAACGCAAGGCCGGTCTGCTTGAGGATGTCCTGAAGGAATGCGGGCGTCTCTGTGCGCGCAAACGGCTGTGCTACCTGAACAGGAATGCCGACCTTTGCGGTAGCCTTTTCTGAAAACGTATTCAAAAGACAGCCGCCTCCCACAAGCACCATCTTGGCTACGACCTTATTGTATCTGCGTCCGTAACTGACGATCGTCGCGTTTGCCTGTGCAAAGATGGGTGAAAGTGCAAGGTCTACGAGTTCCCCGATCTTTCTGTCCTGATCTGGAGTGTTGTGTCCGAAGTTTCGCTTGAGCTTTTCGGCATGCTCAACTGGAATGTTCATCGCGTTGGCAACATTGAGGGTAATGTCCTGCGATCCCTTGCTGATACTGTGCGACTCCTTGATAATTCCTCGCTCAACGATGTACATCTTAGTTGCCGCAGCGCCCATGTCGAATACCAGCACCGAACTGGTCGCGTCCTCGGGATCGATTGCGGAACGGATAGTACTGAACATCTCGATCTCAAAGAACGTGGTATTGAGTTTCGCATTTGCAACTATCGAGCTGTAGTCGTTCAACACGTCGTTATGGATAGCGACTACTAACACGTCGGTTGTCGTCACCTTCTTTCCGTCAACCTCTTCCATCTGTTCGTCCTCATTTTCAAGGGTCGGAATGACAAACCAGTCGAGTGATACCTCCGAGATCGGTACGGGAATGTACTTGCGGGCCTCGATTGGCACCATTTGTCCCATCTGTTTGTCGGGCATCTTGGGTAGCCTGATGATAGAGACCATGCTTGATCGCATAGGAATCGAGATTGCGGAATCGACTGTGGTAATACTGGCCTCGCGCATGACGTCAACGAGTGCCTCGGCAACCTTCTGGGCTGGGAGCTTGGTTGATCGGCCGATCTGTGTTCCCGCATACGGACCAAGGGCGATTTCCCCGTACGTTTCCAGAACGGCACGTCCCTTCTGCCTTTTGAGCTGAACGATTTTGATTGAAGCAGAGCCAACATCGATGCCGATTACGCTCGGACTCTTACTTTTTGAAAAACCCTTAAAGAAAGTATCAAGAAAAGTAGCCATAGATATATGCATACAGTATACCATTGAGATATGGTAAACAAAATTCTAACTGTGCTTTTAGAGATGATTTTTCCACAAACACATTTGGAAAAGTATCTGGCAAGCTGCACGCAGCTGGAATTGGAGCGACGACTGACACCTCGAATGCAAAAGCAGGAGCGTGTCTTCTCTCCGTATTATTATAAGGATCCGTTCGTGAAGGATTGCGTCATCGAGCTGAAGGAGCGGTGCAATCGCGACGTCGGCAGGTTGTTTGGCAAAAAGATCGCTGATTGGATGCACGTCATGATGGATGAGATGCTGCGGCGCGACGAATCCGCGGTGTTCTACCTCGTTCCCGTGCCGCAGCACCGTTCCAAGACAAAGGAAAAGGGATTTGAGCACGCAAAGGTGCTTGCGGAAGAGATTTATAGAAGAATCGGACCAGAATATCCTGCACAAATCTTCCCCTGCCTGGAAAAAGTTGCCAAGACAAAGCGATTACATGACCTTTCCAGCAGAGGAAGCAGGTTCAAGACCATAAAGGGCACTATGCGCGCGCATGTTACCAAGGAGGATGCAAGACTCGCCTACTTCTTTATCGTAGACGACGTGTATACGACGGGTGCGACATACAAGGAAGCGGGGGGCCGGGGGTAA